>NZ_JAGJBZ010000001.1:3565000-3865000 GCF_020010925.1 Streptomyces griseiscabiei | reverse complement strand
GGGCCCGGCACGCCGAGAGCACGCACCTGACGCCGCGGGGCCGCCCTCCGGGCGACGGCGGGAATGTGAAGACAGGCCCTAGGCCTTGACCGGCTCCAGCTCCGGCTCCCCGCCCCGGCCCGCCACCTGGCGCGGCAGGGCGTACGGCAGCGCGCCGTACCAGAGGCGGGCGACCGCGAAGCCGAAGGCGAGGCAGAGCATGCCGCCGACCGCGTCCAGCCAGAAGTGGTTGGCGGTGGCGACGATCACGACGAGGGTCAGGGCCGGGTAGAGCAGGCCCAGCACCCGCACCCACGGCACCGACGCCAGCGCGAAGATCGTCAGCCCGCACCACAGCGACCAGCCGATGTGCATCGAGGGCATCGCCGCGTACTGGTTGGACATGTTCTTCAGATCGCCGGAGGCCATCGAGCCCCAGGTCTGGTGGACGACGACCGTGTCGATGAAGTTCTCGTTGGTCATCAGCCGGGGCGGGGCCAGCGGATAGAAGTAGTAGCCGACCAGGGCGACGGCGGTGGTGGCGAAGAGGACCAGACGGGTCGCCGCGTAACGGCCCGGATGGCTACGGTAGATCCACACCAGGACACCGAGCGTGACGATGAAGTGCAGGGTCGCGTAGTAGTAGTTCATGCCGACGATCAGCCATGTCACCGAGTTCACGGAGTGGTTGATCGTCTCCTCGACCGCGATCCCGAGGTGGTGCTCCACCTTCCAGATCCAGTCGGCGTTCTCCAGTGCCTGCGTCTTCTGCTCGGGGACCGCGTTGCGGATCAGTGAGTACGTCCAGTAACTCACCGCGATCAGCAGGATCTCGAACCAGAGACGCGGCCTGCGCGGAACCCTCAGCCGGTGCAGGAACCCCTGCCCCGGCGCATCCGTGACGGACCGCGGAGCGGCCTGCTCCCGGCCTTCCTCCAGTGTCGTCACGGTCGAGTCACCCATGGGCACAGAGTCTGCCAGAAAAGCGGTACCCCACCGATCATCCTCTGGTCGGGTTCGTCACGCACGTCCGTCGGGGTAGGGCTGAGGGGACTCTCCTCCGTACGTATCGCATCGTTCCCCACTTCTCCGCCTCAGGTACGAGTTCAGGTACGGTTCCGTTCCCCAGGAGCCGAGGCGGTCGATCCCCGCACCACCAGTTCCGGCATGAACACGAATTCACTGTGCGGCGCCGGAGTCCCGCCGATCTCCTCCAGCAGCGTGCGCACCGCCGCCTGCCCCATGGCCGGGACCGGCTTGCGGACGGTCGTCAGGGGCGGGTCCGTGAAGGCGATCAGCGGGGAGTCGTCGAAGCCGACGACCGAGACGTCCCGCGGCACCTGAAGACCCTGCTGCCGGGCCGCCCGGATCGCGCCCAGCGCCATCATGTCGCTCGCGCACACCACCGCCGTGCAGTCCCGGTCGATGAGCGCCAGGGCCGCCGCCTGGCCGCCCTCCAGGGTGTACAGCGAGTGCTGGACCAGCTCGGACTCGACCGTCGCGGCCGCCAGCCCCAGCTGGTCCTGCATGGTCCGCACGAAACCCTCGATCTTGCGCTGGACCGGCACGAAACGCTTCGGTCCGAGGGCCAGGCCTATCCGGGTGTGCCCGAGGGACACCAGATGCGTCACCGCGAGGGCCATCGCCGCCCGGTCGTCCGGGGAGATGAAGGGGGCCTGCACCTTCGGGGAGAAGCCGTCCACGAGGACGAACGGCACGCCCTGGGCGCGCAGTTGCTCGTAGCGCTGCATGTCGGCCGAGGTGTCGGCGTGCAGCCCGGAGACGAAGATGATGCCGGCGACGCCCCGGTCGACGAGCATCTCCGTCAGCTCGTCCTCCGTCGAACCGCCGGGGGTCTGCGTGGCGAGCACCGGCGTGTAGCCCTGCCGGGTCAGCGCCTGGCCGATGACCTGGGCCAGGGCCGGGAATATGGGGTTCTCCAGCTCCGGGGTTATGAGGCCCACCAGGCCCGCGCTGCGCTGCCGCAGCCGTACGGGCCGCTCGTAGCCCAGGACGTCGAGGGCGGCCAGGACGGACTGGCGAGTGGTCGCGGCGACGCCCGGCTTCCCGTTCAGGACGCGGCTGACAGTCGCCTCGCTGACCCCCGCCTGGGCTGCGATGTCGGCAAGCCGTGTGGTCACAGCACTGGACTGTACCGGCCGGGCCTGCGCTTGCCCACCGGCCCTGCGCCGGGTGCGGGCGTGGATGCGGCCCGCCGCGGGCTGCTGCGTCATCGCGGTCCCTCGTGATTCTGGTCGGTGTCCGTGGGGGCGCCCCGCATACGGAAGGGGTGGCCTTCGCAAGGCGCTGACAGGCCGATGATGGCGGCCCCGGTCGGTGGTGGCAAGAGCTTGCAGAGTCTTGCATGGTGCTGTGGACCCCAGTTGACCGGCCCTGATGTCAGGTTTCGGCCAAGTCGAGCACAGGTCACGGGCCGGTAACCATCGCCTGTTGTTGCAATTTTTTGCAGCAAGGTCTTTCGTCGCGCTTACAACGCTGTTACGTTCGGCCACGCCCGGCGGCGGCGACGGCGCGGCGGCAACTCGGCGGGACGGCAGACGGGGCCCTCCCGCCCGGCACACGGGCTTTCACCCTCAAGGAGATCTCATGCGGCGTGGCATAGCGGCCACCGCGCTGGTGGCGTCGATCGCCCTCACGGCGACGGCCTGCGGCGGAAGCGACAGCGGCGACTCGGCCGACGGTCCGGTCACCATCACCTGGTGGGACACCTCCAACGCCACCAATGAGGCACCGACGTACAAGGCCTTGGTCAAGGAGTTCGAGGCCGCCAACAAGGACATCAAGGTCAAGTACGTCAACGTGCCCTTCGACCAGGCGCAGAACAAGTTCGACACCGCCGCCGGCGCCACGGGCGCCCCGGACATCCTGCGCTCCGAGGTCGGCTGGACCCCCGCCTTCGCCAAGAAGGGCTTCTTCCTGCCGCTCGACGGCACCGAGGCCCTCAAGGACCAGGACAAGTTCCAGCCCAATCTGATCAAGCAGGCCCAGTACGACGGCAAGACCTACGGCGTCCCGTTCGTCACCGACACCCTCGCGCTCGTCTACAACAAGGCGCTCTTCGAGAAGGCCGGCGTCGAGGCCCCGAAGACCTGGGACGACCTGAAGAAGGCCGCCGCCACCGTCAAGGACGAGACCGGCGTCGACGGCTACTGGGGCTCCACCCAGGCCTACTACGCCCAGTCCTTCCTCTACGGCGACGGCACCGACACCGTCGACGTCGCGCAGAAGAAGATCACCGTGAACTCCGCCGAGGCCAAGAAGGCGTACGGCACCTGGCTGGAGCTCTTCGACGGCAAGGGCCTGCACAAGGCGGACACCACCGCCGACGCCTACGCCCACATCCAGGACGCCTTCGTCAACGGCAAGGTCGCCTCGATCATCCAGGGCCCGTGGGAGATCACCAACTTCTACAAGGGCGCCGCGTTCAAGGACAAGGCCAACCTGGGCATCGCCACCGTCCCGGCGGGCTCCTCCGGCAAGGCGGGCGCCCCGACCGGCGGTCACAACCTGTCGATCTACGCCGGCTCGGACAAGGCGAAGCAGGAGGCGTCGCTGAAGTTCGTCAACTTCATGACCTCGGCGAAGTCCCAGGAGACCATCGCCCTGAAGAACTCCACGCTGCCCACGCGTGACGACGCCTACACCGCCGAGGTCAAGGCCGACCCGGGCATCGCCGGCTACCAGACCGTGCTCGCCGCCGCCCAGCCGCGCCCCGAGCTGCCCGAGTACAGCTCCCTGTGGGGCCCGCTCGACACCGAGCTGCTCGCGATCGCCGGCGGCAAGGAGTCCCTGGACAAGGGCCTCGGCAACGCGGAGACCGCGATCGCCAAGCTGGTCCCGGACTTCAGCAAGTGACCCCGGTTGGCCGCCGCGTCCGCCCCGGCCCTCGGGGGACGGACGCGGCGGCCACCGGACCGTCCCCCAGAGCAGTCCCAGCCCCCGCACTGCCGGTGATGGGCAGTGATCTTCCAGAAGGTGTCGAACGATGACAGTCGCCATCGACCGAGCGACCGGCAAGCGCCGAGGTGAACCGGGCGGGCGCCCCGGCCGGCTGACGCGTCTGAGGCAGTCGTACCAGCGGTACTGGTACGCGTACGCGATGATCGCCCCGGTCGTCGTCGTGCTCGGCGTCCTGGTGCTGTATCCGCTGGCGCGCGGCTTCTACCTCACCCTCACCAACGCCAACAGCCTCAACTCGGCGCGCACGATCGGCGCCAACCACATCGAGGCGACCTACGAGTTCATCGGCTTCGGCAACTACGCCGACATCCTCTGGGGCCCCACCTCCTACGACCGCTTCTGGTCGCACTTCGTCTGGACGATCGTCTGGACGGCGCTCTGCGTCACCGTGACCTTCTCCATCGGCCTCGGTCTCGCGCTGCTGCTCAACCAGAAGCTGCGCGGACGCACCCTCTACCGGCTGATCCTGGTCCTGCCGTGGGCCGTGCCCACCTTCGTCACCGTCTTCGGCTGGCGGTTCATGCTCGCCGACGGCGGGGTCATCAACACCGCCCTCGAAGCGCTGCATCTGCCGGCCCCGCTGTGGCTGGAGGACACCTTCTGGCAGCGGTTCGCCGCGATCATGGTCAACACCTGGTGCGGGGTGCCGTTCATGATGCTCTCGCTGCTCGGCGGACTCCAGTCCATCGACACCTCCCTCTACGAGGCCGCCGAGATGGACGGCGCGAGCGCCTGGCAGCGCTTCCGGTACGTCACCCTGCCGGGCCTGCGCTCCGTCAGCTCCACCGTCGTCCTCCTCGGCATCATCTGGACGTTCAACCAGTTCGCCGTCATCTTCCTGCTGTTCGGCGACACCGCGCCCGAGGCGCAGATCCTCGTGACCTGGGCCTACTACCTCGGCTTCGGACAGCAGCCGCGTGACTTCGCGCAGTCGGCGGCCTACGGCATCCTGCTGCTGGCCATCCTGATCGTCTTCACCTCCGTCTACCGCCGCTGGCTGAACCGCGATGAGCAGCAGCTCGCGATCTGAGGCAGGAGCCCCCATGAGTACGACCACGAGCACGACCCCTGTCGGGACCACGGCTCCGGCGGACGCGACGCCGACGACGAAGACGGCCCCGCGCCGCAGCCGCCGACGCGGCGAGAACAGCCTCGCCGGCTCCCTCGCCTCCCACGGCATCCTGATCGTGGCGAGCCTGGCCGCGCTCTTCCCGATCGCCTGGCTGGTCTTCCTGTCCCTCGGCCCGGACAAGGACGATTACCTGCATCCCGGGCGCATCTTCGGCAAAATGACCCTTGCCAACTATTCGCACGTGCTCCAGGAGACACCGTTCTTCGACTGGCTGGTCAGCACCCTCGTCGTCTCGCTCGGCACCACCGTCCTCGGGGTGCTGATCGCGGCGACCACCGGTTACGCCGTCTCCCGTATGCGCTTCCCGGGCTACCGGAAGTTCATGTGGGTGCTCCTGTTCACGCAGATGTTCCCGGTGGCCGTCCTGATGGTGCCGATGTACGAGATCCTCTCGGAACTGAAGCTCGTCGACAGCTACCTCGGCCTCGTCCTCGTCTACTGCTCGACGGCCGTGCCCTACTGCGCCTGGCTGCTCAAGGGCTACTTCGACACGATCCCCTTCGAGATCGACGAGGCCGGACGCGTCGACGGGCTGACCCCCTTCGGCACGTTCGCCCGGCTGATCCTGCCCCTCGCCAAGCCGGGGCTCGCGGTCGCCGCGTTCTACAGCTTCATCACCGCGTTCGGCGAGGTCGCCTTCGCCTCGACGTTCATGCTGTCCGACACGAAGTACACCTTCGCCGTCGGTCTGCAGAGCTTCGTCAGCGAACACGACGCCCAGCGCAACCTGATGGCGGCGACGGCGGTCCTGGTCGCCGTACCGGTGTCCGCGTTCTTCTACCTGGTGCAGAAGAACCTGGTGACGGGCCTCACCGCGGGCGGCACCAAGGGGTGACGCCCCTCCCCGGACCCGAGGCGGTCGCGGTGACCATCCGACCCCGCTGTCACCGCGACCGTCTCGAACGACACCCGACACCGACACCTCTGACCCCACGCCCCTGTTACGTACCAAGGACGCCATGAGCCAGCAGCACTACGCCACCGCCCCGGCACCGAACTCCGCCAAAGCCCAGCGCGGCGACTGGTGGCGGGACGCGGTGATCTACCAGGTCTATCCGCGCAGCTTCGCCGACAGCAACGGCGACGGCATGGGCGACCTGGCGGGCGTACGTTCCCGACTCCCGTACCTGCGTGATCTGGGTGTGGACGCCGTCTGGCTGTCCCCCTTCTACGCCTCCCCGCAGGCCGACGCCGGCTACGACGTCGCCGACTACCGTGCGGTGGACCCGATGTTCGGCAATCTGCTGGACGCGGACGCGCTGATCCGCGACGCCCACGGGCTGGGCCTGCGGATCATCGTCGACCTGGTCCCGAACCACTCCTCCGACCAGCACGAGTGGTTCAAGCGGGCGGTGGCGGAGGGCCCCGGCTCCCCGCTGCGCGACCGCTACCACTTCCGCCAGGGCAAGGGCGCGGACGGCGAACTCCCGCCCAACGACTGGGAGTCCATCTTCGGCGGCCCGGCCTGGACCCGGATCACGGAACCGGACGGCACCCCCGGCGACTGGTACCTCCACCTCTTCGCCCCGGAGCAGCCCGACTTCAACTGGGACCACCCGGCGGTCGGCGACGAGTTCCGCTCCATCCTGCGCTTCTGGCTCGACATGGGCGTCGACGGCTTCCGGATCGACGTCGCCCACGGCATGGTCAAGGCGGACGGACTCCCCGATCTCGGCGCCCACGACCAGCTGAAGCTGCTGGGCAACGATGTCATGCCCTTCTTCGACCAGGACGGCGTCCACGCGATCTACCGCGAATGGCGCCTCGTCCTGGACGAGTACGCGGGCGAGCGCATCTTCGTGGCCGAGGCATGGACCCCGACCATCGAACGCACCGCGAACTACGTCCGCCCGGACGAACTCCACCAGGCCTTCAACTTCCAGTACCTGGGCACGGACTGGGACGCCGCGGAGCTGAAGACCGTCATCGACCGCACCCTGGACGCGATGCGCCCGGTGAACGCCCCCGCGACCTGGGTGCTGTCCAACCACGACGTCACCCGCCACGCCACCCGCTTCGCCAACGAACCGGGCCTCGGCACCCAGATCCGCCTCGCGGGCGACCGCGAACTGGGCCTGCGCCGCGCCCGCGCCGCCTCGCTCCTGATGCTGGCGCTGCCCGGCTCGGCCTACGTCTACCAGGGCGAGGAACTGGGCCTCCCCGATGTCGTCGACCTCCCGGACGAGGTGCGCCAGGACCCCGCGTACTTCCGGGGCGCCGGCCAGGACGGCTTCCGCGACGGCTGCCGGGTGCCGATCCCGTGGACCCGCACGGGCTCGTCGTACGGCTTCAGCGCGGGCGGCTCCTGGCTGCCCCAGCCCGCCGAATGGGCCGACCTGAGCGTGGAGGCGCAGACCGGCGTCGCGGACTCGACCCTGGAGCTGTACCGCACGGCCCTCACCATCCGCCGCGAACAGCCCGCCCTCGGCGCCGGCGACGCGGTGGAATGGCTCAAGTCCCCCTCCGGCGTCCTGGCCTTCCGCCGCGGCGACGTCGTCTGCGTCGCGAACACCACCCGCGAGGCGGTCACGATCCCCGCGTACGGCCATGTCCTGATCGCCACCGGCGAGGTGACGGTGGCGGACGACGAGGCGAAGCTGCCGGGGGACACGACGGTGTGGTGGACGACGGGCTGAGCGCGTCCGCTTCCCCCTGACGGGACCTGAGGGCCCGCCACCTGCTTCGGCCGGGTGGCGGGCCTTTCCGCGACAAGGGCGATTCAGACGACTTCAGTCGAGGAAGAGCGCCGCGAGCCGTGGAAGGCGGCGCCTCAGCTGTGCTTCGTCCTCGGGGTCCCCGTTCCATTTCTCGCCCCGCGGCTTCTCCGGACGCGCCATGCCGCTCAGCGCGGTCGCGACCGCCGTATCGAGTGAGTCGGTCTCCCCTTGGACCCTTCCGTAGGCATCCGAGATCAGACAGCTCACCGACTCGTAGCCGATCCAGCCCCCTTCGCCGCGGCTCATGCGGGCAACCGTGGACAGGCCGGCAAGGGAATCGGGATGCGCCACCGCACGGCTGAAGACGTCCCGCCCGAGCAGGATCAGCCCGCCACGGAAGTCCATGAAGCCGTCGTCCGAGTAGCTGCCCTCGATCACATAGGCGGCCATGCACAACGAACAGTGGTAGGCCGAATCCTCCACTTCGACGTACTTGACGTAGAAGTCCACGATCTCGGCCGGCTCCAGCGTGGCAAGGACATCGACGAGCGCCGCAGGCAGTGGATCATCCGGCAGGTCACGATCGTCGGCGCGGTCACCGACCGCGGCCCGAGCCCTGTCGACCAACCCCCACCATTCATCCATGTTCATGACGGACACCGCTCAAGATCGCAACGACAACGGCTACTGATGGCGGCAGAGTTCGTCGAGGTCCGCGGCGAAGCGCGCGAACCGGGTCTTGGCCTCCGTGATGATCTCCTCGGCCGGCCGGCGCGGGGTGGTCGCGTGCCGCTCGGCGAGCGCGGTCAGGACCGCGTCGGGACGCACGTCGTACGTGTCGTACAGGGCGGCTTCCATCGGTCCGATGCCATCGGCCAGCACCCACAGGAAGCCGGACAGGTCCCCGGCGACCACACCGCACTCGCCCTCCGAGCTCATGAACACCACGGGCTGCTCGGCGAGGGGCCGCCCCGGCCGCGCGCACCAGATGGCGGCCTGACCGCCGGTTCCGTCCATTCCGAAGAGCCGGTAGGCGTCGCCGTCGAGTTCGTGGTTCCCCGTCCAGTCACGCAGCCAGTCGGTGGTCTCCTCGGCGGATTCGAAGTCCTCGTACGGCTCGAAGTCCACGCCCTCACCGTCGTCGTCGAACTCGAACTCCACCTCGGCCACCTCGGCCAGAGCGGGCGGAAAACGGCGGTCGTCAACTGTCGTCTCGATCACGTGCGCAGACTAACCGCCACCACTGACACCACCGGGCCGAACCCGGGCCAGGACCGAGGCGGACGGCTGGACCGACGACGCCCCGACATCCCAACACCCCACCCCGTGAAGAGATTTCGAGGACGTGAAGAAGGTGTGTCCGGAGGGTTGACCGTTCGACAAGTGGACTCGTACCTTCCTGTCGGTTGAAAGTTTTCAGCCATCTTGCAGCAAGAACCGGCAACGGATCTCGCGCGGATCGCTCCGGGTCCCCAGCCCCTCCCGATCCGCAGGGCCCGTCGGCCGATCCTTCGGACCCCTTCAACGGAGAAGGACCCCACACATGGCCAGCAGAACCCTCTCCGGCGCCCTCGCCCTCGCCGCGGGTGCGTCGCTCGCGCTCGCGGTGCCCACGGGGAGCGCGTACGCCTCACCCCCCGGCACCAAGGACGTCACCGCCGTCCTGTTCGAGTGGCGCTTCGCCTCGGTCGCCAAGGAGTGCACCGACACCCTCGGCCCGAACGGGTACGGGTACGTCCAGGTCTCACCGCCCGCCGAGCACATACAGGGCTCGCAGTGGTGGACCTCGTACCAGCCCGTCAGTTACAGGATCGCCGGGCGGCTCGGGGACGCCACCGCCTTCAAGAACATGATCGACACGTGTCACGCGGCCGGCGTCAAGGTCGTCGTCGACACCGTCGTCAACCACATGTCGGCGGGCAGCGGCACCGGCACCGGCGGCTCGTCGTACACGAAGTACAACTACCCCGGCCTGTACTCCTCCTTCGACTTCGACGACTGCACGGCCACCATCAGCGACTACACCAACCGCGCCAACGTCCAGAACTGCGAGCTCGTCACCCTCGCCGACCTCGACACCGGTGAGGAGTACGTGCGGTCGGCCATCGCCGGCTACATGAACACCCTGCTCGGCCACGGCGTCGACGGCTTCCGGATCGACGCCGCCAAGCACATCCCCGCCGCCGACCTCGCCAACATCAAGTCGCGGCTGAGCAACCCGTCCGTGTACTGGAAGCAGGAGGCCATCTACGGCGCCGGCGAGGCCGTGCAGCCGAGCGAGTACACGGGCAACGGGGACGTGCAGGAGTTCCGGTACGCCTTCGACCTCAAGCGGGTCTTCAACAACGAGAACCTCGCCTACCTCAAGAACTACGGCGAGGGCTGGGGGTACATGAACAGCTCGGTCGCCGGCGTCTTCGTCGACAACCACGACACCGAGCGCAACGGCTCCACCCTCAGCTACAAGGACAACGCCAACTACACGATGGCGAACGTCTTCATGCTGGCCTACCCGTACGGCGCGCCCGACATCAACTCCGGCTACGAGTTCACCGACCACGACGCGGGCCCGCCCAACGGCGGCACGGTCAACGCCTGCTGGCAGGACGGCTGGAAGTGCCAGCACGCCTGGCCGGAGATCATGCGCATGGTCCCCTTCCGCAACGCCACCCGCGGCGAGGCCGTCACCAACTGGTGGGACAACGGGGGCGACGCGATCGCCTTCGGCCGCGGCGGCAAGGGCTTCGTGGCCATCAACCACGAGTCGGGCAGCCTCAGCCGCACCTACCAGACCTCCCTCGCGGCCGGCACCTACTGCAACGTGCAGAACAACACGACGGTCACCGTGAACGGCTCGGGCCAGTTCACCGCCACCCTCGGCTCCAACACGGCCCTGGCGATCTACAGCGGCAAGTCCAGCTGCTGACGGTTCCGTCACCTCCCCACCCCCGCCCGCGCGTTGCGGTGTCCGGCAACGCGCGGGCGGGGTGTCGGCGCCTTCCCCGCCGCCCGAAGGCATCTGAAAGCACTTACCGTTACTTTCAAGACTCTTGCTGAAAACCTTTCGGCGGCGATACGGTCGCGCGGGGTCGGACCCACCAGAGCCGTCATCGCAAGGAGTCCATCTGTGATACCGAGATGGTTCAGCGCGGTCACCGTGACCGCGCTGACCGCAGCGCTCGTCCAGCCCCTCGCGGCCCGGGCCGCGACTCCGCCCGCACCTCCGTCGGACGCGAAGCTGGCGAAGACCGCCGCCCGCCACGAGCTCACCCGCGAGCAGTTCTACTTCGTCCTGCCGGACCGTTTCGCTAACGGCGACAGGGCGAACGACAAGGGCGGCCTCACCGGCTCGCGCCTCGCCACCGGCTACGACCCCACCGACAAGGGCTTCTACCAGGGCGGCGACCTCAAGGGCCTCACCCAGCGCCTCGACTACATCAAGGGCCTGGGCACGACCTCCATCTGGCTCGCCCCGATCTTCAAGAACCAGCCCGTGCAGGGGACGGGGGCCGACGCCTCGGCCGGCTACCACGGCTACTGGATCACCGACTTCACCCAGGTCGACCCGCACTTCGGCACCAACAAGGACCTTCAGACCCTGATCTCCAAGGCCCACGCCAAGGGCATGAAGGTCTTCTTCGACGTCATCACCAACCACACCGCCGACGTCGTCGACTACGAGGAGAAGTCCTACGACTATCTGTCGAAGGGCGCCTTCCCCTACCTGACCAAGGACGGAAAGCCCTTCGACGACGCCGCCTACGCGGACGGGACGAAGGACTTCCCGGGTGTCGACCGGGACTCCTTCCCCCGCACCCCCGTCGTCCCGGCCGCCAGGAAGAACACCAAGGTCCCCTCCTGGCTCAACGACCCGACGATGTACCACAACCGGGGCGACTCCACCTGGGCCGGAGAGTCCGCCACCTACGGCGACTTCGTCGGCCTGGACGACCTGTGGACCGAGCGCCCCGAGGTCGTCTCCGGGATGGAGAAGATCTACGAGAAATGGGTGCGGGACTTCCGGATCGACGGCTTCCGGATCGACACCGTGAAGCACGTCAACATGGAGTTCTGGACCCAGTGGGCCACCGCGCTCGACGCGTACGCCGCGAGGAAGGGCCGCGACGACTTCTTCATGTTCGGTGAGGTCTACTCCGCCGACACGGCCGTGACCTCCCCGTACGTCACCCAGGGCCGCCTGGACTCCACCCTCGACTTCCCCTTCCAGGACGCGGCCCGGGCGTACGTCTCCCAGGGCGGCAGCGCGCAGAGGCTCGCCTCGGTCTTCGGGGACGACTACCGGTACACCACCGACAAGGCCAACGCGTACGAGCAGGTCACCTTCCTCGGCAACCACGACATGGGCCGTATCGGGACCTTCCTGAAGCAGGACGACAAGGACGCGAGCGACGCCGAGTTGCTCAAGAAGGCCGAGCTCGCCAACGAGCTGATGTTCCTCGGCCGGGGCAACCCGGTCGTCTACTACGGCGACGAGCAGGGCTTCACCGGCGCGGGCGGCGACAAGGACGCCCGGCAGACGCTCTTCGCCTCCAAGGTCGCCGACTACCTCGACGACGACCAGCTCGGCACGGACCGTACGCACGCCTTGGACGCGTACGACACCAAGGCGCCCCTCTACCGGCAGATCAGCGCCCTCGCCAAGCTCCGCAGGGCCCACCCGGCCCTCGCGGACGGCGTCCAGACCGAGCGTTACGCGGCCGACGGGGCGGGTGTCTACGCCTTCTCGCGGACCGACGCCGCGACCGGCACCGAGTACGTCGTCGCCTTCAACAACGCGGCCGAGGCCAGGTCGGCGACCTTCACGACCGGTTCACCGCGCATGGTCTTCAAGGGAATCCACGGGACCGACCGGAAGGTGACGAGCGGGACGGACAAGAAGATCACCGTCACCGTCCCGGCCGGTTCCGCGATCGTCCTCAAGGCCGCCGGCAAGCTCGCGAAGCCCGCGACGAAGCCGTCCCTCACCCTTGAGGCCCCGGCGGCCGGCGCCACCGGCACGGTCGAGATCGTCGCCGATGATGGGGGCACCTCCCGCTCGAGCGAAGCCGAGAGTGGGGGAGGCGGACAGCTCAACCGCGTCGTCTTCGCCGCCCAGGTCGGCAACGGCGAGTGGAGGACGCTGGGATCGGCGGACCACGCCCCCTACAAGGTCACCCAGACCATCGGCGAGGACATTGCGGCCGGAACCGCCTTGCGCTACAAGGCAGTGGTGATCGACCGCACCGGACGCACGGCGAGCGCCACCGCGTCCTCCACCACCGGCACCCCGCCCGCCCCCGAGGCCCCCACCGCCTCCTCGCGCGACTACGCGGTCGTCCACTACCAGCGGGCCGACGGCGACTACACCGACTGGCGGCTCTACGCCTGGGGCGACATCGCCGAGGGGGAGGGGACGACCTGGCCGGAGGGCCATGACTTCACCGGGCGGGACGCGTACGGCGCCTTCGCGTACGTCAAGCTCAAGCCCGGGGCCTCCCAGGTGAATTACCTCGTCATCGACAAGGACGGGAACAAGGACGTCTCCGCCGACCGGTCGATCGACGTCACGAGGACGGGCGAGATCTGGGTCGAGCAGGGCAAGGAAGCCGTCCGCACGGAGAAGCCCACCGCCGACCACCCGGAGCAGGACAAGGGCAAGGCCGTCCTGCACTACCACCGCGCCGACGGGAACTACGACGGCTGGGGCCTGCACGTCTGGTCCGGTGCCGCGAACCCCACGGACTGGTCGAAGCCCCTGGAGCCGGTGCGGACCGACGCCTACGGCGCGGTCTTCGAGGTACCCCTCACCGACGGGGCCACCAGCCTCAGCTACATCATCCACAAGGGGGACGAGAAGGACCTCTCCACCGACCAGGCGCTCGACCTCAGGACCCATGGGTACGAGGTGTGGCTGCTGAACGGCCAGGAGAAGTACCTGCTCCCGCAGCCGGCCGGGTCCGCCGCCGCCCTCGACCTGACCACCTCCAAGGCGGTCTGGATCGACCGGAACACCGTCGCCTGGAACGGGAACGACACCGCCGCCTCCACCCAGCTGCTGTACTCCCGCACCGGCTCGATCAAGGCGAAGGACGGTGCCCTCACCAGCACCGACGAACGGTGGCTGCGTCTTTCCAAGTCGGCGCTCACCGACGCCCAGAAGGCGAGGTTCCCGCATCTGAAGGCGTACACCGCGTGGACGGTCGACCCCCGCGACCGCGACCGGGTCCGCGAGGCCCTGCGCGGCCAGCTGGTCGCCTCCCAGCGGACGGCGAACGGAGCCGTGCTCGCGGCCACGGGCGTGCAGATCGCCGGTGTGCTCGACGATCTCTACGGCGGGAAGGCGGCGCACGCCGACCTCGGGCCGACGTTCGCCAAGGGCCGCCCGACACTCGCCGTCTGGGCGCCCACCGCCCAGTCGGTGAAGCTCGACCTCGACGGCAGGACCCTCCCCATGAAGCGGGACGACGCCACCGGCGTCTGGTCCGTCACCGGTGAGAAGTCCTGGAGGAACAAGCCCTACCGGTACGTCGTGAAGGTCTGGGCGCCCAGCGTCCGCGAGATCGTCACCAACAAGGTCACCGACCCCTACTCCGTCGCCCTGACCGCCGACTCCGAGCGCAGCCTCGTCGTCGACCTGGCGGACAAGTCGCTGGCGCCGTCCGGCTGGTCGTCGTACACCAAGCCGAAGGCCGTGCCGCTGAAGGACGCGCAGATCCAGGAACTGCACGTCCGGGACTTCTCCATCGACGACAAGGCCGTGCCCGAGAAGGACAAGGGCACCTATCTCGCCTTCACCGACAAGAGCGGCGACGGCTCCAGGCATCTGCGGAAGCTGGCGAAGGCCGGCACCTCGTACGTCCATCTGCTGCCCGTCGCCGACATCGCCACCGTCCCCGAGCGGAAGGCCGACCAGGCGACCGTCGACTGCGACCTCGCCGCGTACCCCGCCGACTCCGAGAAGCAGCAGGAGTGCGTGGCGAAGGCCGCCGCGAAGGACGCCTTCAACTGGGGCTACGACCCGTACCACTACACGGTCCCCGAGGGCTCGTACGCGACCGACCCGGACGGCACACGGCGCACGGTCGAGTTCCGGAAGATGGTGCGGGCGCTCAACGACGACGGCCTCGGCGTCGTGCTGGACGTGGTCTACAACCACACCCCGGCGAGCGGCCAGGCCGACAAGAGCGTCCTCGACAAGGTGGTCCCCGGCTACTACCACCGGCTCCTCGCCGACGGTTCCGTCGCCACCTCCACCTGCTGCGCCAACACCGCGCCCGAGAACATCATGATGGGCAAGCTGGTCGTCGACTCGATGGTCACCTGGGCCAAGGAGTACAAGGTCGACGGCTTCCGCTTCGACCTCATGGGCCACCACCCGAAGGCCAACATCCTGGCCGTACGGAAGGCCCTCGACGCGCTGACCCTCGAGAAGGACGGCGTCGACGGGAAGCGGATCATCCTGTACGGCGAGGGCTGGAACTTCGGCGAGGTCGCCGACGACGCGCGCTTCGTCCAGGCCACGCAGAAGAACATGGCCGGGACGGGCATCGCGACCTTCTCCGACCGGGCCCGTGACGCGGTGCGCGGCGGCGGCCCCTTCGACGAGGACCCGGGCGTCCAGGGCTTCGCCTCCGGCCTCTTCACCGAGCCCAACTCCTCGGACGACAACGGCACTCCGGCCGAGCAGAAGGCCCGGCTGCTGCACTACCAGGACCTCATCAAGGTCGGGCTCAGCGGCAACCTCGCGGACTACCGCTTCACCGACACCGACGGCAACGAGGTCAAGGGCTCCGAGGTCGACTACAACGGGGCCGCCGCCGGATACGCGGACGCCCCCGGCGACGCCCTCGCCTATGTCGACGCCCACGACAACGAGTCCCTGTTCGACGCGCTCGCCTTCAAGCTCCCGAAGTCGACGAGCGCCGCCGACCGGGCCCGTATGCAGGTCCTCGCCATGGCGACGGCCGCCCTCTCGCAGGGCCCGGCGCTCTCCCAGGCGGGCACCGACCTGCTGCGCTCCAAGTCCCTCGACCGCAACTCCTACGACAGCGGCGACTGGTTCAACGCGATCCACTGGGACTGCCGGGACGGCGGCAACGGCTTCGGCCGCGGGCTGCCCCTCGCGGCCGACAACCAGTCCAAGTGGCCCTACGCCAAGCCCCTGTTGACCTCCGTCGAGGTCGGCTGCGAGCAGATCGAGGGGGCCTCGGCCGCGTACCGGGACCTGCTGCGGATCCGTACGACGGAGGACGTGTTCTCCCTCGGCACGGCCGGGCAGGTGCAGTCGGCGCTGTCGTTCCCGCTGTCGGGCAAGGACGAGACCCCGGGCGTGATCACCATGGAACTCGGTGACCTCGTCGTCGTCTTCAACGCGACCCCCGAGAAGCGGAAGCAGACCGTGACCGGACTGGCCGGGACGGGATACACCCTGCACCAGGTACAGAAGGCGGGGGCGGACTCTACCGTCCGGGACTCGTCGTACGAAGTGGAATCGGGGACGTTCGTCGTTCCGGGGCGGACCGTGGCGGTCTTCGCACGGTCCGACCGGTAGAGCGCTAGTTTGGGTGGCGCGGGCGGAGAGGGAACGGCCCGCGCCACCCCACCTCCAGGGACGACGAGAGCCTCATGAGCCTGCCGGCCGACGTTGCAAGCACCACGGTCATGGTGGTCGACGACGCGCCCGCCGGCCGGTACGCGATGGGCGCGGTGCTGCGCCGGGCCGGACACCGCGTCGTCCCCGTCGCCAGCGCCGGTGAGGCCCTCGCCGAACTCGAACAGCGGCTCCGCTCGGGAGCCCTGCCCGATGTGGCCCTGGTCGACGTGGGCCTGCCCGACATGAGCGGCTTCGAGCTCTGCCGCCGCCTCAAGGCCCGGCCCCCGACGGCGGCCCTGCCCGTCGTCCACTTCTCCGCCGCCTCCGTCGCACCCGGCGACCGCTGCCGGGGACTCGACGCGGGCGGCGAGGCCTATCTCACGGTCCCCGCCGAACCGGAGGAGATCCAGGCGGTCGTCCGCGCGGCCGTCCGCGGCGCCCGGATGCGGGGCGGCGCGGAGGCCCTCGTACGACGGCTCACCCTGCTCTCCGAGACCATCGTCGACGTCCAGGCCGCCCGCACCCTGGAGGAGCTGGCCGGGGCCGCCGCCGAGGGCGCCGCCCGGCTCACCCGCTCGCCCGCCGCCGTGTTCGTGCTCGGCGAGGACGGCCACCTCTACAGCGGCACCTCCCGGGCCCGCGCCCGCACCACCCTCCCCGACGCCGGCGCGCACGAGACCGTGGCCCGGCTCATCCGCGGTGTCACCGACGGCGACCCCGGACCCGACGACACGGTCGTGCCCGCACCCCTGTGGCCCGCCGGTTTCTTCCGGCCCGGTGTCACCGAGGACGCCCGGCTCGTCCTCGCCCGCACCGAGAGCGGTACGCCGGTCTGCGTCGCCACCCCCGTGCGCGGCGCCCGGAGCACGGCGTCGGACGCCGCCGGTCTGGTCGCCCGGCTCGCCCAGGCCACCGCGCTGGCCGCGCAGCCCCTGCTCATGTACCAGGTCGAGCGGCATGTCGCGCTCACCCTCCAGCACAGCTTCCTGCCCAAGCGGGTGCCCGAGTTCCCCGGCCTCGAAGTCGTCGTCCGGTATGTGCCCGCGTCCCGGCAGACCGAGATCGGCGGTGACTTCTACGCGGCCCTGTCCACCCCCGACGGCCTCCTCACCGCCGTCGGCGACGTCGTGGGGCACTCGCTGGACGCGGCCACCGTGATGGTGGAGATCCGGCACGCCCTGCGCGCGTACTGCGTGGAGCGGTCCGACCCGGCGGCGCTCGCCCTGCGGCTCGACCGGATGCTGCAGCACTACCACCCCGAGGCCACCGCGACCGTCTGCCTGGCCCTCGTCGAGCCGGGCACCGGACGGGTACGCATCGCCAACGCGGGCCATATCCCGCCGCTGATCGTCCGCGACTCCGGCGAGGCCGAGTATGTGAAGGCCGCCGGGCCGCTCCTCGGGCTGGGCCTCGACCGGCCCGAGCCCACGGAGACGGTGCTGTGGCCGACGGACCGGCTGCTCATGGTCACGGACGGGCTGGTGGAGACCCGGGGCATCGATCTCTCGCTCTCCCTGGAGCAGTTGCGGGCCGCCGCGGCGGACGCCCCGGCCGGGACGGCCGCGCTGTGCGACACCCTGCTGCACTGCTTCGGCCGGGACCGGGAGGACGACATCGCGATGCTGGCGTTGCGGCTGCGGTTAGGGTGACCTCATGCCGCAGATCACTGTTGACTACTCCGCCGTCCTCGCCGAGGGCTTCGACCGGCCCGCGTTCGCCAAGGCCCTGCACGAGGAGGTCGTACGGACCGCCGCCGCGAAGCCGGAGGCGTGCAAGACGCAGTTCCGGCCGACCGCGGACACGGTGGTCGGGCCCGACACGGAGGGCCACGGGATCGTCCACGTCACGCTCGGGCTGCTCGCCGGGCGGAGCGACGACACCAAGGTGACACTGACCGAGAACGTGCTGGAGCTGGTCCGGGCGCATGTGAAGCCCTCGGTGGGACTGGCGTTGCACGCGTCGGCGGAGGTGCGGGACCTCGACCCCTCGTACCGGAAGTTCGATGCCCCTCAGTAGCCGGCCAACGCCACCAGGCGCCCTGCCAGGTCGCTGAACGGACCGTCCGTCGGCTCGTCGGCGAGAACCCGGCGGAGCAGGGCCGCCATCTCCTCGTCCTGGGCGGCACTCACCGCCGCCAGGGCCGCGAAGTCGTGGACGAGCTGGATCTCCAGCTCGCGCCTCGGGATACGGCGGCCGTCCAGCCAGATGAGGGCCGTGGACTCGGCGAGGGAGATCCAGGAACGGATCACGAGTTCTAGGCGGGCGGGTACGGCGTCGGTGTCCGCCTCCGGGTCCAGGTGCGACAGGATCTGGACATACGCGGCCTGCCGCACCCCGTCGACGAGGGCGTTGGTGCGGGACGAGCCGACGGCCGGACCGCCGCGCATCAGGGCCGAGAAACCGGGGCCGTGCGCGTCGACGAAGTCGAAGAAGCGATGGGTGACCCGGAGCAGCCGGGCACCGAGCGGGCCCTCCCGGGGCTCCACGAACCGGGTCGCGAGATCGTCCGAGGCACGCGTCAACGCGGCCTCGTACAGGCTGAGTTTGCCCGGGAAGTAGTGGTAGACGAGCGGGCGTGAGATGCCCGCCGCCGACGCTATCTCGTCGATGGAGACCTCGTCGGGCGAGCGCCGGCTGAACAGTTCCAGGGCGACCCCGATCAACTGCTGCCGCCGCTCCTCCACACCCATCCTGCGGCGCGCACCGGTTCGCATGCGAACACCTTACCGATTGATTCCAGCCCGCCGACGGCTGGATCACATGGAGATGTGCGCACCGTGCGGACCAGTGGCCCTTCGGCTACGGGGCCGACCGCAGCGCCTTGATCTCCCGGCCGCTCGCGAGCCTGCCCGTCAACTCGGCCTGCGCGCCCTCCTCGGCCGGTACGGCGAGGAGGTTGCCCGTCGCCGATCCGCTGACCCCGCCGCTCAGTTCGAGGGAGGCGGTGCCCCTGCTGCCGGCGGCGAGCAGATACGCGTCACCGGCGGCGGACTTCCAGGGGCCGCCGGCGAGGACGTACGGATCGGCCGGACCGCAGGCGGGCACCTCGTCGGCGGCGGCCGTGATGAACGCGCCGGCCGGGGTGTTGAACTGGGTCATCGCCCGGGTCCCCGCGCCCCGCCAGGTCTCGGTGCGGGTGCACACCCAGTCGGCCCGGCCGCTGCCGTCGGGCAGCGGCTGCCGGGCGAACTGCCAGGCGTTCACGGCCCGCACGCCCCCCGACCGCACGGCGGCCAGGGAGCAGGCGAAGGGCGCCCAGGTCGCGGGGGAGGCGGAGGCGTCCCGGGCGGGCCCCTTCGAGGGGCGGCCCACGGTGAGCGCCGCCGGCGTCACCTCGGACAGGTCGGTCAGCAGCCGCGTACCGCCCGTGGCGTCGGTCAGCTGCAGCACGTCCCACGACCGGCACTCCCCGGTCCGCAGCGCCGGGCTGGCGAACGGTGCCGTCGTGCCGTCCTTCGTCAGCGCCAGCTTCCGCACCGGCGCCTCGGGCTTCGCCAGATCCCGTACGGCCGCCCCGCGCACCCAGGGCGCCGTCAGATAGCGGACGTTGCCGTCGGACCGGCCCAGCACCAGGGCGCTCGCGCCGGCGCCGGTCGCCCCGTCGACCCGGGTCAGGTCCAGGGCGGCGAGGCCCGGGTCGTCCAAGGGCTCGGCGTACCGCGCGATGCGCAGACCGTCGTGCAGGAGGACGACCCGGAGGTTGTCGACCCGGCCCGCGTACAGCAGCTGCGGCGGGCCCGGCGGGGGACCGGCCTGGGTCCCGAGGGTGACCGCGACCTGCACGGACTCGCCGGGGCGGGCCCAGACCGCGAGGGCCCGCCGCAACAGGGCCCGGTCCTTGACGAGATCGCCGCGCGCGGGCCAGGTGGTGAAGTCGGTCCGCCCCGTCGCCTGCCACGCCGTGGCCGAGGCCGTCGTCAACTGCTGGGGATCAAGGGCGGCCTGGGACGCGGGGTTCAGCGCGTACGGCGGTGCCGCCGCGCCGTCGGGCCCCCACCCCTCGCCGGGCAGCCCGAGCAGCGCCCCGCACACGACCACCGCGGCCGTGGCGGCCAGCGCGGCCTTCGTGTGCTGGCGGCGGCGCATCAGATCCGTGGGACGGGCGTGCAGCGAACAGGGGTCGAACTCGGGGGAGGAGAGCAGCGGGTACTCCTGCGCCGGGACGGCGTCGGCCTCCTGCAGCGCGGCGGCCGGATCACCGACGCCGACCTCTTCGAGGAGCGCCCCGACCGCCGTGTCCGGGAGCTTCTCCAGCCCCCGTAGGACATAGGCCGCCCGCGCCGGGGCGGAGAGCGCCGACAGCCGCTGGTCCAGGGCGAGTTCGTCGGCGCCGCCGGAGCGGGGGAAGAGCCGCAGCCCCCACACCTGCGGCAGCAGCGGCGGCAGCTGCGAGCGCTTCGGCCACGCCCTGCGCCGCAGCGGCAGGCCCGCCTCCAGCGCGGTGCGGACGACCTGGAGCCGGACGTAGGCGTACCCGGGGTTGCGCTCGCGCCCCGTCGCCTGCGCCGGGATGAGGGACGCCGAGGACTTGCGCCCCCTCGGCAACGCCCGCTGCGTCAGCGCGTGCGCCGTCAGCACCCGGCGGTTGCGGCCCAGGCTCGGCGGCAACGTCAGATAGGCCAGCCGGACCAATCGCGGATAGTGCTCGACGAGCGCGGCCTCCGCGTCCTCGACGGCCACGAGCCGCTCCTGGGCGCGGGAGGAGGCGGGGGGCGGGGCGACATCCTGTGACTGCACGTTCAGCAAAACGAGCGAATGGTCGGATGGTCATGGGTTGGGGCGCCCGGTAGCTCGGGGGGTGCGGGATTCGTCGGCGGGTGCGGCCCGGTGGGGCTTCTCGCGCAGTTCCCCGCGCCCCTAGAAAACCAGGCCCCTGCGGGCCTGGAAGACCAGGTCCCCGCGGCCCTGGAAGGCGAGCGGCGGCGGGCCTGAAAAGCACGGGGCGCAGCCCGTGCTTTTCAGGGGCGCGGGGAACTGCGCGAGAAGCCCCACCGGACCCGCACCCGCCGACGCATCAGGCACCCCCACCCCGTCACGCGAGCGACCACCCACTGAACTCCACCAGCCCCCGACCCCCACTCCCCCCGTTCGTCGCACTCATGAACAACCCCACATCCTGCCCCGCCCCCACCGCCCCCGGCACACTCACGGACGCCACCTCCCGCCAGCTCCCCCCGCCATCCACGGAGAACTCCCCCACATACGCCCCCACCCCCACCCGCCTCAACCGCAACACCACCGGCGCCTTCACCCCCGTGATCCGCCGATACGTGTCCAGCGTCCCGTCCCCCGTACTGTCGTACGACAACACCACCCCGTTCGCCGGAGTGACCGCCAGATTCAGGAACCCCGCCGCCCCGGCGGTCCCCAGCCGGTTCCGCACGACGATCCCCGCCCGGGCCCAGTTCCCGGTCGCCGCCTGCGCGTCGACCCGAAGCGTGGCAGCCGTACCCTCCCGCAGCGCCCCCGCCCGATACGCCGTGCCGAACTCCGACGTACCCCGCCACAGATCCGCCCCGCCCCCGTCGATGGCGAACCGCGACCCCAGCTGCCCGAACACGGCCCCGTTGCTGGTGTACGTGCTCCACCCGGCCCCCAACGGCCCGGCCTCGAAGAGCGTCCCGTCGAACCGGCCCTCCACCCGGTCCTCGCCCCGGGGCCCGTACGCCGCGGTGAGCGTGTACGGCAGCGGCCGGAGCGGCCGGTCCAGCGGTGCCCCCGGGGCGCCCACCCGCCAGCGCGCGGTCCCCGTGCCCGCCGCCGCGACGCTCGGCAACGATGTCGGCCCCTCCGGCTCGGCCGTTCCGTCGAACCCGTCGAGCGCGAAGTCCACACGCCCCGTCGCCCGCAGCCCGTTGACGTTCCGCAGGACCGCCGAGAGCCGTCCGCGCCCGCCGGGCGGCAGCACCGGCGGCTCCGCGGTGACGGTCAGCGTTCCCTGGTACGGCGCCCGCGCCAGCACGTCCCGCACCCGCGCCGCCGCCCGGTACGCGTCCCCCACCGGCCGCAGCGGATAGTCCTTCCGCTCCCGCGTCCACGGCTCCTCGAACGCGAACCAGTCCACGGGCGCCGGTGCGGTCCCCGTGGCGAGCGCGTCCTCCAGGGCGTCGAGCCACTTCTGCCAGCGCGGCACGTAGAAGTCGGCCATCAGGCCGTTCCACTCCCGGTTGCCGTACTCGTGCAGCGTGCCCGCGTCCGAGGTCGCCCGCCCGCCCCACACCGTGATCAGCACCTTCGCCGTCCGCTCGAACTCCGCCCGCTCGGCGTCGTTCGTCGCCAGCGCTCGCGCGTCGTTCACCCACGGCCCGAGCAGGAACGCCCCGTTCGTGCCCGTCACCTCGTCGGACAGCCGCATCAGCCGCAGCCAGAGTGTGGCGAGGGCGCGGAAGGT
This sequence comes from Streptomyces griseiscabiei, assembly GCF_020010925.1. Lineage (NCBI taxonomy): Bacteria > Bacillati > Actinomycetota > Actinomycetes > Kitasatosporales > Streptomycetaceae > Streptomyces > Streptomyces griseiscabiei. Next base: position 3,842,267 of record NZ_JAGJBZ010000001.1, on the reverse strand, counting down.
CGCGAGATCCCCCCGCCGGTAGGCCTCCCGCAGCTGCGGAAGGTACTGCCGGCTGCGGTGCGCCAGCGCCTGCCGGGCCACGTCCACCACGTCGTACCGATACGCCGGGCTGCGGCGCAGCCCGCCCGCCACGCCCAGCAGCCCGGTGAGGGCCGCGTCGAAGCGGCCCGGGTCGTACGTCAGGGTCCGCGGCGCGTACTCGGCGGCCCGGCTCGCGGCCAGGTCGGGGCGGGCGCAGAACAGGGAGTCGTGCGGGTCGCTGCGCTCCACGGCCCGCTGCTGGTAGGCGGTGTCGTGCAGCGCCCGCCACGCCGCGCGGGCGGAGGCGTCACGGCCGCCGTAGCGGAAGTCGGCGTACGAGGAGAACCAGGCCGCGCGGTCGGGCTTCCGCGGTGTCCAGGCCAGTTCGGAGAAGAGCTCGAAGGCCGCCGGGTCGCGGTCGGTGGCCTCCGGCAGATACGCCGTACCGGCGAGCGCGCTGCCCGCCTTGTCCCGCCAGGCGAAGAACTTGTCGTTCCACAGGTGCGCGCGGGCCCCGATCGTCGTCCGGCCGCCGAAGTTGGGGATCGTGCCGAAGCAGTACGGGGTGCCGCCCCAGTCGCGTTCGCGGTCGGTGACACTGGCGTAGCGGTCGGAGACACCGTCCACGATCAGCATCCGCGACCGGTCGATGGCGTCCAGCAGCTCCGGCAGCGGGTTCTCCTGCCAGCCGAGGATCACCCAGGTCGCACCGGGCCGCGCCTTCCGGAGGGCGCGCTCCACCCCCTGCGCCGCGTCCGGCACCGGTACGTCGCCCGCCGTGCCGCCCTCGTGCAGGAGGTCCATCTTGAAGTGGGACGCCTTCCCGAAGACGTCCTTCACATGGCGGTAGAAGGAGGCGGCGACCCGGGCGAACGCGTCGGTGCGCGGGTCGAGCCAGTCGGGGCGTTCGAAGCCGTGCCAGACGCCCTGCGGGACGACGTGCGCGTCCCCGCCGTTGCGCTCCACGAACTCCTTGGGGACATGGCCGTAGTAGCCGGGCAGCACCGGGGACATGCCCAGCTCGCGCAGCCGGTCGGCGATCCGCCGGCCCAGCGCGGCCCGGCGGGCGATCAGCCCGGGGGAGAGGGGGCCGCCGTAGCCGGAGAGGTTCTGCAGCAGCCACCACGGCTGGTGCGAGGGGGCCGGGAGCCAGGCCCGGGACTCCTCGTCGGAGTAGCCGAAGTCCTTGAGCAGCCGGTGGTAGACGGCCTCCATACCGGCGACGACCAGCACCTCGTTGCAGCCGTGCGCCGCCAGCAGGTCGATCTGGCGCTCCCAGTACGGCCAGTCCGCGTACGGGGCGGTGTAGCCGTCGTTGGTGTCGTTGAGCGCGAAGCGGTGGGGGAGCGCGGTGGATCTCTCCAGGGGCCGGGCGGGCGCGGGCAGGCGCTTCGGGAGGTCCGGTTGACCGCCGTTCCAGGCGAGGTGCGCCCCGCAGACGTACTTGAGGTACCAGTGCACGCCCATGAGCAGGGTGGCCGGTGTGGTGGCCCGCACCTGGACGCGTCCGGTGGTGCCTGTGACACGGAACCGGTCGACGGTGCCGCTGCGGTCGAGCAGACTGAGCCGGAACTGTCCGGCATGACCGGGCAGCAGCCGATTGAGCGCGGAGCGCGCGGGAGCCGTATCGAAGGCGGGGCCCTCGCCGGGGCTCTCAGCGGCGTGGGCCGGGGCCGACCACTTCAGGTGGGTTCCGAGGCCGATGACACCGGCCGAGCCCAGCACCGTGCGTCGCGACGGACTGTTCATGTCTGTGTGCCCCCTGTGTCGACAGTGGCGGCACGCTAACCGGACGACCGTCCGTGAACAACGGTGCGCACGGAGCTGGCGAGTTCACGTCGCCGGAACGGACCCGGAGGAACGGATGAGTGTGACGAGGAAGAGCCTTGCGGGAAGCGCGGCCGGTGCGGTCGCCGCCCTGCTGATGCTGACCGGCTGCGGCGCGGGCGACGACGCCGAGGCCGCCGTCCCGAAGACCGCGACCGGGACCCTGGAGCACATCGCGGGCGAGGTGGGCTGCAAGCCGGACATGCAGACGGACGCCGACACGATCCGCCAGGCGCTGTGCACCAACAAGGACGGCGACTTCGACGGCAAGTTCGTCCTCGCGACCTTCGCCACCGACCGCGGCCAGGCCGAGTGGCTGGCCGGTGCCAAGGACTACGGCGGCTACTACCTCGTCGGCCGCAAGTGGGTCGCCGTCGGCGAGAAGAAGACCGTGGGCGGGCTGCAGGGCGCGCTCGGCGGCGAGGTGCAGGAGGGGTCCGCGCACATGAACCCCGGTGGCAGCCACAACAAGGGCGGCCACAGCGGCTGACCGCGGTCACGGCGGCCGGCCGCGAGGGAAACCGAAAGCCGGCGGTGGGAGATCCCACCGCCGGCTTCCTCGTGTGTCGCGTTGCCGCGTCAGTGCTGCTACTGGCAGTCCTGGCCGCTGTTGATGCAGTCGACCACCTGGTTCATCGTGTTCTGGTCGAAGAAGTTGATGAAGTCGTTGTGGTCGGTGATCGCCTTGTGGAGCTGGTCCGGGAAGGAGTCGATCGCGTAGGCGTTCTGCAGCTGCCCGTTCTGGATGGACGGCGCCGGGATGTCGTAGACCAGGCGGACCTGGAGCTGCGGGATGGCCTGGAAGCCGTTGGAGCAGCTGCCGTTCTGCTCGACGAAGTCGACGTGCGTCCGGTGGTTGGCGCTGTCGATGTTCTGGCCGTCCCAGCAGCTCTGGAAGAAGGACGTCCGGACCACGGAGCTGCCCTGCGGGCAGATCGGGTACTTGTCCGTCACGACACGGTCCTCGAGACCCGTGCAGCTCCAGTTGGTGTTGGCGTTGTTCAGGCCGTTGACGAAGGACTTCGCGTCACCGGTGATGATGCGCAGCGCGGTCGGCATGGCGACGACGTTGCCCTGCTTGTTGCCGACGAACTTCAGCTCGGCCTGGCTGGGCTCGACGATCTTGCCGACGTTGCCGTCCTGGCCACCGCCGGGGGCGCCTGCGTCGATGTCGTTCGAGCCGTCCTGCAGACGGATGACCGGCCAGAAGTAGGACGACTTGTCACCCTGGTTCTGGCAGGTGGTCTGCGCGTTCGCCAGGTCCTGGTCGCTCGCGAAGGCGTTGTTGCTCTGGTTGCCGACGTAGTCGTGCTGGTGCTGGGCACCGTTGCTGACACCGGGGGCGACGATCACGTTGTCCGAGTTGCGGAGCTCGTTGTCGTTGGTGCCGCAGTTCGTGGTGAAGGTACCCGTCGAACCGCCGTCGCCGTTCGCGGCGAGACCGTTGCCGCCGACACCCTTGGGGCCGCCGTTCGGCTGGACCTGGTTGATGTCGATGAAGTCGGCCGCGACCGGGCCGTTGCCGCCCTGACCGCCACCGTTGTTGCCCTGGTTCTGGCCCTGGCCGTTGCCGCCCTGGTTCTGGCCGTTTCCACCCTGGTTCTGACCGTTGCCCTGGCCGTTGCCGCCCTGGTTCTGGCCATTGCCATTGTTGTTGTTGCCGTTGTTGCCCTGGCCGTTGTTGCCCTGACCCTGGCCCTGGCCGCCACCGGCGTTGGTCTGGTTCTGGTCCGCGACGCCCTGGCAGTTGGCGAGCTGGTCCATGCCCTGCGGGGTCTTGCCGCCCGCGTTCCGGATGTTGATGCCGATCCGGTCGAGGGTGGCGACCCGCTTGGACTTGAGCGGGCCGATGATGGCGTTGTTGACGAAGCCGGCATCCCCCGCCTGGGCCTGGCGCGTGTCCGCGAGGCGCTTGTAGGCCTCGGTGACCTGCTGATCCAGCAGCGCCAACTCCTTGGCGACGTTCTTACGCGCCTTCTGGGGCACGTTGGTCAGCTGCTGGCCGACGTCCGGGCAGTCGATCGTGGCCACCTGCGCGGAGGCCAGCGTGCTGTTCTGCTTGGACTTCGACTCGCCCGCTGAGGCGTAGAAGTTCGCCCAGACCAGGCCGCCGCCCGCGACCGCGAGCGCCGCGGATGCGGCGATGGCCCGGACGGCCAGCGGCGAACGTCGTTTGCGTGTGTTGCGTCCCATGGAACTCCTCTGACTTCCTTGCGGGGCATCGAGGCGCCCGACAGGAGTGAAGCGGCTCCATCGAATACGCGGCGAGTCCCAGGAGTGTTCAGGCGACTCACAAATTGATGAGAGATTCGTGGGACAAACTGGTTTCAACGCCCCATGAAACACCGGGAGTTGCTGATCCCCTACGGCGGGTGCACTGTGAAGGTCCCTGGCGGAGTCCGTGAAGGGCGCCTTTCGGCGGCCCTGGCCAACATACGCGAGAACCGCCGCACGCGTGCCGATTGCCCGTTCTGCCGTTGCCCCGCGTCGGTCCTGCCACGCCCTAGAGACCCAGCACCTTCGCCTCCACCGCCGGGTCCAGTCCCACCGGCGGCCGGTCCGGGCGGTGCGGCGCCACTCCGCCGAGCCCGCTCAGCCACGCCCAGGTGTCCCGTACGGTCTCCTCCACGCCCCGGCAGCGCAGTCCGTGCCCCACGGCCCGGGACACGTCCGCGCGGTGCAGCGCGTCATGCAGCTCGCTTCCCTCCGGCACCCACACCGGCAGCCCCGTCCACGGCTCGATCCCGGCGCCGAGCACCGACTCCGGTGCGGTCCAGCGGAGTTCGGCGGCCCCGCCGGTCACCCGCACACAGGCGTCGAGCAGCTCGCCCATCGTCGTCATGCCCGGCGGACCGGCCAGGTTGTACGCGCCGCACCGCTCCTGTTCCGCCGCGCCGAGCACCCAGTCGGCGAGATCGCGGACGTCGACGTACTGCAGGGGGAGGTCCCGGGGGCCGGGTGCCAGGACCGGTCCGCCCCGGGCGGTCCGGTCGAGCCACCAGGGCAGCCGGCCGATGTTCTCGTACGGCCCGAGGATCAGCCCGGAGCGTACGAGGAGCGAGCGGTCGGCGCCGAACGCCTCCACGGCGGCCAGCTCCCCGCCCCGCTTGTCGCGCGCGTAGTCCGTCTGCCCGGCGTCCGCCGACGCGCCCTCCACCACGGGCGCCCCCTCGTCGTACCCGGCGGCCGGGGGCCAGGCGTACACCGAGCAACTCGACACGTATACATACCGTTTCGCCGCGCCGGACAGCAGTCGCGCGGTGTCCCGGACGGCTCGCGGCGCCGCCGACCAGGTGTCGACGACGACATCCCACCCGCCCCCGCCGGAACCGGAACCGGCGGTGGAGGCGGCGGCGAGCGCCGCGAGCCCGTCCGGTGCGGTGCGGTCGCCCAGCAACGACCGCACCCCGGCCGAAGGCGCGTGCCGTCCCCGGTGGAAGACGGTCACCTCCCAGCCGCGGGTCAGCGCCGACTCCACGACGGCGCGACCCACGAACTCCGTACCACCCAGCATCAGAAGTCTCATACCGCCGACTCTGCCCGCCGGGCGGCGGCCACGGACGGAAATCTGCTCTCAGGAGATCCGCTGTCGGCGGCACAGCGGCACAGCGGCACAGCGGCACAGCCGCTCGGTCGGTCAGCGGTTCAGCGGCGGCGTGTACTTGTACCCGACCCGCCGCACCGTCTGGATCGCCTGGCGGAACTCCGCGCCGAGCTTGCGGCGCAGCCGGGCGATGTGGACGTCGACCGTACGACCGTCGCCCACATGCCCGTAGCCCCACACCGTGGTGACCAACTGGTCGCGGGTGTGCACCCGGTTGGGATGCGCGACCAGATGGGCGAGGAGTTCGAACTCCAGATAGGTGAGGTCGAGCGGCCGCCCGCCGACCTGGGCCGTGCGCTGCACGGTGTCGACGCGGACCAGCTCGTCCCCACCGGCACCGAGGTGGCCGTCCGGCTTCTCGTCCGCGACGGCGAACGGCGCCGGCGGCGGCTGCTGGTCCGCCGGCACGAGCACCAGGTACCCGACCATCGGCGGCCGGCCCGGCAGCGTGGGCAGGGTGTGCTGGGGAGCGGGCAGCCAGGTCGCGCCCGGCGGCAGGAAGTCGGTGATGTCCACGACCTCGTCCCGCCCCACGGCACGCAGCCGGTGCCGGGGGGCGGCGCCGGGGGCGGGGACGGCGACGGGGACGGAGCCCGGCGCGGAGGTCAGCGGGGTCGCGGTCGACAGTGAACGGGTGTTCGCCATGAGAGGTCAGCTCTTTCGCGCGAGAGGTTCGTCCGGGAGACCTCGGCGACCGAGTTCGTGGTCGGTGACCCGCCGAGGGACGTACGTCGTTCCGCGCCGACCGAAGGCCGGGGTGTACGGCTTTAGAGGGCCGGCGCGTTCATCGCGCGGCAACACACCCGGTCGAAGTCGTGGTGCTGACGGGAAGGCCAGAAGGGCTCGAGGTCATGGCGACCCGTCGCACGTCGGTTCTGGAAGCTGGCCATGGCCCCATTGAAGCAGACACACGCCCGCCGCAGGAGTCTCCTCTCACTGCTTGGACGCTTCTTCGACATGACGGGGGTGTGTCATGACCTCACCCCACCAGCCGTTTCCGCCAGTCCAGCGGGGTGACGGCGACCGCCGTCCCGGGATCGCCGTCCCATTGGGTGGACAGCCCCTCCGCCGCGAGCGCGGCCACGACCTGGTGTCCGACCGCCGCGGTGGTCTCGGCGGAGCCGTCGAACCCGCCGTAGAGCAGCATCAGTCCGTGCCCGGCGGCGGCGCCCTCCGTGCACTGCGTGTGGAAGAACACGAACCCCGGGGCGTCCGGCGGCCCTTCGGCGCCGATCTCGCTCATGCCGCAGCTGCGGCAGCAGGTGAAGTGCTCCCGGGCGGTGATGCCGTGCGCCGCCCGGAGCGTCTCGAAGGCCCGGGTCAGCCGCTCGGGGTCGGTGACGCCGTCCCAGGTCTCCTGCTCGGCGAGCCGCTCCACCCAGAGCCGGTCGACGAGCTGCCGGGCCTGCGCGGGGGAGACGGGCCGCTCGTCGCCGTCGACCAGATACTCCTCGGCGGTCTCGCTCAGCCGCGCCCGGTCGTCGTAGCCGCAGCGCAGCAGCTCCCGGACCCGCTCCTCGACCTGGTCCCGTACGTCGTCCGGGAGGTCCGGCACCTCCTCCGGGGCGTCGTGCTCGACCGGGGTCCACTCGATGCCGGTGTCCCAGCCCGCCGCCCGCCGCGCCCAGCCGGTCATGGCCTCGGCGACCCGCTCGGGGTCGGTGAGGACCGCCCCGAAGAACCGGTCGCGGCCCTCGCGGTGCTCCAGCTGGTACTCGCCGGCCGTGCCGTCGTCGGCCCGCTGGTGCCAGACCTGGACGAAGACGTCCGGCACGTCCGGTATCCGCTGCACGACCAGGAAGCGGTCGCCGTGGTCCCCGATCCGGAGCACCAGCTCACGCAGCCGCCCGCCCGTGATCCGGGCGTGCTTCTCCCAGTTCTCCGTGTCGACCCTGACGGCCAGTTCGGACATGTCGTGCGAGTCGCCCCCGTCGATCTTCATGCCCTCACGATCGCATGCCCCACTGACAACGCCGAAGGGCGCCCACCGTGACGGTGGGCGCCCTCGTGGAGCGGCGGGGTGGCTCAGACCTGGCCGGCCTTGTCGAGCGCGGTGCAGCAGGTGTCGACGATCAGCCGCGTCACGACGTACGGGTCGACGTTGGCGTTCGGGCGGCGGTCCTCGATGTAGCCCTTGCCGTCCTTCTCGACCTGCCACGGGATACGGACCGAGGCGCCGCGGTCGGAGACACCGTAGGAGTACTCGTTCCACGGGGCGGTCTCGTGCAGACCGGTCAGACGGTCGTCGATGCCGGCGCCGTAGTTCTTGACGTGGTCGAGCGGCTTCGAGCCCTCGCCGAGCGACTCGCACGCGGTGATGATCGCGTCGTAGCCCTCGCGCATCGCCTTCGTGGAGAAGTTGGTGTGCGCGCCGGCGCCGTTCCAGTCGCCCTTGACGGGCTTCGGGTCCAGCGTCGCGGAGACCTCGAAGTCCTCGGCGGTGCGGTAGAGCAGCCAGCGGGCCACCCACAGGTGGTCGGCGACCTCCAGCGGGGAGACCGGGCCGACCTGGAACTCCCACTGGCCGGGCATGACCTCGGCGTTGATGCCGGAGATGGCGAGACCGGCCGTCAGGCAGTTCTCCAGGTGGGCCTCGACGATGTCACGGCCGAAGATCTCGTCGGCGCCGACACCGCAGTAGTAGCCGCCCTGGGGGGCCGGGAAGCCGCCCTTGGGGAAGCCGAGCGGGCGCTCGCCGTCGAAGAAGGTGTACTCCTGCTCGATGCCGAAGATCGGCTCCTGCGCGGCGAACTTCTCGGCCACCTCGCGCAGCGCGGCACGGGTGTTGGACTCGTGCGGCGTCATGTCGATGTTGAGGACCTCGCAGAGCACGAGGATGTCGTCGCCGCCGCGGATCGGGTCCGGGCAGGAGAAGACCGGCTGGAGCACACGGTCCGAGGAGTGCCCCTCGGCCTGGTTGGTGGAGGACCCGTCGAAGCCCCAGATCGGCAGCTCCGCACCCTTGGCGTCGTCGGCGAAGATCTTCGTCTTCGAGCGGAGCTTGGCCGTCGGCTCGGTGCCGTCGATCCAGATGTACTCAGCCTTGAAGGTCACGGGACACATCCTTCGGGGTGGGTCACTAGGCGCATGTGCGGGTGCTGCGGCGCTGCGGCACTGAAACGCCGCTGATGCCGGGCAGCCTGTCAACGCGCGATTTCCCGGTCGTTGCTCGAATGTGAACCCCGTGTTACCTGGTGTCTCTGTGGCACGACTCACGCTCCCGCGACGGGAGTCGGCGATGCGGGCGGAGCCGCTGGTCGAAGGCGCGCATGAGGCCGGCCACCGCTGGGCGCGGTGACCGGCCTTTCAGGCGGACCGGGGCCGGCCGATTGGGGTCGGCCGACCGGGGTCAGGTCAGCCCACCTTCTCGATCAGCGCGCGGCGGATCAGGAACTTGCCCGGTTCCCGGACCTGTTCGAAGGCGGCGTTGTTCAGCAGCGCGCAACTGCCGGAGACCGAGGTGACCTCGACCGTCGTGGACTTGTTGTTGTCCAGGTTGGTCACCCGCAGCTTGGTGCCGGCCGGGAACTGGTTGCTGGACGCCGCCGGGGCCCCGCCCTCGCCCGAGAGGGTGACGGTGGACCCGTTGCAGACCTGCTCACCGGCCCCGGCGTTCCCCGTGTCACCGGCGCCGCCCGCGTTCCCGGCCGCCTCGTCGCCCCCGGGAGCCTGGGGGTCCTGAGCCGACCCCCCGGTCTCCGCGGCCGGCGCGGACGGCTGTGCGGGTTGCGCGGGCTGTGCCGCCTGGGAGCCCTGAGCCGACTCCCCGACGACGCAGTCCGACGCGCCCTGCTGGACCTTGATCTGGGCGATGACCGCCTCGCGGTTGGCGATCCGGGCCGCCGACTGCGCGTCCGGGTTCGCCTTCTGGTCCGCGATGAACCGCTCGTTGTTGCCGAGCGCCGTGGCCAGCCCCTGGCAGACGTTGGACTGGGCGGCGGTCTGTGCCGCGTTCGACGTGGCCGCCATGGCGAAGGCCCCGCCTCCCGCCACCGCCGCCGCGGTCACGAACAGCGCGACCTTCTTCTTCGTGCCGAGCGTTCTCCTACGCGACATGCGCGCCTCCTGTTCCCGGCGGGCCTCTGATCGGCCACCGGATCGGACGAGTACGCCGCTATGTACGAGATCCCGAACGAGGTTACTCAACGGTCACGGCGAACTCTCAAGTAACCCACGTCACACCGAGGTTGGCGCCGGACCGCGGCGAACCGCCCGCTACCGGGACAGAGCGTCCCGTACCGCCTCGTCCGTGCGGGCCACCACCGCCGTGCCGTCCTCGGCGGTGATGATCGGCCGCTGGATGAGCTTCGGGTGCTCGGCGAGGGCCTTGACCCACCGGTCCCGTGAACCGGCGTCCCGTGTCCACTCCTTGAGACCCAGCTCCTTCGCGGCGGCCTCCTGGGTGCGGGTGATGTCCCACGGTTCGAGCCCGAGCCGGTCCAGTACGGCGCGGATCTCGTCCTCGCTCGGGACGTCCTCCAGATAGCGGCGGACGGTGTAGTCGGCGCCCTCGGCGTCGAGCAGGCCGATGGCGCTGCGGCACTTCGAACAGGCCGGGTTGATCCAGATCTCCATGCCGCCCACCGTAGTCAACGGGTGTGCCGGACGGTCCGACCGCGGCCCCACCGACGGGCCGTGAAAACCCCTGTTCCACCTCTGTCACAGGACCCCTCAGATCCCTTCTGGCCAGGGGCGATTGTCAGTGGGGGGTAGTAAAATAGAAGCAGTGTTCGAGGGTTGCCGACGGGGGATCTCCGGCGGCGCCCAGACCGCGACAGGAGGATGTCTTGCCCGCTGCCGCACTGAAGTCGAAGCCGCTGCCCACCCAGTCCACCGTCCAGCATCCCGTTCTGCTCGACCTGCCCTACGAGCCGGTGGTGAAGCACACGCTGCCGCCGGGCCGTCCGCGCGAGTGGTACATCACCCACAACCGGCGTCTGAAGGCCATGCGCCTGGCGATCGCCCTGCTCGACTCCGGTGTCCACATGCCGAACCAGGCACGCAACGAGACGATCCGCTCCACGGCGGAGGTCATCGGTGTGCACCCGCCGTCGGACACCACGTGTCACATGGTGCGGGCGCTGATGCGCTACAGCCGCTGATCCGGTACGGCCGCTGAGGCCGAGAGGCAAGAGGGGAAAAGGGCGATCTCCGGCCGCCAGGGTTGGCCGGAGATCGCCCTAGTCCTGCCCGCCCGGGGTCCATACGATGCGGTCGCCCCTCGGTCTTCACAGCTGCTTCACAGATTGTCGCTTCAACGACCGGGGGGTCCTCGCGCGTGCCTATTGACATGCACACGACATATGCATCACCGGGAATGTGCATCACTAGATCGGAGAACCCCCCATGGTTCGTGGTCTCCTCCTGGGCGGCGCCGTCGCCGCCCTGTTCGCCAGTGCGCTGCCCGCGCAGGCCGAGTCCCCCTTCGAGGACCCGCCGCCGGACAAGATCATCATCAAGGTCGCCACGGTGAACGGCTCCGGCTGTCCCCGGGGCACGGCCGCGGTCGCCGTCTCGCCGGACAACACCGCGTTCACCGTGACCTACAGCGACTACCTCGCCCAGGTCGGCGGCGGCGCCCCGTCCACCGCGTTCCGCAAGAACTGCCAGCTCAACCTGATCGTCCATGTGCCCGGCGGCTTCACCTACGCCATCGCCAGCGTGGACTACCGGGGCTTCGCCTCGCTCGCGCGCGGTGCGAGCGGCGTCGAGAAGGCCTCGTACTACTTCCAGGGCTCCCCGGACACGGCTTCCCGGACCCACACGTTCAACGGTCCCCACGAGGACAACTGGCAGGCCACGGACGAGACCGATTGGGCCCAGCTGGTGTGGGCGCCCTGTGGTGTCGAGCGGAACTTCAACATCAACACCGAGCTGCGGGTCAACCGCGGATCCTCGCCGGCGAGCAGCACGAGCTTCATGACCATGGACTCGACGGACGGTGACATCAGCACGATCTACCACCTGGCGTGGAAGGAGTGCCCCGAGAAGTGAGCGGGTGCGCCGGGTGCCCTCTTGTTTCTTGGGCACCCGGTGCTTCTCGCGTGCGTCCTGGGTGGTCGCTTCGTCTGCGGCCCGGTGGGGGCTGGTCGCGCAGTTCCCCGCGCCCCTGAAAAGCAGGGGCTGCGCCCCGTGCTTTTCAGGCCCGCCACCGGTCGCCTTCCAGGGCCCCGCAGCCCTGGCGCTTTCAGGCCGCTGGGCCCTGGCGCTGTCAGGGCCGCGGGGCCCTGCTGCTTCTACCGCCGCGGGGCCCTGCTGCTTCTACGGCCGTGGGGCCCTGGTGCTTTAGGGGCGCGGGGAACTGCGCGAGAAGCCCCACCGGAGCCGCACCCGCCCACGAGACCCGCACCCCCGAGCCATTGGGCGCCCCTCCACCAACTACGCGCCCCCCTCCACCAACTCCTTCTCCAACGGCGTCCGGAACCGCGGAGTGACCCGGCTGTCGCCCACCCACGACCGCAACCGCTCAGCCTCCGCCCGAATCAGCCCCTCCGCCTCGCTCCCCACCCCACCCCGCTCCAGCACCCGCCACACGACCTCCCCGTCCCCCCGCTGGGCCCAGCCGCCCACCACCCGCCCGTTCCACCACACCGTCGGCCCGACATTGCCGCTGTAGTCGAACAGGGCGGCCCGGAACCCGGGGTCGAGATACCAGTCGCGCTGCCGCCAGCCCATGGCCGTCGGATCGAGCGCGGGAAGCAGCGCCGCCCAGGGCTCGCCGGGGTCGGCGACCGGCGCCTCGTCGTCCGCGGTCACATACCCCGTGCCCTCGTCCAGCGTCACCGCCCGCGCCCCGATCGCCGCGAGCGCCCGCCGGACCTCGGTGACCCGCCACCCCGTCCACCACTTCAGGTCCGCCTCGGTCGCCGGGCCGCAGACCGCCAGCCACCGGCCCAGCAGCTCCGCCTGGGCCTCGGCCACGTCCAACTCGGCGTGCGCGGGCGCCACGGCCCAGCGGAACTGGTTCGACGTCCAGGAGCCGAGCGGCCGCCCCCGTACGACCCTGCCCTCCACCCCCAGCACCTTCAGCAGCCGTGTCCCCACGGTGTGCGTGCCCTCGTACGGCTTCCCGGCGGCGTACACGAACCGCTCCCGCAACCTCGGCTCGTCCTCGGCCAGTTCGGAGGCCGTGGCCTGCCCGCGACGGGCCAGCGCGGCGAGCGCCGACTCCTCGACCTCCTTCAGCCAGGCCGGGTCCGGGGCGCCGGCCGTCGCCATGTCCTTCAGCAGCGCGGCCCGCTCCCGCGCGGCGACCGTGATCCCGGTCGAGGCGTGGACGACGGCGGTCAGCTCCGTCGGGAACACGAACACGGTGTGCCGCATGCCGTGCATCCGGACGAGCGTCCGGTCCGTGTACAGCGCGCGCTCGGTCTCGGCCACGGTCCGCCCGGGATCGGCGAGCCGCGCGCCCACCGCGAGAGGCACGCTCGCGGGATCCGAGCCGTGCAGCGCGACCAGCGATCCGGCCACCTCCTCCGGCCCCGCCGCCCGCACGGATCCGGCCAATCGCTGCCGCACCCCCACCCGCACCCGCCGCTCGGCCACCTCCACGAACCGCCGTCCGTCACCCATCCCGCCGCCTCCGCTCACATCGGTGTCCACCCGCCGGGCCCCCCGCCCGGCCCGCCCACCCAACCACCCTCACTCCCCGTACCGCTCCGACACCCCGCCCACATACGCCTCCAGCCGCGCCCCCAGCACCTCCGGCGTCAGATCCGTACGCCCCAGCTCCCGCCAGGGCACCGCGAGCTTCTCCGCGTCGGGGGCGTAGGCGAGCGCGTCCAGCAGCCGCCAGTACAGGTGGTCCCGTCCCCGGGCGAGCCGCCGCCCGCCCCGTGCCTCGTACCGCTCCCCGAAACCGATCCCGTACTCCGCCCCGAACAGCAGCGCCGACGCGGTCGCGCAGTGGGCCACATCGAGATCCGCGGGCCCCCACGAGGTCTCCACCCAGTCCACGACCCCGCTGACCCCGAGGGCCCCGCCCCCGTTCGCGCCCCCACCGGTGAACAGCACGTTCCCCGGATGGAAGTCCCGGTGCAGAAAACACCCCTCCCACGCCGGCGGCTCCCGCCGGATCACGTCCACGGCCCGCTCCCACAGCGCGCCACCCGCCGTGGTGACCCGCTCGGGCGAGGTCCAGGCCTGATACGTACGCGGCCGTTCCGCCGGTACGACCGCGTGGATCCGGGCGAGCTGCCCGGCCAGCAGATCGAGCCGCGCCTCCAGATCGGCGTCGTCCGCCACCCGTACCGACCCCGGCAGCAGGGACATCAACAGCGAGGGGTGGTCGGTGAGTTCGGCGCCCGGGTCGACGGCGTACAGGCGAGGTGCGGGTATGTCGTCGTACGGCGCGAGCAGCGTGAGTATCTCGGCCTCACGGTTCAGCAGCCCGGGAGCGTGCCGCCGGAAGAACGGCTTCACGAATGACCGCAGGACGAGCCCCGTCCCGTCGTCGAGCGTCAGCCGCCGCATCGACGCGGACCAACCGCCCCGCAGATCGGCCCAGTTCCGCACGGTGCGCCCCTCGGGCAGCCGCTCGGCCACCCATGCCCGGGTCGCCGCCCATTCCTCGTCCTCGATTCCCATGGCCGCCAGCATGACCCAGGAGCGGCGACGGAGGGGCACCGATAAATGGGATGCCGCCGCACCCGTCGCACGAGCATCCTGGAGAGGCGCGAAGGAGTCCTCCGGATACCGGACTCATGCAGGACGGGGGTCACTTTCCGGCCCCGGGGCTACTCTTCCACGCATCGTCGTCACCCACGCCACGCCCCGAGGAGTCCCGTCATGGGCACCTTGATCCTTTCGGCGACCGCGGTACTGGTCGTCATGGGTTTCTCCAACCAAGTCCTCTGGCTGGCCGCAGTCGCCCTGCTCTACCTGTACGTCCGTCACGGTCGCACGGGGGGAGGCTCGGCGGCGTCCTCGTCGGGCTCCCCGACGGGCGGCGGCTCGGCCCAGCCCGCCTCCTACCGTGCTTACCGCGACCGCCGTGACCAGCAGGCCAAGTGGGAGCGCCGCTACCGCCGCGAACGGCCTTTCGAGAACCGGCGGCAGGACCGCGACAAGAACGCCAAGTGACGGCGCCCCCGGGGCGGTTCACAGCCCCGGGGCGCCCCAGATCGGGAACCACCGGCTCAGCTCGGGCTCGACCCGCAGATCGTCCCCGAGGGCGGCCCGGACCCGCAGCTCCAGCGCGTTGTCGCGCCGCTGCCCCTCACCCGGCAGCGGCGCGAACGGATAGAAGGTCCCGCGCTTGTAGAGATAGACGACCCCGAGCCGCCCACCGCCCGCGCCCTCCGCCGCCCGGAACCCGACCACCGAGCACAGCAGCTGCGGCCCGAAACCGCCGCTCTCCAGCGCGCTGTTGACCGCGTGCAGATCGCTCACCAGCGCGGGCAGGTCCCGAGGGTCCCGCCGGGAGACCAGCCACGAGTAGCCGTACTCGTCCCGCTCGATCCCGACCGGCGGCCCGGGCCGCTCCGCGTCCGCGTCGAGCAGCGCCCGCACCTCCTGCCGTACGCCGTCGAAGGCCGCGCCCTCGACGGTCGCGAAGCACACCGCGCCCGTGCCGGTCGGGGTGAGCGAGACCGCCGCCTCCAGGGTGACGGCGGCCGAGGGGAGGGCGAAGAGCCGGTCCAGGTCGGGTGCCACCGGCTTCGTACGGCCGAGGAGGATGTCCAGGAGCCCCATACCGCTCAGCCCGCCTTCCCGGGACCACCGGCACCACCGGCCCCCGGCACGGCCGCCTCACCCAGCTCCGCCGAGATACGGGCGAGCTGGTCGAGCCGCTGCTCCAGCGGCGGATGCGTGGCGAAGAGGTGGCCCAGCGGTGCGTGCGCGCCGAGCGCGGGGGTGAAGTAGAAGGCGTTGAAGGCCTGCGCGGTGCGCAGATCCCGGGTCGGGATCCGCGCGATGTCCCCGGTGACCTTGGTGAGCGCGGAGGCGAGCGCCGAGGGCCGCCCGGTGAGCAGGGCGCCCGCCCGGTCGGCGGCCAGCTCGCGATAGCGGGACAGCACCCGGATCAGCACGAAGCTCAGCACGTACACGGCGGCCGAGACACCCATGATCACGCTGAACACGACGGCGGTGTTCTGGTCGCGCCGCCCGCCGAACAGGTTCGAGTAGAACGCGAACCGGACGACGATCCCGGCGATCACCCCGAGGAACGAGGCGACCGTCATGACGGCCACATCGCGGTGCGCCACATGCGACAGCTCGTGCGCGAGCACACCCTCCAGCTCGTCCGGCTCCAGCCGCCCGAGCAGTCCGGTCGTCACGCACACCACCGCGTGATCGGCGTTCCGCCCGGTCGCGAACGCGTTCGGCATCTCCATGTCCGCCACCGCGACCCGCGGCTTCGGCATGTCCGCCACCGCGCACAGCCGGTCGACGACCCCGTGCAGCAGCGGATACTCCTCCCGCTCCACGATCCGCCCGCGCATCGCGTACAGGGCGACCCGGTCGGAGAACCAGTACTGCGCCCCCAGCAGCCCCGCCGCGATCACCACGACCAGCACCCAGGACTTCAGCAGCGCGATCAGTACCGCCACGAACACGACATACAGCAACCCGAGCAGAAACAACGTGACCGTCATCCGCACGGTCAGCCGAGGATCACTGCGGAACCGCTCAGACATCCGTACCACCCCACACTCAGGCAGCGACTCGTCCCGCTGTCCATTGTGCGCCCGGCCCTCCCCATGAAGCGGTCACGCGATGGTCGTGATCGGCCCCCGGCAGGGCAAAGGCTCAGTACGAAGACCGATAGTTGACGTAGCCGATCAGCGCGATCAGCCCCGCCACGCACCCGAACACGATCACCGTCGACACCCACGACGACCGGCGCGGCACCCGCGGCCCCGGATCGGCACGGAACGGCTGCGGCGCGGGCGGGTTCTCCTTCCAGCGGGCCGCGAGCATCCGGGCCCGGGCGGAGGGCTCCTTGTGCTCGGCCCCGTCCGCCCACTTGATGTCGAACTCCCGCTCGTCGTCGTCCTGTTCGGGCATCCCCGCGTCTCCCCGTCGTCTCTCGAACAGTCGTGCCAGAACCCTACGACCCGCAACCATACGACGACGCCCCCGTCCCGGGAAACGGGAACGGGGGCGCCGCCGCGAAGGGCGTACGGACTACGCGTCGATCACACGTCGAAGTACAGCTCGAACTCGTGCGGGTGCGGACGCAGCTGCAGCGGGGCGATCTCGTTGGCGCGCTTGTAGTCGATCCACGTCTCGATCAGGTCCGGCGTGAAGACGTCGCCCTGGAGGAGGAACTCGTGGTCGCGCTCCAGCGAGTCGAGGACGGCCGGGAGGGAGGTCGGGACCTGCGGGACGCCCGCGTGCTCCTCGGGGGCCAGCTCGTAGAGGTCCTTGTCGATCGGCTCGGCCGGCTCGATCTTGTTCTTGATGCCGTCGAGGCCCGCGAGGAGCAGCGCCGAGAAGGCGAGGTACGGGTTGCCGGAGGAGTCGGGCGCGCGGAACTCGACGCGCTTGGCCTTCGGATTCGAACCCGTGATCGGGATACGCATGGCCGCGGAGCGGTTGCGCTGCGAGTAGACCAGGTTGACCGGGGCCTCGAAGCCGGGCACCAGACGGTGGTACGAGTTCACCGTCGGGTTGGTGAAGGCCAGCAGCGACGGGGCGTGCTTGAGGATGCCGCCGATGTAGTAGCGGGCGGTGTCCGACAGGCCCGCGTAACCGGCCTCGTCGTAGAAGAGCGGCTGGCCGCCCGTCCACAGCGACTGGTGGACGTGCATGCCCGAGCCGTTGTCACCGAAGATCGGCTTCGGCATGAAGGTCGCGGTCTTGCCGTTGCGCCAGGCCACGTTCTTCACGATGTACTTGAAGAGCTGGAGGTCGTCGGCCGCGGCGAGCAGCGTGTTGAACTTGTAGTTGATCTCGGCCTGGCCGGCGGTGCCCACCTCGTGGTGCTGGCGCTCGACCTGGAGGCCGGAGTTGGCCAGCTCCAGGGAGATCTCGGCACGCAGGTCGGCGAAGTGGTCGACCGGCGGGGTCGGGAAGTAACCGCCCTTGTAGCGGACCTTGTAGCCGCGGTTGTCCTCCAGCGCACCGGTGTTCCAGGCGCCCGCCTCGGAGTCGATGTGGTAGAAGGACTCGTTCTCCGCGGTCTTGAAGCGCACGCTGTCGAAGACGTAGAACTCGGCCTCGGGACCGAAGTACGCGGTGTCGGCGATACCGGTGGACGCGAGGTACGCCTCCGCCTTCTTCGCCACGTTCCGCGGGTCACGGGAGTACTGCTCGCCTGTGATCGGGTCGTGGATGAAGAAGTTGATGTTGACCGTCTTGTCGCGGCGGAAGGGGTCGACGCGCGCGGTGGACAGGTCGGCGCGGAGCGCCATGTCGGACTCGTGGATGGCCTGGAAGCCGCGGATCGAGGAGCCGTCGAACGCGAGCTCCTCGGCCGGGTCGAAGGCCGTGGCCGGGATCGTGAAGTGCTGCATCACACCCGGCAGGTCGCAGAAGCGGACATCGACGAACTTGACGTCCTCGTCCGCGATGTACTTCTTGGCCTCGTCGGCGTTCTGGAACATCCAGCTCCTCCTACTCCCGACGTCTCCTGCCGGGGTGGTAGTTCGTTCGTGCGGCCAGTGCGGTGGCACACGCTCTTCACGACACTAGGGACGGGTGATTTCTCGTGCGTGACCCATTTGTTTCGCACAAGTTAACCGGACATCCCGCCCCGCACCCCACCTGTCCGTATGGCAGAACGGTGGCAGTACCTTGGACGGGTGGACAAGAGGCAAGCACTCGGATCGTGGCTCTCCGGCCCCCGTGAAGCCGCGGAGGAAGCCGGAGTCGACTTCGGATACAGGGGAGAGCAGCTCGGTCTGCCGGAGGAGGGCTCCGGCTCCATCGCCCGCCCCGGCCGCCGTCTGGGCGCCCTCGCCGTCGACTGGGGCCTGTGCCTGCTGATCGCATACGGCCTGATCACCGACGGCTACGACCAGGCCACCAGCAACTGGGCCCTGCTCATCTTCTTCCTGCTGCACACCCTGACGCTGGGCACGATCGGCTTCACCCCGGGCAAGCGCCTCTTCGGTCTGCGGGTCGTCGCCCAGGACACCGGCACGGTCGTCCCCTGGCGCGCCGCCGTCCGCACGGTCCTGCTCTGCCTCGCCGTCCCCGCCCTGGTCTGGGACCGCGACGGCCGGGGCCTGCACGACCGGCTGGCGCGCACGGTCGAGGTCCGGATCTGAGGTTCCCGCCCGGAGTACGACGATGGGGGCGCCCGGAGTGATCCGGGGCGCCCCCATCGTCGTACACGTGGTCGTCATGGTGTCAGCGGGCCTTCGGGCCGCCCTTCGGCATACGCATGCCCTTGGGCATCGGGCCCTTGGGGAGCGGCATGTTGCTCATCAGGTCGCCCATGGCGCGCAGCCGGTCGTTGGTGGCGGTCACCTGGGGTCCGGACAGGACGCGCGGCAGCTTGAGCATGGTCGTGCGGAGCTTCTTCAGCTCGGTCTGGCCCTCGCCGGTGCCCACCACCAGGTCGTGCACCGGGACGTCCGCCACGATGCGGGCCATCTTCCGCTTCTCGGCGGCCAGCAGGCTCTTCACACGGTTCGGGTTGCCCTCGGCGACCAGGACGATGCCGGCCTTGCCGACGGCCCGGTGCACCACGTCCTGGCTGCGGTTCATCGCCACCGCGGGCGTCGTGGTCCAGCCACGTCCCACGTTGTCCAGGACCGCCGCGGCGGCGCCCGGCTGGCCCTCCATCTGCCCGAACGCGGCCCGCTCGGCCCGCCGTCCGAACACGATCGCCGTCGCGAGGAAGGCGAGCAGGAGGCCCAGGATGCCGAGATAGATGGGGTGACCGATCAAGAAACCGATCGCGAGGAAGACACCGAAGGTGATGATTCCGACAGCCGCGAGTACAAGACCGATCTTCTTGTCGGCCCTGCGGGTCATCTTGTACGTCAGAGCGATCTGCTTGAGTCGCCCGGGGTTCGCAGCGTCCGCTGCGGGTTCCTTCCTCGCCATGGCACGAAGTCTACGTGTCCGGGGAAGCGAGGACGACGGCGGTGCCGGTGGGGACCGGGGACCGGCGGCTGCGCTGGGGAAGCGGCGCCGGGCGGCGGCGGTGCCGGCGTGCTGCGGCGGTTCGTGGAGCGGTGGTGCGGGGTGCGGCGCTACGAGGTGCGCGAGGCGACGGCGGCTTCGAGGACGCGCTCGGTCTCGACGCGGTCCTTGGCGCGGCGGCGGTCCTCCAGGACGGAGGTCCAGGCGTTGCGACGGGCGGTGCGCTGACCACTGCTCATGAGCAGCGACTCGACGGCACGGAGTGCATCGGTGAACGACGGGATCGCTGTGGCACGAACGGGTGCGGCCTGCATGGGAGGTCCCCCCTCGGGATGGCTGCTCTGGCTAGGACCCTGTACCGGGCGTGAAACCAGGGTCACTGATTGGTGTTACCAGGGCGTGACCGACCGGTCAAACGCCAGTGAAGCCTTGATGCGCGGCCTTTAAACCCCGACGCGGCCCTGACACTGCCCTCATCTGCGAGGACGGTCAGGACCGCGGTCAATCGGCCATTACCGACGAGTAGCCTCTTGTGCTCAGATTCACACGAATCGGGTGGCACTCCGTGCCATTCGGCCTAGCGCCGGCCATGGGCCAAAACGGGCGCGAAATGGGGTCAGACGGCCTGCGACGCGACGTACGCGCCCCGCTTCTCGACCGCCATCTGGTAGAGGCGGCCGGCCCGGTACGAGGAGCGGACCAGCGGGCCGGACATCACACCGGAGAAGCCGATCTCGTCGGCCTCCTGCTTCAGCTCGACGAACTCCTGCGGCTTGACCCAGCGCTCCACGGGGTGGTGGCGGACGCTCGGACGCAGGTACTGGGTGATGGTGATCAGCTCGCAGCCGGCGTCGTGCAGCTGCTTCAGCGCCTCGCTGACCTCCTCACGGGTCTCGCCCATGCCGAGGATCAGGTTCGACTTCGTGACCAGACCGTAGTCCCGCGCCTCGGTGATGACCTTCAGCGAGCGCTCGTAACGGAAGCCGGGGCGGATGCGCTTGAAGATCCGGGGCACGGTCTCCACGTTGTGCGCGAAGACCTCGGGGCGGGAGGCGAAGACCTCCTCCAGCAGCTCCGGGACGGCGTTGAAGTCGGGGGCCAGCAGCTCGACCTTGGTCCGGCCGTCCGCGCGCTCCGCGGTCTGCTGGTGGATCTGGCGGACCGTCTCGGCGTAGAGCCAGGCGCCGCCGTCCTCCAGGTCGTCGCGGGCGACGCCGGTGATGGTGGCGTAGTTCAGGTCCATGGTGACCACGGACTCGCCCACGCGGCGGGGCTCGTCGCGGTCCAGCGCCTCGGGCTTGCCGGTGTCGATCTGGCAGAAGTCGCAGCGGCGGGTGCACTGGTCGCCGCCGATGAGGAAGGTGGCCTCGCGGTCCTCCCAGCACTCGTAGATGTTGGGGCAGCCTGCTTCCTGGCAGACGGTGTGCAGCCCCTCGCCCTTCACCAGGGCCTGCATCTTCGTGTACTCGGGGCCCATTTTCGCCCGGGTCTTGATCCACTCGGGCTTGCGCTCGATGGGGGTCTGGCTGTTCCGGACCTCCAGGCGCAGCATCTTGCGTCCGTCGGGTGCGACTGCGGACACATCGGCTCCCTGTGCTTCGATTCTTCGGCGTCCACCAGGGTACGCCCGTACGGTTCTCGGTCCCCGGGGTGGGCAACCTTCGGCTTCACGGCGGCATTCCAGGCGCGGGTTCGGTGGGGCTTCTCGCGCAGTTCCCCGCGCCCCTGAAAGAGGCCTGCGGCCCTTTCGGGACGAAAAGCGAGGGGCGCAGCCCCTGCTTTTCAGGGGCGCGGGGAACTGCGCGACCAGCCCCCACCCACCCGCACCCGCCCACGAACCCGCACTCCCGAGCTCTGCCGCGACCCACGCCTACGCCGTCGCGCGCTCCACCACCCGCGGCTGCAGGTCCGCGTGCTCCAGGACGTCCCGGAGATGCCGCTCGGCCACCGGCAGGACCTCCGCGATCGTGATGTCCCGCCCCAGCTCGGCCGCGAGGGACGCGACCCCCGCGTCACGGATGCCGCAGGGGATGATCCGGTCGAACCACTTGTTGTCGGGGTTCACGTTCAGCGCGAAGCCGTGCATCGTGACCCCCTTCGCGACCCGGATCCCGATCGCCGCGATCTTGCGGTCCTCGCGCCGCTGCCCCGCGTTGGACGGCGCGTACTCCGGCCCGTTCATCCGGGGATCGAACTCGTCGTCGGTCATCCGGGGGTCGAGATCCAGCGACAGCCCCCCGAGCCGCCGCTCGACCGGATCGCCGAGCACCCACACCCCGCTGCGGCCCTCGACCCGGGTGGTCTCGACGCCGAACTCCGCGCACGTACGGATCAGGGCCTCTTCGAGCCGCCGCACATGGGCGACCACGTCCACCGGACGGGGCAGCTTCTGGATCGGGTACCCCACCAGCTGGCCCGGCCCGTGCCAGGTGATCTTGCCGCCGCGGTCGACGTCGATGACGGGCGTGCCGTCGAGGGGGCGCTCGTTGTCGGCCGTACGCCGCCCCGCCGTGTAGACCGGCGGGTGCTCCAGGAGCAGCACCGTGTCGGTGACCTCGTCGGCGAAGCGGGCCGCGTGCACCCGGCGCTGCTCGTCCCACGCCTCCTGGTACTCGACGGCCTCCGTGCCGAACCCCATGCGGACGAACCGCAACCCACTCACGGCAAGCGCCTCCCTCGGCGGCACCACCGGCCGGCGGCACCGCGATAGCCCTGATGGCCCTGTCAGGCGCGTGAAGCGCCCAAGCAACTGTACGACCGTCGGACCGGGCGCTGTTCGAGTGGTGCCCGGCGCCCGTGGTGCGAGGCGCGGAGGCGGATACCGACGCTCGTCGTACGCGCCGGCCGCCGGGCGTACGAGGAGCCCAGCCGGCGCGTGTCGCAGGCCCTCCACGTCAGCCGCGCAGCGAATCCTCACACGATCGGATGAATGGACACGGAAGTGTGCGATCGGACGCTTACTCTCCGCTACATTCGCGCCGTTCACAAGGCCGCAAAAGGCTTCTCACCAGGCAATCCGGGAAACCCCGCCGACACCCGGAAGGCAGGAGACCGCACCGCAGATGACGGAACGACCCGCGCAGCGCACCCCCAACCGCCAGCTCGCCGCCCTCATCGCAGAAGCGGGGTTCTCGAACGCGGGACTAGCGCGCCGTGTGGACCAGCTCGGTCTCGAACACGGCCTCGACCTCAGATACGACAAGACGTCCGTCACCCGCTGGCTGCGCGGACAGCAGCCCCGGGGGGCGACACCCGCCCTCATCGCCGAGGTGTTCACCCGCCGCCTCGGCCGCCGGCTCACCGCCCAGGACCTCGGCCTGGACGCCTGTGCCCCCGTCTACGCGGGCCTGGAGTTCGCCGCCACCCCCGAGGAGGCCATCGACATCGTCGGCGGCCTGTGGCGCAAGGACTCCGGCAGCCACGCCGAGCTGCGGAAGATCGCCTTCACCCCCGCCGGACTCGTCGTCCCCAGCCGCGACTGGCTGATCGGCCGGGCCGACGACCGGGTGGGCCGCGGCGACCCGGCGGCCACCCGGGTCCCCCCGCAGGGCCGCCCGGTCGTCCCCCGGCAGCGCAGCCAGACCGAGCGCGGCCCCGGCCAGAAGGTCACCGGCGGGGACATCGCCGCCCTCCGCTCGGTGGGCGAGCTGTTCCGCGCCCTCGACGACGCGTACGGCGGCGGCCACGCCCGCCAGGCCCTCGTGCGCTATCTCGAACACGAGGCCGAGCCCATGCTGCGCGGCGCCTACGGCGAACAGATCGGCCGGCGGCTGTTCGCCTCCGCCGCCGACCTGACCCGGCTGGCCGGCTGGACCTCGTACGACATCGGGGCGCACGGCCTCGCCCAGCGGTACTTCGTGCAGGCGCTCAGGCTGGCGCAGGCTGCGGGGGACCGGGCGTACGGGGCGTATGTGCTCGTCACGATGAGCCGTCAGGCGGTCTATCTGGGGCACGGACGGGAGGCCGTGCAGCTCGCGCGCGTCGCCCAGCAGGGCGTCGGGTCGGCCGTACCGCCGGTGGTGCAGTCGCTGCTGCACTCCGTCGAGGCGCGCGGCCACGCGGTGCTCGGCGAGGTGCGGGCCTCCACGGCCGCGCTGGTCCGCGCCGAACGCGCCCTGGAGACGGCCCGCCCCGGGGACGAGGTCCCCTACTGGGCGCGGTTCTTCGACGAGGCGCAGCTCGCCGACGAGTTCGGCCACAGCCACCGCGACCTCCAGCAGTACCGGGCCGCGGCCCAGCACGCGGAGCGCTCCCTGCAGCTGAGGGCGCCCGCCTACGCCCGCAGCCGGCTCTTCTGCCGGGTCGTCCTCGCCTCGGCCCGCCTGGGCCTCGGTGAGCTGGACCAGGCCTGCCAGCTGGGCGCCGAGGCCGCCGGACAGGCCGCCGAGATGCGGTCCGTACGGGCCGTGGAGTACGTCCGCGACTTCGAACGCCGCCTGGAGCCCTACCGGGACGCCGCCCCGGTGCGCGGCTACCGGGACAAGGTGGCGGCGCTCGGGTAGGCGTACGACAGGGCCTGGCGGCAGGGGCGTCCGGGTTCGACTCCGGGCGCCCCTGCCGTCGTTCACGCCGCCGCGTCCAACGGCTCCTCCTCCAGGAACGTCGGGCGGGCGTCCAGGTCCGTCAGCACCGCGTGGGCGGCCCGGCGGGCGGAGTGCAGCGCCCCCTGGACGGTGCTGGTGTCGCGGTGGTCACCGCAGACGTAGAGGCCGGCCAGCAGACGCACCGGGCGGCGCAGATCGTGCGGCGCGGGCATCGCGGGGACCGCCTCGGGCACGTGGTACGCGGCGAGGAGCTCCCAGCGGGTGGTGGATGTGCGGTAGAGCCGGGCGAGTTGGGCCCGGACCGTGGCGTCGAGGTGCGCGGGGGACGGGGGAGTGCCGAGAACCGTGGAGGTGATCAGGGCACGGCCCGCCGGGGCCCGGCTCGGGTCGACCTGGCTGATCACCGCCGTGTGCGAGACGGGCCCGCTGCGGTCGGCGTCCAGCAGCAGCGCCGGTTCGCCCAGCGGGGGTTCGTCCGTGGCGTGGTGCAGCACCGTCACCGGGTGGAAGTCCGGCACCCGCAGTCCCGGGAGCAGTTCGGCGGCGGAGCGGGCGTCCGTGGCCAGCACCACCGCGCGGCAGGTGAGGACGCCGTGGTGCGCCGTCGTCACCGAGGTCGTGCTGATCCCGGTGACCTGGACGCCCGTACGGACCGACCCCGGCGGCAGCGCCGCCGCGAGCAGCTCCGGAAGGGTGTCCGCGCCGCCCTCCGGGATGCACAGCCGGCCCGTGGCGAAGGTGTGCAGGGCCAGGTCGGCACAGCGGCTGGAGGTCCCCAGTGCGGGGTCCGCCAGCAGCGCGGCCAGCAGGGGGCGGACGAAACCGTCGATCGTCCGGGGCGGGAAACCCCGGGCCGCCAGGGCCTGGGCGGCCGGGACCTCCGCCCGGGCGAGGAGCCGTTCGGGCGCGGTCGCGGCGAGTCGGGCCAGGGCCATGGCCAGCCGGGACTGATCGGCGGGAGCCCCCAGCCGACCGGGCCGGGTGCCCGTGGAACGGACCTGCTGGCGGCCCTGGTTGCGGGGGAGCCTGGGGGCGCTTGCGAGGGCGCGCGCGGCCGTGAGTGCGCCCCTCGCGCTCCGCAGAACCGGGGTGGCGCCGGCCCGCTGATGACGCCCGTCGGCGTGCAGCAGGACGCCCGGGGCGAACGGCCGCAGGGGCAGGGTGTCCAGGCCCGGGGTGCGGCGCAGCTCCGGGTACGACGTGGAGAGCAACTGCGCCGTCCGGTCCAGCCGGAAGCCGTCGATCTTCTCGGTGGTCATACGGCCGCCGACGGCCGGGGCGGTCTCCAGGACGGTGGTCCGCAGACCCGCCCTGGTCAGATGTCCGGCCGCGGCGAGACCGGCCACGCCGGCTCCCACGACGATGACGTCTGTGTCTTCGGCGTTCTCCGTGTCGGCCGGGAACGCCGACTGGTGCACCGACTCAAGCACGTGCCCCTCCCGAGGTCGCGCGGCTGCGGGGACGTTATGCCCCCAACACCCATCTGAAATACCTGAGTTCGGCTTGAGAGTGAAGGTGGGCGCCGGTTCCGGGGAAGGAGCGTGTGACCTCGCACGGGGGCATGGACGGGGGGTCCGTGCGCCGGGCGTTCGGGGGGTGCGGGGTTCGTCGGCGGGTGCGGCTCCGGTGGGGCTTCTCGCGCAGTTCCCCGCGCCCCTAAAAGCAACAGGCCCTGCGGGCCTGAAAGACCACGGGGACTGCGGGTTGAAAAGCATGGGGCGCAGCCCCTGCTTTTCAGGGGCGCGGGGAACTGCGCGAGAAGCCCCACCGGCCCGCGGACGACAACGCACCCCCCGCCCCCCACCCCCACCCCCTCAGCCGAGCGCAGCTCGAATCGCGTCGTCGATCTCGGGGTTCCGGAACGTGAACCCCGACTCCAGCAACCGCGTCGGGACGGCCCGCGTACTGCCGAGCACATCCCCGGCGACGCCCCCGAGGGCGAGCCGGAGCACGGGCGCGGGCACGGTGAACAGGGTGGGCCGGCGCAGCACCCGGCCCATCGCCGCCGTGATCTCACGGTTGGTCAGCGGGGCCGGGGCCGTCAGATTGAACGGCCCGGACAGCGACGGAGTGAAGATCAGATGCCGCAGCGCGGCGACCTCGTCGTGCTGCGAGATGAAGCTCCAGTACTGGCGGCCGTCCCCCATCCGCCCGCCCAACCCGGCCTTGAACAGCGGGAACAGCGGCCCCCACGCACCCCCGCCCTTGGCCACCACCAGCCCCGTCCGGGCGAACGCCGTCCGGATCCCGGCCTCCCGCGCGGCCTCGGCCGCCCCCTCCCACTCCACGCACAGCGAGGACAGGAACTCCGCCCCCGGCTCCGCCGACTCGTCCACCACCCGGTCGCCCGTGAAGCCGTAGAAGCCGATCGCGCTGCCGTTGACGAAGACGCTCGGCGGGGTGTCGAGGGCGGCGGCGGCCTCGGCGAGCGTCCGGGTGCCGTGCACCCGGCTGCCGCGGATCGTCGCCTTGTACGCGTCCGTCCAGCGGCGGGACGCGACCCCCGCGCCGGCGAGATTGACGACGGCCGCGCACCCCGCGAGCCCCGCCTCGTCGACCCGCCCCGCGTCCGGGTCCCAGCGCACCTCGCCCGGCGCCCGGGGCGCCCGCCGTACGAGCCGGAGCACCTCGTAGCCGTCGTCGGTGAGGGAGCGGGCCAAAGCCGAACCGATCAGGCCGGACGCACCGGCGATCGCGATACGGGAACCGGGCGGAACGGACGATTCAACGGTCATGCGCCCCATCCTGCCCCGCTCCCGCCGGAACGGGTGGACCCGGGGCCCATGACCGGCCACCACCGCCCCCGCCCGCCCCGCCGCCGTACAGTGGCCGCCATGCCCGTTCCGTACATACGCGTCGCGACCTCGGACGACGAAGACACCCTCGGCCGCCTCGACCGCGACACCTGGTCCACGCTGCACTCCGTCCAGGAACGCCCCCGACAGCCCTACGAGCCCTTCTTCAACGAGCGGGTCGGCGCCCAGGACCACCTCGTCGCCGAACTCGACGGCACCGTCGTCGGCTACGTCCGCATCGTCCGCCCCACAGGGCTCGCCTGCCACACCCACGTCCGGCAGATCCAGGGCCTCGCCGTCGCCGACGCCGCGCGCGGGGCGGGCGTCGCACGGGCGCTGCTGCGCGCCGCACAGGACGAGTCACGCCGTCGCGGCGCCCGCCGCCTCACCCTGCGCGTCCTCGGCCACAACACCCCGGCCAGGAAGCTCTACGAGTCCGAGGGCTTCGTGGTCGAGGGCGTCCTGCCCGAGGAGTTCCTGCTCGACGGGCAGTACGTGGACGACGTACTGATGGGCTGCCGGCTCTGACGGGTCACGACGTCACCAGATCGCCCGTGTCCACCGGCGCCGTCGCGATCGCCGCCCGCTCCGCGTCGGAGACGACCTCGTCCACGGTCAGGACGTACCCCGTCTCCGCGTCCGAGGTGGAGCGGGCGAAGACGACGCCGAAGACCCGGCCGTCGGTGGTGAGGAGAGGGCCGCCGGAGTTGCCGGGGCGGACGGTGGAACGGATCGAGTAGATGTCGCGGGTGACCGAATCCGTGTTGTAGATGTTCCGGCCGGTCGCGTCGATCCGGCTGGCGACCGTGGCCGCCTGGAGGTCCAGGCCGCCGTCCTCGGGATAGCCGGCCACCACCGCCGCGTCACCCCGCTTGGCACTGTCGTCGAAGCGCAGCAGCGGGGCCTTGAGACCCGGGACGTAGAGCACCGCCACGTCCTTGTCGGGGTCGAAGAGCACGACCTTCGCCTCGTACGCCTTGCCGACACCGCCCACCCGCACACTCGGATCGTCGATGCCCGCCACCACATGGGCGTTGGTCATCACATGCTCGGTCGCGTACACGAAGCCGCTGCCCTCACGGCCCTGGGTGCCCGCGACGCCCTCGATCTTCACCGTGCTGCGCTTGGCGGCACCGGTCGCCGCCGCGGTGACACTGTCGCCGGAGGGCTTGGCGACCTCGGCCGTCGCCTCGTTCTCGAACGGGTTGAAGACCTGGGGGAAACCCGCCTCGGTGAGCGCGGAGGTGGCGTCCGAGAACCAGGCCGGGGTGGTGTCCGGCATCGTGTTCTGCACGGCGCCCAGCAGCGCGGAGTTACGGATCGAGTTGGTCACCACCGGCGACGAGGACGCCCCGAGGACGCTCGCGGCCACCCACGCCACTATCAGCACCGCGACCGTGTTGGCCGCCGCACCGCCGATGCCGTCGGCCACCCGCAGCGGACTGCGGTCGATCTCCCGGCGCAGCCGCAGCGCCAGCCGGCCCGCCAGCTCGTGCCCGATCACGCCTGGCACCAGCACGGTCAGCACCGCCGTGACCGTGGCCGCCGGGGTGCCCGCCTCCACCAGCTCCATCATCCAGGGCAGCACCCAGACGCCGATCGCCGCGCCGCCCACGAAACCGGCGAGGGACACACATCCCGCTACCAGCCCGCGCCGGTAACCCGACGCCGCGTAGGCCAGGATCACCAGCATCAGCAGGATGTCGAGCACGTCCACTCCAGCCGCCTCTCTTCAGGGACCCTGTAGTACGCGCGGGGCAGGCGCAGTGATCAGTTACGCCGGCCGGGCACCACGCCGACCCGCGCGAACCGGCCACCACCGAACCGCCTCCGCCCTGAATCGTAAAAACGTCCCGGACCACGGGGTTGGTTCCTTCCGCTTCCACCGGGTGGCCCACCCCACATCGCGGCCGGCGCGCATCCGGGTGACTCTGGGCCCATGCGTGTGTTCCGGAGGTCACGGGGTGCGCGAATACGGCGGCCGCCGCGGGTGCGCCGCCGCCGCGCACAGGCCCCGCACGCCCCGCGCCTGGACCTGCCCCGGCCCGTGCTCCTGCTGCTGGCCGCTCTGCCCGGACTGGCGGCCGTCCTCGCGCTGGTGCTGTGCGCGATCGGCGTGGACCGCACCGAAGAGGGCGCGGACGGCTCCGTCGCGGCCCGGCCCGCGCCGGCGCACCGGGCGCCCCGGCCGCCGATCGTGCCCAGGTCCCGCTGGCTGGAGAAGGACGCGCCCAGCCAGCCGCCCGCCCGCTACGACGACGAGATCGCCGCCGTCTTCGTCCACCACACGGACTCGCCCAACGGCTACGACTGCGCCGACGCGCCCCGCATCATCCGCGGCCTCTACACCGGCCAGACCGGCGCCAAGGACTGGGACGACATCGGCTACAACTTCCTCGTCGACCGCTGCGGCACCATCTACGAGGGCCGTGCGGGCGGTATCGACCGCGCGGTCACCGGAGCCCACACCCAGGGCTTCAACCACCGCACCACCGGCATCGCCGCCCTCGGCACCTTCACCGCCGGTGTCCCCGTCCCGCAGGCCATGACCGACGCCATCGCGGCCCTCGCCGCCTGGAAACTCGGCCTCACCGACACCGACCCCCGCGGCAGCGTCAAGCTCACCTCCAGCAACAGCCTCAGCCGCTACGCCTCCGGGACCACCGCCCTGCTGCCCACCCTCGCGGGCCACAGCGACGGCTTCATGACCAGCTGCCCGGGCGCGGCCCTCGCGGAACGCCTGCCCGCGATCAGGGAGCTGGCGGCCCGCCTCCAGGGCCGGAGCTGAGACGGACCGGCCGGTCGGGACAGATCTCATGAGCTTCACAGACAGCCCGCCGCGACCTCACAGACTTCTCCCAGACAGGCGCCCTAACGTCGTCGTCACGCCGACCGGAGGTGGGGAGAACGATGAACAGCCGTACGAAGCACATGTCCCGCGACCCGAAGAGGTCCTGGTCCTCGGCCCTGCGGAGCCCCTGGACGGTGGCCTGCGCGACCGCCGTCGTCGTCCTCGGCCCGTCCGCCGTCACCGCGTCCGCGCTGGACCGCGCCAACTCCGCGCCCCTGCACGGAGCCTCGGCCTCCGAACACCCGGCGCCGGGCAGGGAACGACGCCCCCACACCCAGCCGTACACCCCCGAGCAGCACGCGTACGTGCCGCGCCCGTCGAACCGCGGGCTCAGGGCCTGAAGCGTTCACAGAGCTTCGGGAGGCGTTCCGCGAGCGCGGACTCGTCCTCGAAGTCGAGCGGGGTGCCCTCGGGTTCACGGGGCGCGGGCG
The DNA here is from genome assembly GCF_020010925.1 of Streptomyces griseiscabiei. Classification (NCBI taxonomy): domain Bacteria; kingdom Bacillati; phylum Actinomycetota; class Actinomycetes; order Kitasatosporales; family Streptomycetaceae; genus Streptomyces; species Streptomyces griseiscabiei. Next base: position 3,812,154 of record NZ_JAGJBZ010000001.1, on the reverse strand, counting down.
GGATACCGAGATCCGGGGCGACCACACCGGTGAGCTGCTCGTACGCCTCGTCCGCGGCGTACCCCAGCTCCTCGCCGTCCCCGTCGATCTCCTCGTCGAAGTCGTCCAGCAGATCGGCGAGCGCGTCCGGGTCGTGCACCGCCCCCTCGAACACCTCCCGGCCCTGGCCGATCAGCCAGCACCGGAAGAAGTCGAACGCGTCGTCACTGGCACCGTCCAGCAGCACCCACGCGGCGCCCCAGAGGTCCCAGGTGTAGGCGCGGTGGTAGCGGGACTCGAAGTGCCGGGCGAAGTCCAGCACCGCCTCCGGGTCCAGCCGGCCGAGCCGTTCCACGAGCAGGTCGGCCTGGTCCTCCGGATCGCCCTCGGCGTCCTCGCGGGCCGTGTCCACCAGCTCCCAGAACTCCGTCTCGTCCATCACGGGTCCAGCATCGTGCCTGGGCGGGCCGTACGCACGCGGAGGACCGCGGATCGTTATGTGGCGTACAGCCCCGCGAGCCGGCCCGCGTCGGCCGCGAAGCGCTCCCGCAGGCTCTCGGGGGCCAGTACCTCGGCCTCCGCCCCCAGCGCCGTGAGCTGGGTGTGCGCCACGTCCTCCGACTCGGCGCGCAGCGTGACGGTGGCCCCGCCGCCCGCGCCGGGCGGCTCGGCCGCCGCCGTCAGCGCGTCCCGGGCCGCGACGGGATCCACGACGTGCGGCAGCCTCCGCACGCCCTCCGCCGACAGCCGTACGACGACCTCGACCCGCAGGATCGAGCGTGCGAACCGCTCCGCCTGCGCGTCCCAGTGGGCCGGCAGGTCGAACTCCTCGTCGCGGGTGAAGTGGTCGCCGTCGGTGTCGACGGTCACGAACCGGTCGATGCGGTAGGTCCGGAAGGAGCCGGTGCCGGGATTCCCGTCCTCGCCCGGCACCCGGGCGCACAGGTACCAGATGCCCGCCTTGAGGACGAGACCGTACGGCTCCAGCGCCCGCTCGACCTCGGTGTCGCCCCTGCGGTAGCGCGCGACGATCCGGCGGTCGGCCCACACGGCGTCCGCGACGGCGGGCAGCAGGTCGGGGGTCTTCGGTTCCTTGAACCAGCTCGGGGCGTCCAGGTGGAAGCGCTGGGAGGCCGTACGGGAGGCGTCGCGGAGGGAGGGGAGCAGGGCGGCCGAGACCTTCAGCCGGGCGGCGGAGGCGGCGTCCTCCAGCCCCATCTCCCGCAGCGCGCCCGGCACGCCACTGAGGAACAGCGCCTCGGCCTCGCCCCGCGCCAGCCCGGTGAGCCGGGTCCGGTACCCGCCGATCAGCCGGTACCCACCGGCCCGTCCCCGGTCCGCGTACACCGGGACCCCCGCCTCCGACAGCGCCTGGGCGTCCCGGGTGACCGTCCGCTCGGACACCTCCAGCTCCCGGGAGAGTTCGGCGGCGGTCATGGAGGGCCGGGACTGGAGAAGCAGCACCATTTTGATCAGCCGGGCAGCACGCATGCGGCCATGATGCCGGGCGGGTGTGACAACGAGGGGGTGCGTTGTCGGCTGCGGGTGCGTGGGGCTTCTCGCGCAGTTCCCCGCGCCCCTGAAAAGCAGGGGCTGCGCCCCCTGCTTTTCAGGCCCGCAGGGGCCTGAAAGCCACGAGGCGCCCCCGTCCTACAACCCGTACCGCTCCCGCGCTTCCTTCACCGCCGTCGCCTTGACCTCACCACGCCGCGCGAGCTGCGCGAGCGCCGCGACCACGATCGACTCGGCGTCGACACCGAAGTGGCGGCGGGCCCCCTCGCGGGTGTCCGAGAGGCCGAAGCCGTCGGCGCCCAGCGACGAGTAGTCCTGCTCGACCCACTGCGCGATCTGGTCCGGGACCTGGCGCATGTAGTCGGAGACCGCCAGCACCGGGCCCTCGGCACCGTGCAGCGCCTGACGGACGTACGGCACCCGCTCCTCACCCCGCAGCAGCGCGGCATCCGCCTCCAGCGCGTCGCGGCGCAGCTCGGTCCAGGAGGTCGCGGACCACACGTCGGCGGCCACACCCCACTCCTCGGCGAGCAGCTTCTGCGCGTTCAGCGCCCAGTGGATCGCCGTGCCGGAGCTCAGCAGCTGGATGCGCGGGGCGTTGGCGGCGGCCACGTTCACGCCCGCCGACTCCGCCGTGTTGAAGCGGTACAGGCCCTTGACGATGCCCTCGTCGATGCCGGGCCCGGAGGGCTTCGCGGGCTGCGGCAGCGGCTCGTTGTAGACGGTCAGGTAGTAGAAGACGTTCGGGTCCTCGCCCGGGGCGGCCTCGCCGTACATCCGGCGCAGACCGTCCTTGACGATCGTCGCGACCTCGTAGGCGAACGCCGGGTCGTACGTCAGCGCCGCCGGGTTGGTCGCCGCGATCACCGGCGAGTGGCCGTCGGCGTGCTGCAGGCCCTCGCCCGTCAGCGTCGTACGGCCGGCCGTGGCGCCGACGAGGAAGCCGCGGCCGAGCTGGTCGCCGAGCTGCCACATCTGGTCGGCGGTCCGCTGCCAGCCGAACATCGAGTAGAAGATGTAGAACGGGATCATCGTCTCGCCGTGCGTCGCGTACGACGTCGAGGCGGCGATGAAGTCGGCCATGGAACCGGCCTCGGTGATCCCCTCGTTGAGGATCTGCCCGTCCTTGGCCTCCTTGTAGTACATCAGCTGGTCACGGTCGACCGGCTCGTACGTCTGGCCCTTGGGGGAGTAGATCCCGAGGGAGGGGAAGAGGCTCTCCATGCCGAAGGTGCGGGCCTCGTCGGGGACGATCGGCACCCAGCGGCGGCCGGTCTGCTTGTCGCGGACCAGGTCCTTGACGAGGCGGACGAAGGCCATGGTCGTCGCCACGTTCTGCGAGCCGGAGCCCTTGTCGAAGGCGGCGAAGGTCTTGTCGGCGGCGGCCGGGAGGGGGGCCAGGGCGTGCGTACGGCGGGCCGGGGCGGGACCGCCGAGCGCGGCGCGGCGCTCCTGGAGGTAGCGGACCTCGGCGGAGTCGGCGCCCGGGTGGCCGTAGGGGACCACACCGTCGACGAAGTCGCTGTCCTTGATGGGGAGTTCGAGCAGATCACGCATCTGCTTGAACTCGTCCGTCGACAGCTTCTTCATCTGGTGGTTGGCGTTCTTCGACGCGAAGCCCTCGCCGAGGGTGAAGCCCTTGACGGTCTGGGCCAGGATCACGGTCGGGGCGCCCTTGAACTCGACGGCGGCCTTGTACGCGGCGTACACCTTGCGCGCCTCGTGACCACCGCGCGAGAGGTGGAAGCACTCAAGGATCTTGTCGTCGCTGAGCAGCTTCGCCATCTCGACGAGCGCCGGGTCCTTGCCGAAGAAGTCCTGGCGGATGTAGGCGGCGTCGCGTGTCTGGTAGGTCTGCACCTGCGCGTCCGGCACCTCGCGCAGCCGGCGGACGAGCGCGCCGGTGGTGTCGAGCTGGAACAGCTCGTCCCACGCCGAGCCCCACAGCGACTTGACCACGTTCCAGCCGGCGCCCCGGAACTGGGCCTCCAGCTCCTGCACGATCTTGAAGTTCGCGCGGACCGGGCCGTCGAGGCGCTGCAGGTTGCAGTTGATGACGAAGGTCAGGTTGTCGAGACCCTCGCGGCTCGCCAGGGCGAGTGCGGCCGTCGACTCGGGCTCGTCCATCTCGCCGTCGCCGAGGAACGCCCAGACGTGGGAGTTCGAGACGTCCTTGATGCCCCGGCTGGTCAGGTACCGGTTGAAGCGCGCCTGGTAGATGGCGGAGAGGGGGCCGAGGCCCATGCTCACCGTCGGGAACTCCCACAGCCAGGGCAGGCGCCGGGGGTGCGGGTACGACGGGAGGCCGTCGCCGCCCGACTCGCGGCGGAAGTTGTCCAGGTGGGACTCGTTCAGTCGGCCGTCGAGGAAGGCGCGGGCGTAGATGCCGGGGGAGGCGTGGCCCTGGATGTAGAGCTGGTCGCCCGAGCCGTCGGCCTCCTTGCCCTTGAAGAAGTGGTTGAAGCCCGTCTCGTAGAGCCAGGCCGCGGAGGCGAAGGTGGCGATGTGGCCGCCGACGCCGTATTTGGAGCCACGGGTGACCATCGCCGCCGCGTTCCAGCGGTTCCACGCGGTGATACGGCGCTCCATCGCCTCGTCACCGGGGATGCCCGGCTCGGCGGCGGTGGGGATGGTGTTGACGTAGTCCGTCTCCAGGAGCTTGGGCAGCGCGATGCCGTTGCCCTCCGCGCGCTCCAGGGTGCGGCGCATCAGGTACGCCGCGCGGTGCGGCCCGGCCGCCTTGGTGACGGCGTCCAGGGAGGCCTGCCATTCGGCGGTCTCCTCCGGATCGCGGTCGGGGAGCTGGTCGAGCGCGCTCGGCTGGATGGCGTTGGGGTCGGTCATTGCGCCGCCTCCTCAGTCGAAGGGGGTTCCCTCATCGGTAAGGGTTCGGGGGGTGCCCTTGGTCTTTGGCAGGACAGGGCGCGGACCTCGGTGGAGGTCCGTCGGCGACTGTAACCCGCTGATCGATGATCGATCAAAGGGTTGCGGGCAAAATATCTTGATCACGAGAAAGTCGGCACGGGGTGCCTCCGGCGGTGGCACCGGGTGACCTCTGCGGTCCCGGGTTTGTGCAGGTGGGGCGGCGTTTGAGCGGGGGTTCGCTCAGGGGGTGCGTTGTCGTCCGCGGGTCCGGTGGGGCCTCTCGCGCAGTTCCCCGCGCCCCTTAGAAGCTCCGGGCGCGACCCGTGCCGGTAAGGGGCGCGGGGAACTGCGCGACCAGCCCCCACCGGACCGTCAGCCGAAAACGCGCCCCGAACTACGCAGGCTCGTCGTCCGTGTGCGGGGCGCAGCCCAACACGTGGGCCTTGACCAGGTCCGCGATCCGCGGGTCACGGCGACGGAACGCCGCGACCAGCTCCTCGTGCTCCTCGGCGTACGACTGCTGCACCGTCCCCAGCCACCGGATCGACAGCGCCGTGAACACCTCGATCCCCAGCCCCTCCCACGTGTGCAGCAGCACCGAGTTGCCCGCCGCCCGCACCAACTCACGGTGGAACGCCACCGTGTGCCGCACCTGGGACGTCCCGTCCGCGTTGCGGTCCGCCTCGTACAGCGCGGCCACATGCGGCTCCAGGGCCGAGCAGTCCTCCGCCAGCCGCTCCGCCGCAAGCTCCGCCGCGATCGCCTCCAGACCGGCCCGCACGGGGTAGCTCTCCTCCAGGTCCGCCGCGGTCAGATTCCGTACCCGTACGCCCTTGTTCGGCGCGGATTCGATCAACCGCAGCGACTCCAGCTCGCGCAACGCCTCCCGCACGGGAGTCTGGCTGACCTCCAGCTCCGTAGCGATCCGCCGCTCCACGATCCGCTCACCCGGCTTCCACCGCCCGCTCACGATCCCCTCCACGATGTGCTCGCGGATCTGTTCGCGCAGCGAGTGGACGACGGGCGCGGTGGTCATGCGGGCTCCTTCGGGGAGGGACCGGCGGGGGGACGGGCCCCAAGGGCGTTGACCTCTAGACAATAAAGCCGTGGCCCTCCGGTGGAGAGGCGCATGAGGGTGCTTTCGCGCAGGTGAGACGAGACTTACACGCTCCCACGGAGGGTCCGTTTGTAAAGACCCGTACCGGCCAGGCGCCGGGGCCTCGTCCCGGACCCGGCGCGAACACGGCGGTGCCCCGCCCGGAGAACTCCGGACGGGGCACCGCCGCAGCGTGTGTACGCGGGGACTACAGGCCGAGCTCGACCTCGAACTCGCCCGCCTCCAGGATCGCCTTGACGGCCGTCAGGTAACGGGCCGCGTCGGCGCCGTCGACCAGACGGTGGTCGTAGGAGAGGGTCAGGTACGTCATGTCGCGGACGCCGATGACCGTGCCCTCCTCCGTCTCGATCACGGCGGGGCGCTTCACCGTGGCGCCGATGCCGAGGATCGCGACCTGGTTCGGCGGCACGATGATCGTGTCGAAGAGCGCGCCGCGCGAACCGGTGTTGGAGATGGTGAAGGTCGCGCCGGAGAGCTCATCCGGCGTGATCTTGTTCGCCCGGACCTTGCCCGCCAGATCGGCGGTGGCCTTGGCGATACCGGCGATGTTGAGGTCGCCCGCGCCCTTGATGACCGGGGTCATCAGGCCCTTCTCCGAGTCCACCGCGATACCGATGTTCTCGGCGTCGAAGTAGGTGATCGTGCCCTCGTCCACGTTGATCCGGGCGTTGATCGGCGCGTGCGCCTTCAGCGCCTGGGCCGCGGCCTTGACGAAGAACGGCATCGGGGAGAGCTTGACGCCCTCACGCGCCGCGAACGAGTCCTTGGCCCGTGCGCGCAGCTTCATCAGCCGCGTGACGTCGACCTCGACGACCGAGGACAGCTGCGCCTGCTCGTGCAGTGCCTTGACCATGTTGTCGCCGATGACCTTGCGGATGCGCGGCATCTTGACGGTCTGGCCACGCAGGGGCGAGGCCTCCAGCGTCGGCGCCTTCTTCGCGGCGGAAGCCGGAGCGGCAGCAGCGGCCGGAGCCGGAGCGGCCGCGGCGGCCTTCGCGGCCTCGGCGGCGGCGATGACGTCCTGCTTGCGGATACGACCGCCGACGCCGGTGCCCTTGACGGAGCCCAGGTCGACGCCGTTCTCGGCGGCGAGCTTGCGCACCAGCGGGGTGACGTACGCGCCCTCGTCGGTCGCCTGGGCGGCGGCCGGCGCGGGAGCGGCCGGAGCCGGGGTGACCGGAGCGGGCGCGGCGGCGGCCGGAGCCGGGGCAGCGGCGGCGGGCGCCGGAGCCGGAGCGGCGGGAGCCGCCGGCGCGGGGGCCGGAGCCGGAGCCGCGGGGGCGGCCGGGGCGGGCGCGGGGGCCGGGGCAGCGGCGGCGGGCGCCGGAGCCGGGGCGGCCGGGGCAGCCGCCGGAGCGGCACCCGGGGCGCCGATGACGGCCAGCTTGGCACCGACCTCGGCCGTCTCGTCCTCGGCGACCGTGATCTCCAGGAGCACACCGGAGGTGGGCGCCGGGATCTCGGTGTCGACCTTGTCCGTGGAGACCTCGAGCAGCGGCTCGTCGGCCTCGACGGAGTCGCCGACCTCCTTCAGCCAGCGGGTGACGGTGCCCTCGGTGACGGACTCGCCGAGCGCCGGGAGGACCACGTCGGTGCCCTCGGCGGAACCGCCGCCGGTGGCCGCCTCGGCGGTCGGGGCGGGCGCGGGGGCGGCCTGCTCGGTGGAGGGCGCGGCCGCGGCGGGCTCGGGGGCCGGAGCCGGAGCCTCCTCGGCGGCGGGGGCCGGGGCGGCGGCGGGCGCGCCCGTGCCGTCGTCGATCAGGGCCAGCTCGGCGCCGACCTCGACCGTCTCGTCCTCGGCGACCTTGATGGAGGCCAGGACACCCGCGACGGGGGAGGGGATCTCGGTGTCGACCTTGTCGGTCGACACCTCCAGCAGAGGCTCGTCGGCCTCGACGCGCTCACCCTCGGCCTTCAGCCAGCGGGTGACAGTGCCCTCGGTGACGCTCTCGCCGAGCGCCGGAAGGGTTACGGAAACCGCCATGGTTTCTGTTGCTCCTTAACGATTGCGGAAGTCTGGATCGTCGCTTCGTCGACCGAGGGGTCAGTCGTGCGAGTGCAGCGGCTTGCCCGCGAGGGCCAGGTGGGCCTCGCCGAGCGCCTCGTTCTGCGTCGGGTGGGCGTGGATGAGCTGGGCGACCTCGGCGGGGAGGGCTTCCCAGTTGTAGATCAGCTGGGCCTCGCCCACCTGCTCGCCCATGCGGTCGCCGACCATGTGGACGCCGACCACGGCACCGTCCTTGACCTGGACGAGCTTGATCTCGCCCGAGGTGTTCAGGATCTTGCTCTTGCCGTTGCCCGCGAGGTTGTACTTCAGAGCGACGACCTTGTCCGCGCCGTAGATCTCCTTGGCCTTGGCCTCGGTGATGCCCACGGAGGCGACCTCGGGGTGGCAGTACGTCACCCGCGGGACACCGTCGTAGTCGATCGGCACGGCCTTCAGGCCGGCCAGACGCTCCGCCACCAGGATGCCCTCGGCGAAGCCGACGTGCGCGAGCTGGAGCGTCGGGACCAGGTCACCGACGGCGGAGATCGTCGGGACGTTGGTGCGCATGTACTCGTCGACCAGGACGTAGCCGCGGTCCATCGCGACGCCCTGCTCCTCGTAGCCCAGACCCTGCGAGACGGGGCCGCGGCCGACGGCGACGAGCAGCAGCTCGGCCTCGAACTCCTTGCCGTCGGCGAGGGTGACCTTGACACCGTCCTCGGTGTACTCGGCCTTCGAGAAGAAGGTGCCCAGGTTGAACTTGATGCCGCGCTTGCGGAAGGCGCGCTCAAGAAGCTTGGAGGAGTTCTCGTCCTCGAGGGGCGCCAGGTGCTTGAGGCCCTCGATGATCGTGATGTCGGTGCCGAACGACTTCCAGGCGGAGGCGAACTCGACGCCGATGACACCGCCGCCGAGGACGATCGCCGACTTCGGCACCCGGTCCAGGACGAGGGCGTGGTCCGAGGAGATGATCCGGTTGCCGTCGATCTCCAGGCCCGGCAGCGACTTCGGCACGGAGCCGGTCGCCAGCAGGACGTGACGGCCCTGGACACGCTGGCCGTTGACGTCGACGGAGGTCGGGGAGGAGAGACGCCCCTCGCCCTCGATGTAGGTGATCTTGCGGGAGGCGATCAGCCCCTGCAGGCCCTTGTACAGGCCGGAGATCACACCGTCCTTGTACTTGTGCACGGCGGGCACGTCGATGCCCTCGAAGGTGGCCTTCACACCGAACTGCTCGCTCTCGCGGGCCTGGTCGGCGATCTCGCCCGCGTGGAGCAGGGCCTTCGTGGGAATGCATCCCCGGTGCAGGCAGGTGCCGCCGACCTTGTCCTTCTCGATCAGGGCGACGTCCAGGCCCAGCTGAGCCCCGCGCAGGGCCGCGGCGTAACCACCGCTACCACCGCCGAGGATCACTAGGTCGAAAACGGTGCTGGCGTCGTTCGCCACGTCACGTCCTCCATGCATGTGCGCCGTACGCCGGTCGTCCACGACCGCGCGGCGGCTGGGTCCGGCCGCTCTTCTTCGGCCCTGTGGTGGGGGCCCTGTCCTGCCGAGCCCCATCTTCGCACTTGTCGGGAAGGAACGAGACGCCGGGCCGGGGTGTGAGACACCACACGCTCACTTGAGAAGGAGGGAGTGGGCGGCGCGCCCTTCGGGGGCGCGGGGAACTGCGCGATCAGCCCCCACGCCCCCGCACCCGCCGTACTGCCGACCGGACCGAGTCGCTAGGCGGACATCACCCCAGGTCGCCGGAGGCCGCCCGCTCGGCCAGCCGCACCAGCGTCCGCACGGCCGTCCCGGTCCCGCCCTTGGGGGTGTACCCGAAGGGACCGGACTCGTTGAACGCCGGCCCCGCGATGTCCAGGTGCGCCCAGGTGATCCCCTCGCCGACGAACTCCTTCAGGAAGAGCCCGGCGACCAGGCCACCGCCGTAGCGCTCGCCCATGTTCGCGATGTCGGCGGTCGGGGAGTCCATCCCCTTGCGCAGGTGGTCCGGCAGCGGCATCGGCCACGCCGGCTCGCCCGACTCCTCGGCCGCCTCGTGCACCGCGGAGCGGAACGCGTCGTCGTTGGCCATGATCCCGAAGGTCCGGTTGCCCAGCGCCAGCATCATCGCCCCGGTCAGCGTCGCCACGTCGACGATCGCGTCCGGCTTGTCCTCGGAGGCCTTGGCGAGCGCGTCGGCCAGCACCAGCCGGCCCTCGGCGTCGGTGTTCAGCACCTCCACCGTCTTGCCGCTGTACATGCGCAGCACATCACCCGGGCGGGTGGCGGAGCCGGACGGCATGTTCTCGGCGAGGGCGAGCCAGCCCGTGATGTTGACCTCCAGCTTGAGCCGGGCGGCGGCGACGACCGCGGCGAACACGGCGGCGGCACCGCTCATGTCGCACTTCATCGTCTCGTTGTGCCCGGCGGGCTTGAGGGAGATACCGCCCGAGTCGTAGGTGATGCCCTTGCCGACGAACGCCAGGTGCTTCTTCGCCCGGGAGCTGGTGTACGACAGCTGCACCAGCCGGGGCGTGGCCGCCGAGCCCGCGCCGACGCCGAGGATGCCGCCGTAGCCGCCCTTGGCGAGCGCCTTCTCGTCGAGGACGGTCACCTTGATGCCGTGCTCCTTGGCCGCGGTCTGCGCGACGGCGGCGAAGGCCTCCGGGTCGAGGTCGTTCGGCGGGGTGTTGATCAGGTCGCGGGCGCGGTTCAGCTCCTCGGTCACCGCGATCGCGCGCTCGACGGCCGCCTTGTGGGCCTTGTCGCGGGGCTTCGCGCCGAGCAGGGTGACCTCGGCGAGCGGCGCCTTGCCGTTCTTCGCCTTCGCGTCCTTGCCCTGCTCCTTGTAGGCGTCGAACGAGTACGCGCCGAGCAGCGCGCCCTCGGCGACGGCGGCCACGGCGTCGGCGGACTCGACGGGCAGCGTGAACGCGGCCTTCTTCGTCCCGGACAGGGCACGGGCCGCGGCACCGGCTGCGCGGCGCAGCGCCTCCGCGGCGAACGCGCCGTCCTTCGCGGGCACCGCGCCCAGGCCCACCGCCACCACGAGCGGCGCCTTGAAGCCGGACGGCGCGGGCAGCTTCGTCACCTCGCCCTCCGCGCCCGAGGCGCCGAGGGTCGTGAGGACATCGGCCAGTCTGCCGTCGTACGCCTTGTCCACGGCCTCGGCACCCGGCGCTACGACCGGTGCCTCGGCGCCCTTCGCGACACCGACCACGATCGCGTCGACCCGGAGGCCCGGCGCGGCGGCGGTGCTGAGAGTGAGAGCAGTCACGGTGGTGAAATCTCGCTTCCGATTGAGTTTCGGTGGCCGAACGGATGGGTCGACGTGCCGAGAACGAGCCTAGGCCCTTGTTCGGCCCATCGGACCTGGGTCGTCGGCCGGTTGCGCTCCCGCCGTCCGTACACCGTCCGCGCGGAGTCCGCTGCGACCAGCCTCCCCGACTTTCCGCTCCGGCCGTGCAGGGAGATCCCCATGTCTTCGGCATAGGGGGATCCCTTGTCGCCGGGAGGGGGATCGCGCGTTCCGTGGTCCGCGCGGAGTCCGCCGCGGGTCTCCGCGCGTAGCGTGCCCACCGGATTTCGATCACTCCTGCGGGCGTTCACCCCTATGTGGCTTCATGGTCATTTTCGTGCCTCGTACGCCCCTGACCTGGGACACACTCGTCCCGCCGGTGAGTGATCAACTCATCGGTCCACATCATTTCCAAGGACTGCCCTCGGCATGCGCTTCGGTCCGGCCGAGGGTCATCTTTCTTCGGGAGGGGCGAACATGACGCACAGCGTGCCCGGATGGAGGAGCGCCGCCGCGGTCGTGGCGAGCGCGAGCCTGCTGGCGGCGGGCGTGGGCATACCCGAAGCGTCGGCCGCCGCCGCACCGCGTGTCGACCTCAGGGTCCTGGTGCTGGACAACGGCGACAGCCCCGTGCGGGCCATCGCGGAGGAACTGAAGAGCACCGGCGTGCCGTACACCCGCGTCGACCTGAACGACACCGCCCGCCCGACGATCACCGCGGCCTTCCTGAGCGACACCGTCGGCGGCACCCCGCGGGCGAGGTACCAGGGCGTGGTCCTGCCCAACGAGGCCCCCTTCGGCGAGGGTTCGGCCGAGCAGACCGCCCTGGAGACGTACGAGCGGACGTACGGCATCCCGCAGGTCGACGCCTACACCTGGGCGCACCCCGGGGTCGGGCTCGACTACACCAGCGAGGGCGGCTGGGCGGGCTCCCTCGACGGCCGCGAGGCCACGGTGACCGCCGCCGGGAAGGCCGGCCGCTTCGGCTATCTGGACGGGCGGTTCACCTTCGAGGACAACTCCGCGTCCACGCAGGAGAGCTACGGCTTCGTCGCCCGGCCCCGCCCCGGCTACACCAGCTACGTCGACCTCCCGGTGCCCGGCGGCAGCGGCCGGGGCAGCCTGGTCGGCGAGTACGCCCACGACGGGCGCCGCGAACTGGTCGTCACCTTCGCCTACAACCAGCACCAGCGGCAGTTCCGGGTGCTGGCCCGGGGCATCGTCGAATGGCTGACGGACGGCGTGCATCTCGGGCGGAACCGCAACTACTTCGCCGTCCACGTCGACGACGTCTTCGCACCCGACAGCCGCTGGGACACCGAGCACAACTGCACCCCCGGCAGCTTCAACTGCGGTGACGGGGAGGGCGCCGGGACCGAGCCGATCCGGATGACCGCCGCCGACGCCGAGTACGCCCGGCAGTGGCAGCAGTCCAGCGGCTTCACCCTCGACATGGTCTACAACGGGGGCAGCGGCGAGGAGTGGAAGGCGGCGAACGGCGGCACCGACGCCCTCACCGACCGGCTGCTCGCCGACCGGGCCGCGTACCGCTGGATCAACCACACCCACACCCACCAGTACCTCGGCTGCGTCCAGGACACCTCGACCGTCCCGTGGAGCTGCGCGAAGAACGCGAACGGCACCACCCGCTATCTGAGCCGCGCCGACATCGCGAAGCAGATCCGCGACAACCACGACTGGGCCGTCGCGCGCGGCCTCGCGGTGCGGCGCGACGAACTGGTGACGGGCGAGCACTCGGGTCTGCGGACGCTGCCGCAGCAGCCGGACGACAACCCGAACCTCGCGGGCGCCCTCGCCGACAACGGTGTCAAATGGATCGCCTCCGACAACTCCCGTGAGCCCGCCCAGCGCCCGGTGGGCGCCGCGCTGACCGTGCCGCGCCACCCGATGAACGTCTACTACAACGTGGGCACGGCCGCCGAGATGGCCGACGAGTACAACTGGGTCTACACCTCGGCGGCCGACGGCGGCAGCGGGATCTGCGAGAACAACGCGACCTCCACCTGCCTGGCCGCCCCGCTGGACCCGGCCACCGGGTACGCGGCGCACATCGTCCCGCAGGAGGTCCGCACCGCCCTGCTGCACATCGTCGGCAACGACCCCCGGCCGCACTACGCCCACCAGTCCAACCTGGCCGAGGAGCGCCTGCTCTACCCGGTCCTGGACCAGGTGCTCGCCGACTACCGGGACCTGTTCGCCACCGACACCCCGCTGGAGAGCCCCCGGCAGAGCGCGGTCGGCGCCGAGCTGAAGCGCCGGGCCGCCTGGCAGACCGCCGTCACGAACGGCACGGTCACCGCGTACCGGATCGGTACGGCGGTGACGGTGAAGGCACCCTCCGGGACCGAGATCCCGGTGACGGCACCGAAGGGAACCGTCCAGCAACTCCCGCTCGGGACGACCGCGTTCGGCACCCCGTACGCGGGAGCCCGCTCGGCCTGGACGACGCCGGCGGCACTGCAGTCGGCCGTGAAGCTCAAGTTGCCGTAGAGCGCCCCCGAAGAGGCGCGGGGAACTGCGCGATCGACCCCCACGGACCCGCAGCCGGGGTCGGGCCCGCAGTTCCCCACCCATCATCCGCACGACAGCAACGGGGGGAGCAGCACAGCCATGCGCGACGGCCGCCACGTCACCATGCTCACCGAAGGCACCTACCCGCATGTCCACGGAGGGGTCAGCACCTGGTGCGACCAACTCGTCCGGGGCATGCCCGACGTCGAGTTCCACCTCGTGTCGCTCACCGGAACCGGCCGCGAACCCGTGACCTGGGAACTGCCGCCGAACGTGTACCGGCACACCTGTGTACCCACCTGGGGCCCGCGCCCCGGCCGCGCCCGCGCCCCGTACGGCGCGGCCCGCCGCCGCTTCACCGACTCCTACGAACGGCTGCTGCTCTCCGTCCTCGACCCCGAGGCGCCCCGCGACTTCGGCACGGCCCTGTACGAACTCGCCGCGCTGGCCCGCGACGGACACCTGTCGGCGGCCCTGCGCACCGAGTCCGCGCTGCGCTCGCTGATGTGGATCTGGACGATGCCGCACCTGGCGACGGCCGCCGCGCACCCCACGGTCCATGACGCGCTCACCGCGACCGACCTGCTGGAACACGCCCTGCGCCCACTCGGCGCCCGCATCCCGGAGGACTCCGTGGCCCACGCGGTCAGCGGCGGTCTGGCCACCCTGCCCGCGCTCGCCGCCCGTGAGCTGGACGGCGTACCGTTCCTGCTCACCGAGCACGGCATCTACCTCCGCGAGCGCTACCTCGGCCAGCGCGGCAGCGGCCAGCGCTGGCCGGTGAAGGCCTTCATGCTCGGCTTCCACCGCGAGCTGACCCGGCTCGGCTACCGCGCCGCCGACCTCATCACCCCCTGCAACCAGTACAACCGCCGCTGGGAGGAGCGCGGCGGCGCCGACGCCGACAGGATCCGCACGGTCTACAACGGCGTCGACCCGGCCGCCTTCCCGCACGCGGGACCCGAACCCGAGGTGCCCACCCTCACCTGGTGCGGGCGCGTCGACCCCATCAAGGACCTGGAGACACTGCTGCACGCCTACGCCCTGGTCCGCGCCGAGATCCCCCGGACCCGGCTCCGGCTGTTCGGGCCCGTGCCGCCCGGTGGCGAGGGGTACCGCACCGAGCTGGAGAAACTCGCCGCCGACCTGGGCGTCACGGACGGGCTCACCTTCGAGGGCCGGGTCACCGAGGTCCGGCGGGCCTACGCCGCCGGGCACATCGTGATGCTCTCCTCCATCTCCGAGGGCTTCCCGTTCTCCCTGATCGAGGCCATGTCCTGCGGCCGTACGACCGTGTCCACCGATGTCGGCGGGGTCCGCGAGGCGGTCGGCGACACCGGGATCGTCGTCCCGCCGCGCGAACCGGAGGCGATGGCCGCCGCCGCGCTCACCCTCCTCCGCGACGACGAACTCCGCCTGGCACTGGGCGAGTCGGCGCGCCGGCGGGTGATCGACCGGTTCACCCTGCGCCGGTCCGTGGACGCCTTCCGCACGATCTACCGGGAGCTGGCGGGCCGGGACCAGACCGTGTACGCGCCCGCGCCGGCGACGGTCGCCGACTGGACCGTCGAACTGCGCGACCCCTGGTACCACTCCGCGCCGACGGACGGAGCCGACCGGTGAGCCACGACCCGTCCACGCCCCCGGGACCCCGGCCGGGCACCCTCCCCGCCGTCCCCCGGCAACGCAGACCACGCTGGGCCGAGCCCGACCCCGTCGACCAACTCGCGGACCGGCACCGCGAGTTCGTGGCCGCCGCCGTCCACCCGGACGAGATAGCCGCACTGCTGGAGTCCGACGGCATGTCGGACGACCGGACCCGGGAACGCTACGGCTGCCGCAACTCCTTCGCCCTGGCCGAGGAGCTGTACGAACGCGTCGAGCGCGCCCACCCCGAACCGGCGGGCCCCGCGCCCGACCCCTGGCGGATCGGTCTGCTGGGCTGTCTGCTGCGCGGAGTGGTCTTCGCCCTCCCCGGCCTCGCCTACGTCCTCGGCGCCCCCCTGCTGACCGGCCCCCGGGACGGTTCCGGCCTGCCCGCCGGTACGGTCCCGCTGCTGGCGGGCGCCCTGTGCGGCTGGATGTGGAACCAGGGGCTCGCCCACCGGGCGTACTCCTGGCTCGGGCTGGGCGATGGTGACGCGTGCCGCCGCTCCTTGGCCGTCGGCGCCCCGGCGGGCGCGCTGCTCTGCACGGCGGTCGCCTGTCTCGCGGCGGGTGACGGCGACCCGGGCGCGGTGGTCTTCGCCGCCGGGGAGGCCTGCTATCTGGGCGCCGCGACCGTCCTGCTGGTCCTGGGCCGCGAACGGGCGCTGCTGCACAGCCTGTCGCCGATGGCGGCGGGCGCGCTGTTCGCCCTCGTCCAGCCGGTGCCCGTCTGGGCGCGGCTCAGCCTGCTGGCCGGTTCCCTGGTGGCGGTCGTGCTCCTGGCGACCCACGAAGTGGCGCCCGCCGTACGGCAGTCGCGGTTCCGAGGAGTCACTCTCCCCGGCGCCGCCGGCGGTTCCGAGGCGAAGGCCCAGGCCTCGCCCCGGCTCGCCGCCTCCCTGCCGTACGCCTTCTTCGGGCTCGGCATCGGGGTGCTGGTGCTGTACGCGGCGGTGGGGGACCTGATCGCCCACGAGGGGAGCGGTTCGGTCGCGACCCCCGCCGCCGTGGCGCTCACGCTCAGCATGGGCCCCGCCGAATGGCTGCTGTACCGCTTCCGCAGCGGAGGCCTCGCCGGACTGCGCTCCACCAGCACCCCGGGCGCCTTCTGGCGGGCCACCACGGTCACCCTGGTCCAGTGCCTGGCCGGCTACCTCGTCTCCCTGCTGGTCCTGGCCCACGCCACGGCCGGGCTGTGGCCCGACGCCCCACGCCTGGACGCCGTCCACTTCGCGGGACTGCTCCTGCTGGGCGCGGTGCTCTGGACGGGCCTGCTGCTCCAGTCGTTCGGCGCGGTCCTCGGCGCCGCCGCCGTCTGCTGTGCCACGGCCCTCGCCCAGACCCTGGCCCTGGCGACGCATCCGGGCGACCCGCACGGCGCCGGACTGCTCGTGTACGGCGGCGCGGCGGCACTCCAGGCATGCCTGGTCTGCGGACTGCTGGGGAGGGCGACGGCACACCGATGAGCACACCGGCCCCCCTCCGCCCCTCCCTGCTGGTCCCCTACTACGAGCACCCCCGCGACCGCCCCGCCGAATGGGACGCCCTCGTCGCCGCCGCGCCCCTTCTGTACGGCGTCGTCCTCAACCCGGCCTCCGGTCCGGGCGACGCCCCCGACCCGGCGTTCCTCCGGGTCGCGGGCCGGCTGCGGACGGCCGGCGTACGGCTCCTCGGCTACGCCGACACCGGCTACGGCCGCCGGCCCGTCGCGGAGGTCGTCCGCGAACTGGCCCGCTACCACGCCTGGTACGGCACCGACGGCACGTTTCTCGACCAAGTGGCCGCCGAACTCGGCGGGTTCGACTACTACCGGCGGCTGGCGGCGGCCGTCTGGGGCGCGGGCGCCGCCACCCTCGCCCTCAACCACGGCACCCCGCCGCACCCCGCGTACGCCAGGATCGCCGACCTCGTCGTCACCTTCGAGGGCACCTGGGAGACGTACCGGGACCAGCCGCCCGAGCCCTGGCCCGGCGGCACCCGCGGCCTCGGCGCGCGGGTCTGCCATCTGGTGCACGGGGTGCCGCCGGACATCGACGTCGGCGCCCTGGCCCGGGCCCGGGGCGCCTCCGTGCACTGCGCGGTACCCGGCGTGGGGGATCATCCCTGGGGTACGTTGCCGCACTCCCTGGAGCCCACCCGATGAGCCGCGCCCCCGCCCGCAGCGCCCTGTTGACCCTGCTCCTGCTCGTTGCGGGGTGCACGACCGCGCCCGACGACGAGCCGGGCACCGGAGGCGGGAGGGGCGGGGGCACCCGTTGGCGGCCCGAGCCCGGCACCGCGTGGCAGTGGCAGCTCAGCGGGCGCCTGGACACCTCCGTCGACGTCCCCGTCTACGACATCGACGGCTTCGACCACTCCGCCGGCACGGTCGCCGGCCTGCACGACGACGGCCGCAAGGTCATCTGCTACCTCTCCACCGGCGCCTGGGAGGACTGGCGCCCGGACGCCGACGACTTCCCGAAGTCGGTGATAGGCGAGAGCAACGGCTGGGAGGGCGAGTACTGGCTCGACATCCGCGAGACCGAGGTCCTCGAACCCCTGATGGCCGCCCGCATCGACATGTGCGCGGAGAAGGGCTTCGACGCCGTCGAGCCCGACAACATGGACGGCTACCGCAACAGGACCGGGTTCCCCCTCAAGGCAGCCGACCAGCTCCGTTACAACCGCCTCGTCGCCCGCCTCGCCCACGACCGGGGCCTCGCGGTCGGCTTGAAGAACGACCTCGACCAGATCCCCGAACTCGTCGACGACTTCGACTTCGCGGTCAACGAACAGTGCGCCCAGTACGACGAGTGCGAGGACCTCACCCCGTTCATCGAGGCGGGCAAGGCCGTCTTCCACGTCGAGTACGAGCTGCCGACCGGCGACTTCTGCCCCGAGGCCCGGCGCCTGGAACTCAGCTCGCTGCTGAAGAAGTGGGAGCTGGGGGTGTGGCGGAAGGCCTGCTGACCCCGGGGGAGGGGCTCAGCCGAAGGTGAGGACCACCAGCGCCGCCGTCGCCGCCGTCTCCGCCAGGCCGCCGAAGACATCACCGGTGACACCGCCGAACCGCCGTACGCAGTGGCGCAGCAGGAGTTCGGCGGCACCGCAGCCGAGGACGACCGCGAGGACCGTACGGGCGAGGTCGTACGGTCCGAAGAGCGCCCCCGCGCCCGCCGCCGCGCCCCCGACCGCGACGGTCGCGAGCAGCGCGCCCCGGACCGGGACCACCCCCGCCACCGCCGCCCCCAGCCCCTCCGGCCGGGCGGCGGGCACGCCGGCGCGCGCGGCCAGGGTCAGGGCCAGCCGGGCGGTGGTCGCCGAGACGGCCGCCGCGAGGGCGCCCAGCGCCCAGGACTCGCCGTACGCCTCGGTGAGCGCGGCGACCTGGGCCAGGAGCACCAGCACGAGGGTGACGACCCCGAACGGTCCGATGTCCGACTGCTTCATGATCCGCAGGGCGTCCTCGGCGGGCCTGCCGCTGCCGAGGCCGTCGGCGGTGTCGGCGAGCCCGTCCAGATGCAGGCCCCGGGTGAGCGCCGCCGGTACGGCGACGGAGGCCACGGCGGCGAGCAGCGGTCCGGCGCCCAGGAGCAGCAGCAGCCCGCCGAGCGCCGCCGAGGCCAGGCCGACGACCAGCCCGGCGAGGGGCGCGCACAGCATCCCGGCGCGCGCCGCGTCGCGGTCCCAGCGGCGCACGGTCACCGGCAGCACGGTGAGGGTGCCGAACGCGAAGCGCAGACCGTCGGCGGCGGTGGCCGTGGCCGGGGGAGCGGGATCGGGGGTCGTGGACACCGGCGCAGGCTACCCGGCGGAGCGGACGGCCTCGGCGGCGGCCGGGGACCGTGCTGGATAAAGTTCGCATATGGGTCACTGGTGGGAGCGGAACATCATCGAGCCGGGCAAGCTTCCCCTGCTGCTCGCGCTCACCGCGTTCATACTGACGTTCCTGATCACCCGGGTCATCACCCGTATGATCCGCGCGGGCAAGGGCCCCTTCCGCAACATCAGCGGCAGCGGCGGCGTCCACATCCACCACGTCGTGCCCGGTGTCGTCCTCACCGTCGCCGGCGGCTTCGGCTCGGTCGCAGGCGACGGCCACGGCTTCGGCGCGCTGCTCTCCGCCGTGCTGTTCGGCATGGGCGTGGGCCTGGTGCTGGACGAGTTCGCGCTGATCCTGCACCTCGACGACGTGTACTGGAGCGAGGCGGGCCGGCAGAGCGTCGAGGTGGTGGTGCTGACGGCCGCCCTGGTGGGCCTGATGCTGGTCGGCTTCCTCCCCTTCGGCGTCAACGACCTCGACGACGAGGAACTCCAGGACCGGGGCGCCGTCATGGCCACCATGGGCTCGAACTTCCTGATCGCCCTGATCGCCCTCGCCAAGGGCAAGACCCGCACCGCGATCTTCGGTGTGATCATCCCGTTCATCGCCCTCGTCGGCGCCGTCCGCCTGGCCCGCCCCGGCTCCGCCTGGTCCCGGCGCTTCTACCGGCGGCGGCCGCGCGCCCGCGCCCGCTCCTGGAAACGCGCCTACCGCCACGACCGCCGCTGGACGGGCCCCAGCCGCCGTCTCCAGGACTGGATCGGCGGCACCCCGGACGCGCCCCCCGCCCTGGAATCGGCGACCCGCCCCTCGCTGCCCCCGGGCGGCTCCCCGGCTCCGCCGGACCCGCCGCGCCCGTCCGCTCCCGCCGCCCGACCCGGTCCGCCCGACCCGCCGGAGCGCCGTTGACGTACGGCCTCGGCCGCGCACACCACCAGCACCGCCGCGATCGCCGCCAGATGCTCCTTGCCCGCGAGGTTCTCCTTCACCAGCACCTCGACGGCCATCGCCACGACCACCGCGCCCGCGGTCACGTAGGCCCGACAGCGCCACCCCACGTACACCGCGAGCCCCACCACGGCCGCCGAGGGCCCCGTGTCCACGACCCGCGCGTCCGAGGCGGGCAGCCCCACGAGGAACGCGTCCGGGCCGAGCGCGATGCCCACGCGCGCGTACAGCGTGCCGGCCAGCGTGGCGACGTACGCGAGCGCCAGGGTGCGCCGCCTCCCCAGACAGATCTCCGCGATCCCGAACACGATCAGGATCTGCGCCAGCGCACCCCACACGGGCAGATCCAGCGCCGGTACGAACAGGGAGAGCGGGGTGCGCAGCAGCGCGAGCCCGAGCGGGTCCTCGGCGCGTACGGCGCCGACGTCCTCGATGAACCGGTAACCCCAGGACCGGCTGTGCACGAGGTGGACACCGGCCGCCAGACAGACGGCGGCGAGCGTCAGGGGGATCGACCGCAGCGGGTGCCGCGCGAGCGCCGGGCGCACGGTGTCGTACAGGAACCCCCATTCGGCGCGGGCCCAGCGGGCGGCCCTGTTCATGCTCGTCGTGTCCTCATCCTGCTCATGCCCTCATCCGTGCGGCTCCAGGTGTCTGCGGCGCAGCCACCTCGGCAGTCCCGGTGCCTCCAGGAAGCCCTCCGCGCGGGCCGAGGCGATGGCGATGCGCGGCAGATCCGCGCTCTTCTCGAAGAGCAGGAACCGCGGCTCCCAGATGGGCCGGTACTTGGCGTTGGCCCGGTACAGCGACTCGATCTGCCACCAGCGCGAGAAGAAGCTGAGCAGCGACCGCCACAGCCGCAGTACCGGCCCGGCGCCGAGGCGCCCGCCACGTTCGAAGACCGAGCGGAACATGGCGAAGTTGAGCGAGACCTGCGTGATCCCGATCTCCCCGGCCCGCTGGAGGAGTTCGATCACCATGAACTCCATCAGCCCGTTCTCCGCGTCGCGGTCCCGCCGCATGAGGTCGAGCGAGAGCCCGCGCGGCCCCCAGGGCACGAAGGACAGCAGCGCCCGCGACTCCCCGTCGCCGTCGGCGCATTCGAGCATCACGCACTGCCCGTCGCCGGGGTCGCCGAGCCGCCCGAGGGCCATGCTGAACCCGCGCTCGGTCTCCCCGTCCCGCCAGTCGTCGGCCCGGCGCAGGAGATGCGCCATCTCGTTTTCCGGGATGTCGGCATGACGCCGGATCCGGACGGTGTACCCGGCCCGCTTCACCCGGTTGTAGGCCTGCCGGACGGTCCGCATGGCCCGTCCGTCGAGCGTGAACTCGGCGGTCTCGACGATCGCCTCGTCGCCCAGTTCCAGCGCGTCCAGCCCGTGCCGCGCGTACACGGTGCCCGCCTCCTCGCTCGCCCCCATCACCGCCGGGATCCAGCCGTGCGCCCGCGCCTCGGCGAGCCAGGGCTCGATGGCGCCGGGCCAGGCCTCGGGATCGCCGATCGGATCGCCGGAGGCGAGCGAGACCCCGCCCAGCACGCGGTGGACGACCCCGGCCTTGCCCGTGGGCGACCACACGACGCTCTTCTCCCGCCGCAGCGCGAAGTAGCCGAGGGAGTCCCGGTCGCCGTTGCGCTCCAGCAGCGCCCGCAGCCGCGCCTCGTCGTCCTCGGTGAGCGGGTCGACGGCGCGCCGGGAGCGGAAGGCCGCGTAGAACACGGCGAGGACCAGCAGGGTGCTGAGCATGTTGATGATGACGTTCACCCAGGTGGGCGTGGTGATCCCGACGAAGCCGGAGTCGTCTGCGGCGACCGAGACCAGCCGCAGGGCGCCGTACCCCCAGCGGTCCCAGAACGACGAGCGGTGCGCGTCGTCGGCCTCGTTGGTGACCGTGACGAGGAGTGCGGCGAACAGGGAGCAGACGAGCAGGCCGCCGAGCGCGACGGCGGTGGCGAGCCGGGGGTTGGACCGGTCGCCCTTGGCGTAGAACTCCCGCCGCCCCAGCAGCAGCGCGACCACGAAGGCGGCGGTCAGCGCGGTGGACACCCAGTTCTGCGCGTGCTGCCGGATCTCGTCGAACGCCATCGCGAACAGGAACAGCAGCAGGAAGAACCCGCCCAGCACCAGGTTCAGAATCCACGCCGCCCGCTTCCGGCGCCGCATCGTGATCGCCAGGAACGTCGTGAACACGCCCGTCGCGAATCCTGCCGTCAGCAGATACGGGGTGAAGTAGTCCTCCGTGTTGTGCCGCCGCAGATCCTGGCCCAGCGACACCCACACGGCCCCGAGGACATTGACGAACGCGACGACCCGCAGATACCAGACGGCGAAGCCGGCGGCCCGCCGGGACCGGACATTTCCCATGCAAGGGGATATTAGGGTGCGGGTCCCGTTTTCGGGCGCGGGTACGGGGGCACGGGGCGCAGCCCCTGCTCTTCAGGGGCACGGGGCGCAGCCCCTGCTCTTCAGGGGCACGGGGAGCCGCGCGAGAAGTCCCACCGGAGCCGCACCCGACCACGCCCCCGGGGGCAAGCGGCGGACTACGTCGCGTCGTACTCCTCGGCGGGATGCTTCTCCCCGGTCTCCTTCACCGGCTCCGCCGGCGGAGCCTCCCGCTCGGGCAGCTCCGCCGCCAGCGCCGAGGCCGCCCGCACCAGCGGGAGCGCCAGCAGCGCGCCCGCGCCCTCGCCGACCTTCACCCCGTGGTCGAGCAGCGGCTCGATGGCCATCCGGTCGAGCGCCTTGGCCTGCGCCGGCTCCCCGCTGCTCTGCCCGGCCAGCCACCAGTCCGGCGCGCGGAACGCGACCCGCTGGGCGACCAGCGCACACGCTGCCGACACCACACCGTCCAGGATCACCGGCGTCTTGCGCACCGCGCTCTGCAGCAGGAACCCGGTCATGGCGGCGAGATCCGCCCCGCCCACGGTCGCCAGCAGCTGCAACTGGTCCCCGAGGACCGGCCGGGCCCGCCGCAGCGAGTCCCGTACGGCCGCGCACTTGCGCATCCACGCCAGATCGTCGATCGCCCGCCCGCCGCGACCCGTGACCACGGACGCGTCGGTCCCGCACAGCCCGGCCACGAGCACCGCCGCCGCCGTCGTCCCGCCGACGCTCACATCGCCGAGGACGACGAGATCGGTCCCGGAGTCCGCCTCCTCGTCCGCGAGGGCGACGCCCACCCGGAACGCGGCCTCCGCCTCCTCCGCCGTCAGCGCGTCCTCGACATCGATCCGTCCCGACCCGCGCCGCACCCGGCGCCGCACGACCTCGGCGGGCAGCGCCTCGGGGTCGCAGTCGAGCGCGAGATCCACCACGCGTACGGGGACGTCGAGCTGCCGGGCCAGCACCGCCACCGGGCTGCTGCCGTCGAGGACGCCCCGCACCAACTGGTCCGCGGTGCCCGCGGCCCGCGCGGAGACGCCGAGTTCGGCGATCCCGTGGTCGCCCGCGAACAGCAGCACCCGGGCCTGGCGGACGGGCCGCACCGGCACGGCCGACTGCGCCGCCGCCAGCCACTCACCCAGTTCGTCGAGGCGGCCCAGCGCCCCGGCCGGCACGATCTGCCTCTCCCGCCGCGCCTCGGCGTCGCGGCGCACCCCACCGTCGGGGCGCTCGATCAGATCGGTGAAGTCGTCGAGATTAAGCGAGCTCATTCGCCGAACAGTACCGGCAGCGATCGAACACGACCGCGCCACACCGCGACCCCGTGACGTACGGACGTCCCCCCGCGCCACCGGCACGTCATTGCGACCGGGACCGCCACCACCTACGTACCTTTTTGAGGCGAATGTCCACGTGCCCGTCCCGCTGTCCCAGGAGCCGCCATGTCCCCCACCCCGCGGCCGGAGCCCGGCCCCCGCACCGGAGAACCGGGAGTCGACCCCTTCCACGAACCGCGCCGCACCGACTGCCCGTGGTGCGGCTCGCGGCAGTTGCGTACGCGGGTGCGCGCGCCGGGAGGGAGACGGCGCACACCCGGCACGTTCGTGGTGGAGGAGTGCCGGGAGTGCGCGCACGCCTTCCAGAACCCCCCGCCCACGACGGACGGCCTCCTGCTCCGCCACCACCAGCACGCCGCCGAGGACGACTCGGGCCCGAGCCCCGTCGGGCGAGGCCGCCGCCGGCATCTCCGGGGCGCGGCCCGCGCCCTGCTGCCGTACCCCGAACCGGAGAGCTGGCTCGACGTCGGCACCGGCCACGGCCACTTCCCGGAGGCCGCGCGCGAGATCCACCCGTACACCTCCTTCGACGGCCTCGACCCGACACCGCGCGTCGAACGGGCCTGGGAGGCGGGACGGGTGGAGGAGGCGCACCGGGGCCTGCTCACCGACCCGGACATCACCGCGCGGCTGCGCGCCCGCTACGACGTGGTCAGCATGTTCCACCACCTCGAACACACCACCGACCCCCGTGCGGAACTCCGCGCCGCCCGCGCGGTCCTGCGCCCCGGCGGCCATCTCCTTCTCGAAGTCCCGGACCCGGCCCGTCCGTTGGGTGTGCTGCCCGGCGGACGACGGCGGCACTGGAGGCCGTCCGACCGCCCGCGCCCCCTCCACCTGATGCCCCTGCACAATCTGCTCGCCGAGCTGGAGTCCCTGGGCTACGAAGTGCTGTCCCGCCGCGCCTGCGCTCCCCTTCCGCCCCGCGCGCACCGCATCATCGCGCGCCGCCTCCCGCACCCGGCCGCCCCCGACTCCTCGTCCTCAGCCCCGTAGCGACAGGGCCTGTCCCGCCACCACCAGCAGCACGTGCTCGCACTCGTCCGCGAAGGCCGCGTTCAGGCGCCCGAGTTCGTCGCGGTAGCGGCGGCCGGAGGCGGTGGCGGGGACGATGCCGGAGCCGACCTCGTTGGAGACGGCGACCACCGTGCGGCGCGTGCGCCGTACGGTGTCGGTCAGCTCGGCGACACGCGCCCGGAGCGCGCGCTCCCCACCACCGCCCCACTCCGCGTCGTCCCACGCGCCCACCGCGTCCATCGCGTCGGTCAGCCACAGCGACAGACAGTCGATGAGCAGCGGCGCCCCCTCGTCGTCCTTCAGCAGCGGCACCAGGTCACAGGTCTCGGCCGTGCGCCAGGTGCCCGGCCGCCGCTCCCGGTGGACGGCGACCCGCTCGGCCCACTCCCCGTCCCCGCCCCGCGTCCCGCCCGTCGCCACGTACAGCACGTCCGGGAACGCCTCCAGCCGCCGTTCGGCCTCCACCGACTTGCCGGACCGCGCCCCGCCGAGCACCAGCGTGCGGCGCGGCACGTCGGGCACGTCCTGGTAGGCGCCCACCGCCAGCGTCGTCCCGTCCGGCACGGCGCGCGCGCCCGCCGCCGCGAGCCGGCGCGGCAACTCGCCGTCCGGCGGCACATCGTGGTCGAGATGCACCGCGACCACATCGGTCGTCGGCCCCACGGCCCCCGCCGCCCGCAGCCGCGCCAGCGCGTCCGGCCGCCCCAGCACATCGAGGACCACCATGTCGTACGGCTGCGCCCGCTCCTCCATTCCGGCGAGCGCGCCCCCCGGCGGCAGATACAGCAGCCGCTGCCCGCCCGGGCCGGTGACCGCGTACCCGGTGCCCGGCGCGTCCAGGGCCAGCGCCCGCACCCGGTGCCCGGTCAGCAGCGACAGCTCCCGCCCGTCCGGCACCCGCCCCGGCTGCGGCAGCCCCGCCGGCACCTCCACGGGGGGCCCGTCGTGCGGATGCGACAGCAGGACCTGCCGTACACCGGTCAGCGAGTGCCCGGCGCGCGCGGCGGCGAGGGCGGCGCCCGGAGTGAGGTCGAGCAGCAGTGTGCCGTCCACGAGCAGCGCGGTCGCCCCGCGCGCGGCATCACCGAGCGCGGTCGCGCACGCCGCGCACGGACAGTCGGGGCGGGGCAGGCCCGCGGGGGCGCCGGTGCCGAGCAATGTCAGTTCCACACCCCCGAGTCTCCCGTGCCCTGATGAACACCCGCAGGTCTTGTGCGTCCGACTAGGCTCAGGGAGGAACCGGATCTTGCTCGATGCCGCATGTGCGGTGTCGGGCCGGTACTTACGGAGGCTCACATGGCGGCATGGCTGTGGCGGTTCGAGAAGGCCGACGGGGCGGAGGTCCAGCCCGCGGTCCAGCCCGAGGAGTTCACGACCCAGGGGGATGCCGAGTCGTGGATCGGCGAGCACTGGAAAGCGCTGCTGGAGGGTGGCGCCGACCAGGTCCGTCTCTTCGAGGACACGACCGAGATCTACGGGCCGATGAGCCTCAAGGCGTAGCGCTCCGCGGTGGGGCGGGGTCCCTGTCCGGGGCTCCGCCCCGAGGGGGTGTGCGGTCGGGTGCGGGTGTGTGGGGCTTCTCGCGCAGTTCCCCGCGCCCCTGAAAAGCAGGGGCTGCGCCCCGTGCTTTTCGCCCCGAAAGGGCCGCAGGCCTCTTTCAGGGGCGCGGGGAACTGCGCGACCAGCCCCCACGCACCCGCACCCGCACCCGCCAACGATCCCCGCACCCCCGAGCTGTTGGGCGCCCCCCGACCCTCAGCCCCGCACCCCGCACAGGTGCAACAACGCCGCCACCTGCCGATACGGATCCGTCCGCCCCGCCCGCTCCTCCGCCGAGAGGAGCGCCTCAAGATCGTCCGCCCCCTCGGGCACCCCCGCATCGTCCGCGGCGAGATCGGTGAACACCCGCACCCCGTACCAGGCGTGCAACGGCGCCCCGATCCCCCCGAGCGCGTCCGTCAGCGCGTCGAGCCGGTCCGCCCGTACATCCAGCCCGAGCCGGTTCCGGTACGCGGTGGTGTCGAACGCGGCGACCGCCCCCGCCCAGTCCCCGGCCAGCCCCGCCCGCATCGCGAGCGCGTCGCCGTTGCGCACGAGCAGCGACAGCAGTCCTCCGGGCGCCAGCATCCGGGCCAGCCCCGCCAGCAGGGCGTCGGGCTCCTCGACGTACATCAGCACCCCATGACAGAGCACCACGTCGAAACTGCCGGGCAGGAAGTGCACCCCCGTGTCCCGGCCGTCGCCCTCGACGATCCGCATCCGTCCCCGGATGCCCTCGGGCTCGGCGGCCAGCGCCTCCCGGGCCACGGCGATCAGCCTCGCCTCACGCTCGATCCCGGTCACCGCGTGACCGGCCCGGGCCAGCCGCAGGGCCTGGGTGCCCTGCCCCATGCCCACGTCGAGCACCCGCAGCCGCTGCCCGACCGGGAAGCGGCCGGCTATCTGCTCGTCGAGCTGACGGGACACCAGCTCCTGTCGGACGACCTCACGCAGCGTGCCCAGCCGGTTGAGCCAGGCCTCGGCCGCACCCCCGGAGAATGCGGTCGTGCTCAGGGCCGCTCTCCGCGCTTGACCTGCGGCTTCGGCAGCCGGAGGCGACGCATCTGGAGCGTGCGCATCAGGGCGTAGGCGACGGCGCCCTTCTTGTTCGCGTCGGGGAAGCGCTCGTTCAGCTGCTTCTTCAGACGGAAGCCCAGGCTGATCGAGTCGACCACGATCAGCACGATCACGAAGAGCCACAGCAGCAGCGCGATGTTCTGCAGCGATGCGACCTGCACCATGCTCAGCACCAGGATGATCACGGCGAGCGGCAGGAAGAATTCCGCGATGTGGAAGCGCGAGTCCACGAAGTCGCGGGCGAACCTGCGCACGGGACCCTTGTCCCGGGCGGGCAGATAGCGCTCGTCCCCGGTGGCCAGCGCCTGACGCTGTTTCTCCATCGCGGAGCGGCGCTCGTCGCGGGAGCGCTTGGCGGCCTCCTTGCGCGTCGTCGGCGTGTTGGCGACGCTACGGCGCTGCCCCTGGGCCTCACTCCGCTTGGGAGTGGGACGACCCTTGGGGGCCTGCGGGTCACGGGTCTGCTTGGAGTCGGTCACCAGCGCCTTGGCGGCGGCCGATTCCCTCTCGCTCTTGGCGCGGCTACGGAACACAAAACCCAAGGGTACGGGGTGCCGGGGCATGGACCCCAGCCGAGTGGGGAACGATCCGGCAACACCCGGCGTCCTTGCTGGAGACAGAGCTGGGGTGAAAGTGGTCGGGGAAACCCGAAAAGCCGGAAAAGGGGGGAAGTGCGGTGGCGGTTCGCCCGTAGGACGTCTGAGGTATTCCGGTGAGTGGCCCGTACGCGACCCCGGGAGACACCTACTCCCTACGCCGGAGCGGCGCCGTACACAGTCGTCCTTGGGGATGAGCGCATCGGTCCCCGAACAGTGCGGTAATAGATGCAGGGCCCGTACTGTGGGTTCTGTCGCAGACCTGTGAGCTGGAGTCCGTCAGAAGGGGGCGCGCGAAGCCCATGAGCGGTGTCATGAAGCGTATGGGGATGATCTTCCGCGCGAAGGCGAACAAGGCCCTTGACCGGGCCGAGGACCCGCGCGAGACCCTTGATTACTCGTATCAGAAGCAGCTGGAGCTGCTCCAGAAGGTGCGCCGGGGCGTGGCCGACGTCGCCACCTCCCGCAAGCGCCTGGAGCTCCAGCTCAACCAGCTCCAGTCCCAGTCCTCGAAGCTGGAGGACCAGGGCCGCAAGGCGCTCGCGCTGGGCCGCGAGGACCTGGCCCGCGAGGCGCTCTCGCGCCGCGCCGCGCTCCAGCAGCAGGTGACGGACCTGGAGACGCAGCACTCCACCCTCCAGGGCGAGGAGGAGAAGCTCACCCTCGCCGCGCAGCGCCTGCAGGCCAAGGTCGACGCCTTCCGTACGAAGAAGGAGACGATCAAGGCCACGTACACCGCCGCCCAGGCCCAGACCCGGATCGGCGAGGCGTTCTCCGGCATCTCCGAGGAGATGGGCGACGTCGGTCTCGCCATCCAGCGCGCCGAGGACAAGACCGCGCAGCTCCAGGCCCGCGCCGGCGCCATCGACGAGCTGCTCGCCTCCGGTGCCCTCGACGACCCGTCCGGGATGCACAAGGACGACATCCAGGCCGAGCTGGACCGCCTCTCCGGCGGTACGGACGTCGAGCTGGAGCTCCAGCGCATGAAGGCCGAGCTGGCGGGCGGCCCGTCCGCGCAGCAGCAGGCCATCGAGGGCGGCACCGGTGAGTCGGCCCCGCAGCAGCAGTCCCAGCGGCAGGACACTCCGCGCTTCGACAAGCAGTAGCCGTCTCTCGTCCCTGAGGAGGGCGACATGATCGTACGGATCATGGGGGAGGGGCAGGTGAGGCTGGACGACGTCCACTTCGCCGAGCTGAACAAGCTGGACGACGTACTCCTGGCGGAAATGGAGGTCGGCGACGGCTCGGGCTTCCGCCACACCCTCCACGCCCTCCTGGACAAGGTCCGCGAACTGGGCACGCCCCTGCCCGACGACTCCCTGGAACCCTCGGAACTCATCCTCCCGTCCCCGGACGCGACCCTGGAACAGGTCAGGGAGATGCTGAGCGACGACGGCCTGATCCCGGGCTGAGCAGCGTGAAAGGCAGGGGCGCAGCCCCGCGTCTCAGGGGCGCGGGGAACTGCGCGAGAAGCCCCACCGAACCCGCACCCACCCACTCACCCCTCCACGCGGCATCCCCCACAGGCCCGCCACCACCGGTTCCACCCCCGACAACCGCCCCGTACGGTGAACGACCGTGAGCACCCTCCACCGGGCCAGGACCTGGCTGACCGCGCACCCCCTCGCGCTGGACGCCGCTCTCGCCCTGGGCGTCCTCGCCGCCATGATCGCGGGCTCCTTCGTGGACCCCCACGCCGACCACGGCGACAAATGGGGCGCCCGCACCCCCGCCGCCCTCAGCATCGTCCTCATGGTGTCGTCCGCCGTCGTCCTGGTCGCCCGCCGCCGCGCCCCCATGGCCGTCCTGGCCGCCACCTCCGCGCTCACCGTCGCCGAACTGGTGACCGGCGACCCGCGCGCTCCCGTCGCGATGTCCGCCGTGATCGCCCTCTACACGGTCGCCTCCACCACCGACCGCCCCACCACCTGGCGCGTCGGCCTGCTCACGATGACCGTGCTGACCGGTACGGCGATGCTCGCCGGGCCCCTGCCCTGGTACGACCAGGAGAACATCGGCATCTTCGCCTGGACCGGCATGGCGGCCACCGCGGGCGACGCGGTGCGCAGCCGCCGCGCCTTCGTGCACGCCATCAGGGAGCGCGCCGAACGCGCGGAGCGCACCCGTGAGGAGGAGGCCCGCCGCCGGGTCGCCGAGGAGCGCCTGCGGATCGCCCGCGATCTGCACGACGTCGTCGCCCACCACATCGCCCTGGTCAACGTCCAGGCCGGAGTCGCCGCGCACGTCATGGACAAGCGCCCCGACCAGGCCAAGGAGGCCCTCGCCCACGTCCGCGAGGCCAGCCGTTCCGCGCTGGGCGAACTCCGCGCCACGGTCGGTCTGCTCCGCCAGTCCGGCGACCCCGAGGCCCCCACCGAACCCGCCCCGGGCCTGGTACGGCTCGGTGAACTCGTCGGCACCTTCCACAGCGCGGGCCTCGCCGTCGAGGTGGTCCGCGCCGACGAGGGCGGGGCCCTCCCGGCCGCCGTCGACCTCGCCGCGTACCGGGTCATCCAGGAGGCCCTCACCAACGTCCACAAGCACGCGGGCGAGGAGGCGAAGGCCGAGGTCAGCGTCGTACGCGTCGGCCCGAACGTGGAGATCACCGTCCTCGACAACGGCACCGGGCGGACACCCCCGGCCGGCGCCAACGGCGCGGACGACGGGGCCGGGGGCGGCGGCCACGGCCTCCTCGGCATGCGCGAGCGGGTCGCCGCGCTCGGCGGCGCCCTGACCACCGGCCCCCGCTACGGCGGCGGCTTCCGCGTCCATGCGATCCTGCCGCTCAAGACGCGTACGACCCCCGCGGAAGGGGCCGTACGACCGTGACCAGCGCCCCGGGGGACCCCGTATGACGATCCGTGTCCTGCTCGCCGACGACCAGGCGCTGTTGCGCAGCGCCTTCCGGGTGCTCGTCGACTCGGAGCCCGACATGGAGGTCGTGGGGGAGGCGTCGGACGGGGCGGAGGCCGTGCGGCTCGCCAAGGAGGAGCGGGCGGACGTCGTGCTGATGGACATCCGGATGCCCGGCACCGACGGACTGGCCGCCACCCGCATGATCAGCGCAGACCCGGCGCTGGCCCAGGTCCGCGTCGTCATCCTCACCACCTTCGAGGTCGACGACTACGTCGTGCGGTCGCTGCGCGCCGGCGCCTCCGGCTTCCTCGGCAAGGGCGCCGAGCCGGACGAACTGCTGAACGCGATCCGGGTGGCCGCCGGCGGCGAGGCGCTGCTGTCGCCCACCGCCACCAAGGGCCTCATCGCCCGCTTCCTCGCCCAGCCGGACGACTCGGCCGACGGCGAGGGCGGAGCCACCGCCCGCTCGGAGCGGCTCGCCACACTGACCGGCCGCGAGCGCGAGGTGCTGGTCCAGGTCGCCGCCGGGCACTCCAACGACGAGATCGCCGAGCGGCTGGAGGTCAGCCCGCTGACGGTGAAGACCCACGTCAACCGGGCCATGGCCAAGCTCGGTGCCCGCGACCGGGCCCAGCTGGTGGTCGTCGCGTACGAGTCGGGCCTGGTACGACCGAGGGTGGACTGAGAGCCGCCGGGGACTACTCCACTCGGAGTATGCGCGGGATAAGGAAATGGCCCTGGGGAGCGAGGGAACAGGGGTCCCCGATGGCCCAGGGTATGAGGTGAGCGCTCACATCCGCTTCACACGGGCGACACATGAGGCATCCACGCCGACCGTGGCAGCCGCATGTGGCATGGGCGTTCGTCCTCCGCTCACGCCACGGAAGAGAGACCCTGACCCATGTCCTGGCTGTCTCGGTTCAGCCTCGCACAGCGGGCCCTCGTCGGTCTGATGTCGATCATCGCGCTCGTCTTCGGGGCGATCGCGATACCCCAGCTCAAGCAGCAGCTGCTGCCCACCATCGAACTGCCCATGGTGTCCGTGCTCGCGCCCTACCAGGGCGCGTCCCCGGACGTGGTCGAGAAGCAGGTCGTCGAACCCATCGAGGACAGCCTCGAAGGCGTCGACGGCATCACGGGCGTCACCTCGACCGCCAGTGAGGGCAACGCCCTGATCATGGCGTCCTTCGACTACGGACCCGGCACCGACCAGCTCGTCGCCGACGTCCAGCAGGCCGTCAACCGGGTCCGGGCGCAGCTCCCGGACGACGTCGACCCGCAGGTCATCGCGGGCTCCACGGACGACATGCCGACCGTCGTCCTCGCCGTCTCCTCCGACGAGGACCAGCAGGCCCTCGCGGACCGGATCGACCGGACCGTGGTGCCGACCGTCGAGGCCGTCGACGGCGTCGGCCAGGTCACCGTCGACGGCGTACGGGACGTCCAGGTCACCGTCACCCCCGACGACGCGAAGCTCGCCAAGGCGGGCCTGACCACGATGGCCCTCTCCCAGGCCCTCCAGGCGGGCGGCGTCACCATCCCCGCGGGCTCCTTCGACGAGGACGGCGCCAACCGCACCGTCCAGGTCGGCGGCGGCTACACCTTGCTGGAGCAGATCGAGAACCTGAGGGTGCGCGGCGAGGGCGCCAGGAAGCCCGTACGCCTCGCCGATGTCGCCGCCGTCAAGGAGGAGCAGGCCAGGGCCGACTCCATCACCCGCACGAACGGCGAGCCGAGCCTCGCGGTCATGGTCACCATGGACCGGAACGGCAGCGCGGTCGCCATCTCCGACGCCGTCGAGGACAAGCTGGCGGACATGCGCCGCGACCTGGGCTCCGGCGCCACCGTCACCGTGGTCAGCGACCAGGGCCCGGCGGTCGCCAAGTCCATCGAGGGCCTGACCACCGAGGGCGCCCTCGGTCTGGTCTTCGCGGTCCTGGTCATCCTGGTCTTCCTGGCGTCGATCCGCTCGACCCTCGTCACCGCGGTCTCCATCCCGCTGTCGGTGGTCCTGGCGCTGATCGTGCTGTGGACCCGCGACCTCTCCCTCAACATGCTGACCCTCGGCGCGCTCACCATCGCCATCGGCCGGGTCGTCGACGACTCGATCGTGGTGCTGGAGAACATCAAGCGCCACCTCGGCTACGGCGAGGAGCGCGAGGAGGCCATCCTCAAGGCGGTCCGCGAGGTCGCCGGCGCGGTCACCTCCTCCACCCTGACGACGGTCGCCGTCTTCCTCCCGATCGGCCTCACCGGCGGCATGGTCGGCGAGCTGTTCGGCAGCTTCTCGCTCACCGTGACGGCGGCCCTGCTCGCCTCCCTCGTGGTCTCCCTGACCGTGGTCCCGGTGCTGTCGTACTGGTTCCTGCGCGCCCCCAAGGGCACGCCCGAGGACGCCGAGGAAGCCCGCCGCAAGGCCGAGGAGAAGGAGGCGAAGAGCCGTCTCCAGCGCTTCTACGTCCCCGTCCTGCGCTTCGCCACCCGCCGCCGGCTGACCAGCCTGGCCATCGCGGCCGTCGTCCTGGTCGGCACGTTCGGCATGGCCCCGCTGCTGAAGACGAACTTCTTCGACCCGGGCGACCAGGAAGTCCTCAGCCTCAAGCAGGAGTTGAAGCCCGGCACCAGCCTCACGGCGACCGACGAGCAGACGAAGAAGGTCGAGAAGCTGCTCGCCGGCACCGAGGGCGTCAAGGACTACCAGGTCACCATCGGCTCCTCCGGCTTCATGGCCGCGTTCGGCGGTGGCACCGACTCCAACCAGGCCTCGTACAGCGTCATGCTGGACGACTCGGCCGACGCCGCCGGTGTCCAGGACACCGTCGAGAAGGGCCTCGCCGGGCTCTCCGGCATCGGGACGACGACCGTCGCGGTCGGCGACGCCTTCGGCAGCCAGGACCTCAGCGTGGTCGTGAAGGCCGCCGACGCCGCCGTGCTGCGCAAGGCCGCGGAGCAGGTCCGGGACGCGGTCTCCACGATGGACAACGTCACCGACGTCACCAGCGACCTGTCCCAGAGCGTGCCCCGGATCTCGGTGAAGGCCACCGACAAGGCCGCCGCGGCCGGCTTCGACGACCAGACCCTCGGCGCGGCCGTCTCCCAGGCCGTACGCGGTACGACGAGCGGCCGGGCGATCCTCGACGACACCGAGCGGGACATCGTCATCAGGTCGGCGAAGCCCGCCGAGACCCTGAAGGAGCTGCGGGACCTGCCGCTGGGCGCGGTGAAGCTGGATGACATCGCGGACGTCGAGCTGGTGGACGGCCCGGTCGCCATGACCCGGATCGACGGCCAGCGGGCCGCGACGATCACGGCGAAGCCCAAGGGCGACAACACCGGCGCGGTCAGCACCGACCTCACCGCCAAGCTGGACGCCCTCAAGCTGCCCGAGGGCGCCACCGCGTCCATCGGCGGTGTCTCCGAGGACCAGGACGAGGCCTTCGCCTCCCTCGGCCTCGCGATGCTCGCGGCGATCGCGATCGTCTTCATGCTGCTGGTCGCGACCTTCCGGTCCCTGGTCCAGCCGCTGATCCTGCTGGTCTCCATCCCGTTCGCGGCCACCGGCGCGATCGGCCTGCTGATCCTCACCGGTACGCCGATGGGTGTCCCCGCGATGATCGGCATGCTGATGCTGATCGGCATCGTGGTGACCAACGCGATCGTGCTGATCGACCTGATCAACCAGTACCGCCGCCAGGGCTACGGCACCGTCGAGGCGGTCATCGAGGGCGGTCGCCACCGGCTGCGCCCGATCCTGATGACGGCACTGGCGACGATCTTCGCGCTGCTGCCCATGGCCCTCGGCATCACCGGCGAGGGCGGCTTCATCGCCCAGCCGCTGGCCGTGGTCGTCATCGGCGGTCTGATCACGTCGACGCTGCTGACCCTGCTGCTGGTCCCGACCCTCTACACGATGATCGAGATCCGCAAGGAGCGCCGGGCGAAGAAGAAGGCCCTGAAGCGGGCCGGCGCGGCACCCGCCCCCACCGAGCAGTCGCAGGAGCCGGAGCCCGCCGGGGTCTGACCTCCCGAGGCCGGCGGCGGCCGGGTCCCGAACGCGAGGCGTTCGGGACCCGGCCGTTCGCGTTGCGCCGTGCGCGTACCGCCGTCCGTGCACCGGCGCCCGTGATCCGTCATTACGTATCCTGTGCCTCGAACTGGTTCGCGGGGGAAGGACCCGGGCGTGGCCCTGCACAGCGACGACCCGAGATCGGTCGGCGGGTACAAAGTGGTCGACCGGCTCGGCAACGGCGGTATGGGCGTCGTCTACCGGGCCAGAGCGCGTTCCGGCCGCGAGGTCGCCGTGAAGGTGGTGCACGCCCAGTACGCGCAGGACCCCGTCTTCCGCGCCCGGTTCCGGCAGGAGATCGAGGCCGTCCGCAAGGTCAGCGGAGCCTTCACCGCCCCGGTCGTGGACGCCGACCCGGAGGCCGTACGCCCCTGGATGGCGACCCAGTACGTGCCCGGCCGCTCCCTCGCCCAGCTGATCCGCGACCGGGGCCCGCTCCGCGCCGGTGCGCTGCGCCCCCTCGCGCTGGGGCTCGTCGAGGCGCTGCGGGAGATCCACCGGGCCGGTGTGGTGCACCGGGACCTGAAGCCGGCCAACGTCCTGATCGCGGACGACGGCCCCCGCGTCATCGACTTCGGCATCTCCCGCGCGGCGGAGAACCTCAGCCTGACCGAGACCGGACAGATGATCGGCACCCCGCCGTTCATGTCCCCGGAACAGCTCACCGACGCCCGCACCGCCGGCCCGTCCTCGGACGTCTTCTCGCTCGGCACCCTGCTGGTGTACGCCCTCACCGGACGGGGCCCCTTCGACGCGGACAGCCCCTATCTGACGGCCTACCGGGTGGTCCACGACGAACCCGTGCTGGACGGCGTGGACGCTCCGCTGCGCGCGATCCTGGAACGCTGTCTGGCCAAGGACGCCGCCGACCGGCCCGGACTCGACGAGCTGGCCCGGGAGTTCGCGGCCGTCCTGCCCGAACCGGGGCCGGACGACCTCCCGGCGGCGGCACCGCGCACGGACACCGAGGACGTCGCGACCGAGCCCCGCCCGGCGTCCACCGCGGAGCCCCGCCCGGCCCCCGCGACGGACCCCGGACCGGCCCCGCGGCCCGCCCGCCGGCGCCGGGTCCGGCAACTGCTCGCCGTCACCGGCACCGCGGGCGCCCTGGTCCTCGGGCTGACCGCCTATCTGCTGGGACCGGGCGACACGGACACCACCGACACGGCGGCACCGAAGCCGACCTCGACCTCCCGCTGGACGGCCCCGCCCGACGGCTGGCGGCCCTGGCAGACGACGGTGTTCGCGAAGGGCCCGGCGGGCACCCGGCAGCCGCTCGCGGTGAACGACGGCAACACCGGCGGCGCGCCCTCCTGCCAGGCGCACGGGAACGCCGTCTACTGCGGGGGCGACGGAGTCCTCCCGGTCCGCGTCGACAGCGGGACCGGAAAAATCGTCTGGCGGGCCGACCTCGCACCGGCCGGCCACGCGCGGGACCGGTACTACGCCTCGGTCCTCGGAGTCCGGGACGGCACCGTCCTCGTGCGGCAGACCGTCTTCAGCGGTGAACCCGTGGTGGACCCGGTCGATCTCGTCGCCCTCGACGCGGACACCGGGGAGCGGCTGTGGACCCGGCGGACGAACAGCAACGAGATCGACCCGGCGCTCACCGGCGACCTCGTCCTCGTGCCCGAACCCGACGGTGTGACGGTCACGGCCCGGTCACCGCGGACGGGCGCCGAGCGCTGGTCCCTGCCGATGCCGGTCGGCCACGCCTGCGCGTTCACCACCGCCGGGGCGGGCACCTACGCGCACTGCCGGCCGGTGACCCGGGAGGCCAAGGCGGCGAACCCGGAGTCCCGGGTCCTGGTCGTGGACCGCGCCGACGGCTCGGCCAGGACCGTGAAGGTGCCGCTGAACAGCGTCCTGCTCGGCGTGCGGCAGGGAGACCTGGTCCTGGTCGTGGAGAACACCGAGCACACCGAGAACACCGACGCCACCCCCGGCAGCGACCCGGCGTACGAGACGATCCTGCTCCTGGACCTGGAGACCGGGAACCGGGTGACGACCAAGCCCGGCGGCAAGGGCGAGTACGGGCGCGGCCGGGCGGCCCTGGCGGGCGACGTGCTGGTGTTCACCCGCTCCGGCGGCCAGGTGACCGCCGTGTCCCCGCACACGGGCGAACTGCTGTGGCGGACCCGGACCAGCCTGGAACGGCCGGGCGCGCCCGGGTACGACGCCGCGTCGGGCACCGTCTACCTGGCCAGCACCACCGGCCGGGTCGCGGCCCTCGACCGGGTCAAGGGCACCCTGCTGTGGGAGACGCTGCCCCGTGCCACGCCGACCTGGCCCTTTCAGGGCGCCGCTCCCTGGACGCTGCCCCACGAGGGAGCGCTGTTCGTGGCCGTCCCCGACGGTACCCTGTTCTCCCTCGACCCCGCCCACCCCGACCGGGAGCCCGTGTCGGGGTGAGCGCGGGACGGGGGCCGCGGGCTACGGCAGCGCGAGCATCCGCTCCAGCGCCAGCTTCGCGAACGCCTCGGTCTCCTTGTCGACCTCGATGCGGTTGACCAGGTTGCCCTCGGCGAGGGACTCCAGGGTCCACACCAGGTGGGGCAGGTCGATGCGGTTCATCGTGGAGCAGAAGCAGACCGTGCGGTCGAGGAAGACGATCTCCTTGCCCTCGGGCGCGAAACGGTTCGCCAGCCGCCGCACCAGGTTCAGCTCGGTGCCGATGGCCCACTTGGAACCGGCGGGCGCCGCCTCCAGCGCCTTGATGATGTACTCGGTCGAGCCGACGTGGTCCGCCGCCGCCACGACCTCGTGCTTGCACTCGGGGTGGACCAGCACGTTGACGCCCGGGATCCGCTCGCGTACGTCGTTCACGGACTGCAGGCTGAAGCGGCCGTGCACCGAGCAGTGGCCCCGCCACAGGATCATCTTCGCGGCCCGCAGCTGCTCGACGGTCAGGCCGCCGTTCGGCTTGTGCGGGTTGTAGAGGACGCAGTCGTCGAGCGACATGCCCATGTCCCGTACGGCGGTGTTGCGCCCGAGGTGCTGGTCCGGCAGGAACAGCACCTTCTCACCCTGCTCGAAGGCCCAGTCCAGGGCCCGCTTCGCGTTCGACGAGGTGCAGATCGTGCCGCCGTGCTTGCCGGTGAAGGCCTTGATGTCGGCCGAGGAGTTCATGTACGAGACGGGCACGACCTGCTCGGCTATGCCGGCCTCGGTCAGCACGTCCCAGCACTCGGCGACCTGCTCGGCCGTCGCCATGTCGGCCATCGAGCAGCCGGCGGCCAGGTCGGGCAGGACGACCTTCTGCTCGTCGCCGGTGAGGATGTCCGCGGACTCGGCCATGAAGTGCACACCGCAGAACACGATGTACTCCGCCTCGGGCCGCGCCGCCGCGTCCCGGGCCAGCTTGAAGGAGTCGCCGGTGACGTCCGCGAACTGGATGACCTCGTCGCGCTGGTAGTGGTGGCCGAGCACGAAGACCTTGTCCCCGAGCTTCTCCTTGGCCGCGCGGGCGCGCTCCACCAGGTCGGGGTCGGACGGGGAGGGGAGGTCGCCCGGGCACTCGACACCCCGCTCGCTCCTCGGGTCGGCCTCACGGCCGAGCAGCAGCAGGGCGAGGGGCGTCGGCTGTACGTCGAGCTCCTGGGTCTGGGACATGGCGGGCTATCCTTTTCGTCGAATTGACGTTATCTATGATAACCGCTTCACGTCATGTTGACGATGGCCATAGCGTCGATGTGACGTGAATCCCGGCTGCCGAGGCCGGTACGCGTTCCCCCGCACATGGCCGGGTTCCACCGGCCATGTGCGAGCATGAAGAGAGACGCGCACGAAATTCCGCGCGGCCCGGAATGAATCCGGGACTCCGGCGGTTGCCATCGTCGGCAAGCAGTCTCCGTACAACCCGGGAGAGATGTAGATGTCCGTATCGGACGAGACCGGCACCGTCACCGACGGCATCATCGTGACCGACGCCGCCGCGGCCAAGGTCAGGGCCCTGCTCGACCAGGAAGGCCGTGACGACCTGGCGCTGCGCGTCGCCGTTCAGCCCGGCGGCTGCTCCGGCCTGCGCTACCAGCTCTTCTTCGACGAGCGCTCGCTCGACGGCGACGTGGAGAAGGACTTCGACGGTGTGAAGGTCGTCACCGACCGTATGAGCGCCCCGTACCTGGGCGGCGCCACCATCGACTTCGTCGACACCATCGAGAAGCAGGGCTTCACCATCGACAACCCGAACGCGACGGGCTCCTGCGCCTGCGGCGACTCCTTCAACTAGGGTCCCGCCCGCGCGTCGGCGGTACGCGTTCGCGCGACACACGGGTACGACGAAGGCGGCGTCCCCCTCCGAGGGGGACGCCGCCTTCGTATGCCCGGGAACGGGAGGCCCCGGCCTACCGCGGCTCCAGCTCCGTGATCCCGCCCTTCGGGATCACCTCGCCGTCCGACCCGACCACCTTCCGGTCGCCCAGCGGCTCGTCCAGCCGGACCGTCCGCTCCATCGCCTTGGCGATCATGATGCAGACCTTGCCCTCCCAGGGGGTGTCGGTCACGGTGACCGTCACCTCGCCCGGCCCCTCGCTCACCGAGGCGCTGTAGTCGCCGCACACCCCGCCCCAGAAGGTCACGGTCAGCTCGTCGCCGTCGACCGAGTAGCCCTGCACCTCCACATCGCGCGAGTCCGGACCGGTGGACGGGGTGTCACCCGGCACGCGGGGCTTCCCGGTCGGCTCCGAGCGGGGCTCGGGGGAGGCCAGATACTCCGGGTCGACCGCCGGACGCGTCACCGTGTAGGTGTCCCCGGCCCCCGTCGGCCGTACCTCGAACATCCAGGACGGCACCAGCGCCGGGCGGCCGTCCACCTGGTGCGAGGCCAGCCCGAACACCGCCTTCTCGACGGTGACCGGCTCCGGCTTCGGCAGCGCGGTCATCCGCTCGCACGGCGTCTCCTCCGCCCCGGCCGTCGCGCTCTCCCCGGCCGGGCCGATCCCGTTCTCGCCCTCCAGCGGTACAGGGCCCGTGCAGCCGCCGATGCCGCCGCGCCCGGTGCCGACGCCCTGACCCGGGCTGTTCAGCAGCTCCAGCGCCCGCTCCGCGTCCACGACGGGATACGTGTCGCCCTTCACCGGCGACTTCAGGTTGCCGCTGCCGCCGACCACCTGGCCGTCGGCGCCGATCTGGACGCCGGTGGTCCAGCCGTGCGTGGGCAGTCCGCCGACCTCGGGGTCCGCGTTCACCACCCGGACGGCGCCCATGAGCTGGCCGGCGTCGAGCTTGGCGTCGTCCTGCCCGACGGCCTTGAGCACCGGCGCCGCGGCCTTCCTCGCCGCCGCCTCGCTCACCGGGTCGCCGCCCTCGGCCGTGCCGGAGGCGCAGACGTCCACCTTCTGGCAGTTGTCGCCGCCCGGCGTGTAGCGGTTGAACGTCCAGGCCCCCGGCGCCTGCCTGGTGACCCGCAGCATCGGCCCCGAACCGTCCCCGGCCGCCCCCACCTGCCAGGCGTCGCCCTCGGCCGTGGGGGTGCCCTCCACCCCGAGCGCCTTCGCGAGCCGTGTGACCTCGGCGGCCGTCACCCGGCCCTCGACGCGGTACACGGGAGCGGAACCGGGGCCGTCGGGCAGTTCGCCGTCCGCGCGGTAGGTCACCCCGCCGGGGTCCGGCTCACCGGGCGCGATGCCGTTCGAACCGCCGTCGGTCCAGCCGTCCAGCGCGAGCGGCGGGGGAGTGCCGTCGCCACCGGGCGCGGCCGATCCCCCTCCACCGCCGGATCCGCCGGACGAGGTCGAGGCGAGCAGTGCCCCACCGCCCCCGACCAGCAGCACGGCGGCGGCCACGGAGGCGACGGCCACCCGGGAGCGCCGCCGGCGCGGACGCCCGGCCCCGCCGACAGCCACGACCTCACCGGCGTCGGCACCCTCGTCGACGGCACCGGCGCCGGCACCGGCCTCCGCCACCACCTCGTCGCGCTCACCGGCCTTGGCCTCGTCCGGCTCACCGGTCGCTGCGGACTCCTCGGCCTCCGCGGACTCATCCGCCTCGGCCTCGCCGGCCGCGGCGGTCCCGTCGGCGTCGTCCCCGGTGGCGTCGTCCTCGGCAGCCCTGAGCTCCTCGGTGGCGTCGGGCCCGGGGCCCTCGTCCGGGTTCTCGGGGGTGTCGGGTCGCTCGGGGTTCACCGCATCGCTCCTTCGGCAGGTCGTACACCGCCTCCCCTATACGGGGGACGGCGATGGGACGCGGCGGAGGAGCCGACGGTTCCCTCAGCCGCCGTACACCGGCATCGCGTCCACCAGCCGCGCGGACGTCACCGGCACCGTCACCCCGTGAATGAGCGAAGGAGACACCGGAGCCGTAATGACCTTCGCGGGGGCCGCCCAGTGCGGAACCATCCGCGCGCAGTCGCCACGCAGCGCCGCGAGGCCGCCGTCCTGGTCGAACGGGACGGTGCCGTGGATCTTGGGGTTCGTCATAACGGCACCGTACGCACCGGAAACCCCACGAAGAAAGACCTACTATCGGGTAGTTTCGCCTGCTTCAGAGCACGCGGACGACCCGGTAGCGTGAACTGTCAATCCCCTCTCCCTTCGCAGGAGCGTGTCCTCGCCGTGCGTATCGCAGTCTCCGGCTCCATCGCCACCGACCATCTGATGACCTTCCCGGGCCGCTTCGCCGACCAACTCGTCGCGGACCAGCTGCACACGGTCTCCCTCTCCTTCCTCGTGGACCAGCTCGACGTACGCCGGGGCGGTGTCGGCGCGAACATCGCGTTCGGCATGGGACAGCTCGGCACCCGCCCGATCCTGGTCGGCGCGGCGGGCTCCGACTTCCACGAGTACCGCGCGTGGCTCGACCGGCACGGGGTGGACACCGCCTCCGTCCGCATCTCCGAGACGCTGCACACGGCCCGTTTCGTGTGCACCACGGACGCCGACCACAACCAGATCGGCTCCTTCTACACCGGCGCGATGAGCGAGGCCCGGCTCATCGAGCTGAAGACCGTCGCCGACCGCGTCGGCGGCCTCGACCTCGTCCTCATCGGCGCGGACGACCCGGAGGGCATGCTCCGCCACACCGAGGAGTGCCGCTCCCGGAACATCCCGTTCGCCGCGGACTTCTCCCAGCAGATCGCCCGCATGGACGGCGACGAGATCCGGATACTGCTGGACGGCGCGACGTACCTGTTCTCCAACGAGTACGAGAAGGGCCTCATCGAGTCCAAGACCGGCTGGTCCGACGAGGAGATCCTCGGCCGGGTCGGCCACCGGGTCACCACCCTCGGCGCGCGGGGCGTCCGGATCGAGCGGGCCGGCGAGGACCCGATCGAGGTCGGCTGCCCCGAGGAGGAGCGCAAGGTCGAGCCCACGGGCGTCGGCGACGCGTTCCGCGCGGGCTTCCTCTCGGGCCTGGCCTGGGGTGTCTCGCTGGAGCGGGCGGCGCAGGTCGGCTGCATGCTCGCCACGCTGGTCATCGAGACGGTGGGCACGCAGGAGTACGCGTTGCGCCGGGCGCACTTCATGGACCGGTTCGAGAAGGCGTACGGCGACGAGGCGGCGGCGGAAGTGAAGAAGCATCTGGGCTGACGGAACCGGGGCGACCACACTGGTCGCGCAGTTCCCCGCGCCCCTGAAAAGCCAGGGGCGCGGGGTGCTCGTCAGCTCACCCGGCGCACCACATACGCCGAACCCCGCTCCGCCGGCTCTTCCCCCACATACTCCTGGCCCCGCATCTCGCACCACGCCGGGATGTCCAGGCGGGCCGCCTCGTCGTCGGAGAGGACGCGGACCGTGCCGCCGACGGGTACGTCACCGATGACCTTGGCCAGCTCGATGACGGGGATCGGACAGCGCTTGCCGAGGGCGTCCACGATCAGGGCGTCCTCGCGCACGACGGTCGCGGGGGCCGGTGCCCCGAGCTTCTCCCGCACCGCCGCGACCGTCCCCGGCAGCACGGAGAGGAACCGTTCGACGTCGGCCTCGGCCGCGCCCATCGGCAGCGACACCCGCACGTTCCCCTCGCTCAGCACCCCCATGGCCCGCAGCACATGGCTGGGCGTCAGCGTGCTGCTCGTACAGGAGGAACCGGAGGAGACGGAGAAGCCCTCGCGGTCCAGCTCGTGCAGCAGTGTCTCCCCGTCGACATAGAGACAGGAGAAGGTGACGATCCCCGGCAGCCGGCGCTCCGGGTCGCCCACCACCTCCACATCGGGCACCAGCGACGGCACCCGCGTCCGGATCCGCTGCGTCAACTCCCGCAGCCGTACCGCCTCCGCGTCCGCGTCCGCCCGTACGGCCCGCAGCGAGGCGGCGGCCGCCACGATCGCCGGGATGTTCTCGAAGCCGGAGGCCCGCCCCGACTCCCGCTCGTCGGCGGGCCCCTGCGCCGCGAACCGCACACCCTTGCGTACGACGAGCAGTCCGACCCCGGACGGACCACCCCATTTATGGGCACTCGCGGTCAACACCGACCACTCGCCGCGCACCCGCCCCCACCCGAGCGACTGCGCCGCGTCCACCAGCAGCGGCACCCCGGCCGCCCGGCACGCCTCCGCCACCTCGGCCACCGGCTGCTCGGTCCCCACCTCGTGGTTGGCGGACTGCAGACAGGCGAGCGCGGTGTCGGGGCGCAGGGCATCGGCGTACGCGGACGCGGCCACCGATCCCGCGCGGTCCACCGCCACTTGGGTGACCGACCCGCCGCCGGCCTCGTGCGCCTCCGCCGTGTGCAGCACCGAAGAGTGTTCGACGGCCGACACGATCAGGTGACGCCCCACCCGCCGCCGCCCGGCCAGCACCCCGGCGACCCCGGAGTGCACCGCCCGCGTCCCCGACGCGGTGAAGACCAGCTCGTCCGCCCGGCACCCGACCGCCTCGGCGGCGGCCTCCCGCGCCGCGTCCAGCAACAGCCGCGCCCGCCGCCCCTCCCGGTACAACCGCGCGGGATCGGCCCACCCTTCGTCCAGCGACGCCAGCAACGCCTGCCGCGCGACGGGATGAAGGGGAGCGGAGGATGCAGAGTCGAAGTAGCCCACAGGGCAACGCTAAAGCCTCGGGCCGACAACAAAGGGGCGCGGGGAACTGCGCGAGCAACCACAAACATCCCGCACCCGCCAAATCACCCGAACCCCCGAGCTATTAGGCGCCCGGCGTGACCCCCGGCGCGTTGGGACCCCCTCCCCGCGCGACCCCAAATCGCGTCCAGTAGGGTTTGGTCCGCATAAACATCCAAACCCCTGCCCGACGCAGGGCGGCGACCGACCAGCGAGAAGGCCGCAGCCATACCGCGCGGGCGAGACTCTCGGGAAGGCGCTACGTGAGTCCCAACGGCTCCGACCTCCCCCACTGCCTTAACGGCGTGGGTGGTACCCCCATGCCGCGGCGCCCGATGCGGCGGAAGCTGCTGCAGGCGATGACCGCAGGCCTGGTCCTGGCGACCGCCACCGGTTGCACATGGGAGGACTTCCCCCGCCTGGGCATGCCCACCCCGACCACGGAAGAGGCTCCTCGGATCCTCTCCCTGTGGCAGGGGTCGTGGGCGGCCGCGCTCGCCACGGGCGTGCTGGTGTGGGGCCTGATCCTGTGGAGTGCTTTCTTCCACAGGCGCAGCCGCACCAAGGTCGAAGTTCCCCCACAGACCCGGTACAACATGCCCATCGAGGCGCTGTACACGGTCGTCCCGCTGATCATCGTCTCGGTGCTCTTCTACTTCAC
This sequence comes from Streptomyces griseiscabiei, assembly GCF_020010925.1. Lineage (NCBI taxonomy): Bacteria > Bacillati > Actinomycetota > Actinomycetes > Kitasatosporales > Streptomycetaceae > Streptomyces > Streptomyces griseiscabiei. Next base: position 3,767,957 of record NZ_JAGJBZ010000001.1, on the reverse strand, counting down.
CGCCCGCGACGAGTCGAAGCTCCTCGACACGTCGAAGAAGCCCGACCTCACGGTCAACGTGGTCGGCTTCCAGTGGAGCTGGTGCTTCAACTACGTGGAGAACGTCGAGGGCTCGACGGGCGACGCGAAGACCGACGAGAACCTGGCCGCCATCCCGGACCGGTTCAAGAAGGACTTCCCGGCGAACGCCGGCGGTGTCTACACCTGCGGCACTCCTGGCGACAAGAACCCGCAGACCGGCAACCCCGGCCCGACCCTCTGGCTCCCTGAGGGCAAGACGGTCCGCTTCGTCCTCACCTCGCGTGACGTCATCCACTCCTTCTGGGTGGTGCCGTTCCTGATGAAGCAGGACGTCATCCCGGGCCACACCAACGCCTTCCAGGTGACCCCCAACCAGGAGGGCACCTTCCTGGGCAAGTGCGCCGAACTGTGCGGCGTGGACCACTCTCGGATGCTCTTCAACGTGAAGGTCGTCTCCCAGGAGCGCTACGAGGAGCACCTCAAGTCGCTCGTGGAGAAGGGCCAGACCGGTTACGTCCCGGCCGGCATTGAGCAGACGAGCCACGAGAAGAACCGGGAGACGAACCAACTGTGAGCATCATCGACGAACCTCAGGGTGCCGCAGCCGCCGAGGGCTCGTACGAAGACGAGCTGCCCGTCCGGCGCAAGCAGCCCGGTAACGTCGTGGTGAAGTGGCTGACGACCACCGACCACAAGACGATCGGCACGCTGTACCTGGTCACGTCGTTCGCGTTCTTCTGCATCGGCGGCGTGATGGCGCTCTTCATGCGCGCCGAACTCGCCCGCCCGGGCACGCAGATCATGTCGAACGAGCAGTTCAACCAGGCGTTCACGATGCACGGCACGATCATGCTGCTGATGTTCGCGACGCCGCTGTTCGCCGGTTTCACCAACTGGATCATGCCGCTGCAGATCGGCGCGCCCGACGTGGCGTTCCCGCGGCTGAACATGTTCGCGTACTGGCTGTACCTCTTCGGCTCCCTCATCGCGGTCGGTGGCTTCCTCACCCCGCAGGGCGCGGCCGACTTCGGCTGGTTCGCCTACAGCCCGCTGTCCGACGCGGTCCGCAGCCCGGGTATCGGCGCCGACATGTGGATCATGGGTCTGGCCTTCTCCGGCTTCGGCACCATCCTCGGCGCGGTCAACTTCATCACCACGATCATCTGCATGCGCGCACCCGGCATGACGATGTTCCGCATGCCGATCTTCGTGTGGAACGTGCTGCTGACCGCCGTCCTGGTCCTGCTCGCCTTCCCGGTCCTCGCGGCCGCGCTGTTCGCCCTGGAGGCGGACCGCAAGTTCGGTGCGCATGTCTTCGACGCGGCCAACGGCGGCGCCTTGCTCTGGCAACACCTCTTCTGGTTCTTCGGCCATCCAGAGGTGTACATCATCGCGCTGCCGTTCTTCGGCATCATCTCCGAGGTCATCCCGGTCTTCTCCCGCAAGCCGATGTTCGGCTACATGGGTCTGATCGGCGCGACCATCGCGATCGCCGGCCTCTCGGTGACGGTGTGGGCCCACCACATGTACGTCACCGGTGGCGTGCTCCTACCGTTCTTCTCCTTCATGACGTTCCTCATCGCCGTACCGACCGGCGTGAAGTTCTTCAACTGGATCGGAACGATGTGGAAGGGCTCGCTGTCCTTCGAGACACCGATGCTCTGGGCGACCGGCTTCCTGATCACCTTCACCTTCGGTGGTCTGACCGGTGTCATCCTGGCCTCGCCGCCGATGGACTTCCACGTCTCGGACTCCTACTTCGTGGTGGCGCACTTCCACTACGTGGTGTTCGGCACCGTCGTCTTCGCGATGTTCTCCGGCTTCCACTTCTGGTGGCCGAAGATGACCGGCAAGATGCTCGACGAGCGCCTCGGCAAGATCACCTTCTGGACGCTGTTCATCGGCTTCCACGGCACGTTCCTCGTCCAGCACTGGCTGGGCGCCGAGGGCATGCCGCGCCGGTACGCGGACTATCTCGCGGCCGACGGCTTCACCGCGCTGAACACGATCTCCACGATCGCCTCGTTCGTCCTCGGTCTGTCGATCCTGCCGTTCCTCTACAACGTGTGGAAGACGGCCAAGTACGGCAAGAAGGTCGAGGTCGACGACCCGTGGGGCTACGGCCGTTCGCTGGAGTGGGCGACCTCCTGCCCGCCGCCGCGGCACAACTTCCTCACCCTGCCGCGGATCCGCAGTGAGTCCCCGGCGTTCGACCTGCACCACCCGGAGATCGCCGCGCTCGAACAGCTCGCGCACGGCGGCCCGGCGGCCGAGCTCGCGGCCAGCGGCAAGGAGGCCGGCAAGTGAAGGTCCAAGGCAAGATGTTCATCTGGCTGGCAGTCTTCGTGCTGGCCATGGCGATCGTCTACGGCGTCTGGTCGAAGGAGCCCGCCGGCACCACGGCGCTGTTCCTGGCCTTCGGCCTGTGCATCATGGTCGGCTACTACCTGGCCTTCACGGCCCGGCGGGTCGACGTGGGCGCACAGGACAACAAGGAGGCCGACGTCGCGGACGACGCCGGTGAGCTGGGCTTCTTCAGCCCGCACAGCTGGCAGCCCCTCGCCCTCGGCGTGGGCGGCGCGCTCGCCTTCATGGGCGTCGTCTTCGGCTGGTGGCTGCTGTACTTCTCCGCCCCGATCATCATGATCGGCCTGTGGGGCTGGGTCTTCGAGTACTACCGCGGCGAGAACCAGAACCAGTAACGCGCGGCGGTACCACGCGCCGAGCACACGGAAGCCCGGACACTCCGACAGGGGGTCCGGGCTTCCCCCGTTCGCCGCACCGGACGTAGCCCGGTCGGCCCACCCGACGCGCCACGCCCGACGGGCGTTCCTACGTTGAACCCATGAACAACTCACCCCGTAACCGCACGGTCGCCGGCTGCACCCTGCTGGTGGTCTCCCTGGGAGCGGGCGTCACCGCCTGCGGTTCCGGGGGCCACCCGCTGTCGGGCACGCCCTACGACGCGGCCGACCACGTCTCGTTCAACACCCCGAGCGGGGACGGCGAGAAGGCCGACCCCGACAAGCCGCTGGAAGTCACCGCCGAGGACGACAGCCGCATCACCGACGTCACCGCCGTGGACGCCGCAGGACGCTTCGTGGCGGGCGAACTCTCCGCCGACGGAGGCCGCTGGCACTCCACCTCGCCGCTCGCCGCCAACGCCCGTTACACGGTCCGTGTGAGCACCGAGGACGAGGACGGCGCCCCCGGCCGCGAGACCCTCGCCTTCGACACCGGCCGCCCCCTCACCAAGAAGCGCCTGAACGTCACCTTCGGCCCCGAGGAGGGCAGGTACGGCGTCGGCCAGCCCGTCACCGCCGAACTGAGCCGGCCGGTCAAGGACAAGGCGGCCCGGGCCGTCGTCGAACGCGCCCTCAAGGTGGACTCCACCCCCGCCGCGGACGGTGCCTGGCACTGGGTGGACGACAAGAAGCTCCACTACCGCCCGAAGGAGTACTGGCCCGCCGACGCCACGGTCCGGGTGCACAGCAACCTGGAGGGCCTGAAGATAGGCGACCGGCTCTGGGGCGGGAAGGCCGAGCCCCTCACGCTGACGACCGGCGCCAAGATAGTCGCCGTCACCGACGCCGCCTCGCACCAGATGACCGTGTACAAGAACGACGAGGTCGTCAAGCAGATACCGGTCACCACCGGCATGCCCGGCTACGACACCCGCAACGGGGTCAAGGTCGTACTGGCCAAGGAAGGCACCGTACGGATGACCAGCGCCAGCATAGGCGCGTCCGACTTCTACGACCTGACCGTGCACCACTCCGTCAGGGTCACCAACAGCGGCGAGTACGTCCACGCCGCCCCCTGGTCCACCGGCTCCCAGGGTTACGCCAACGTCAGCCACGGCTGCACCGGCATGAGCATGGGCAACGCCGCCTGGTTCTACGACACCATCAACGAGGGTGACATCGTCGAGGTCGTCAACTCGGCCGGCGACACCATGGCCCCCTTCGGCAACGGCTACGGCGACTGGAACCTCGACTGGAAGAACTGGCGCGAGGGCAGCGCCCTGGTCGGCGGCACCGAGGAGGTACCGGGGCCCCAGGTACAGGCTCGCCTGAGGCCCGAGTCGGTCTAGGCACCCACTCCTAGGCGCTCAGCGCCTGCCTGCTGCGCAGCAGGGAAGCCAGGGCCGCCGCGAACTCCACCGGATCCACCGGCAGGGTCACCGCCGCGTCGGCCCGGCTCCAGGTCGCCAGCCACGCGTCCTGCGGCCGTCCGATCAGCACCAGCGCGGGCGGGCACTCGAAGATCTCGTCCTTGATCTGCCGGCACACCCCCATGCCCCCCATGGGCGCGGCCTCGCCGTCCAGGACACAGACATCGATCCCGCCCCGGTCCAGCTCCTTGATGACGGCGGCGGGGGTCGCGCACTCCAGGAACTCCACCTGGGGAACGTCCGGCGCCGGACGGCGCCCCGTCGCCAACCGAACTTGTTCGCGGGTGTTGGAGTCGTCGCTGTAGACCAGCACCGTGGCGGTCGGCTGCATTGTTCCTCCGTGACGTCAGCGTCTTAAGGACAGGCCCGATGCGCGGATGCTACTCCCTCGAACACCACGTCAGCACCGGTACGACAGGGAGCAACACTCCGAACGGCACCCCCCGGAGTGAGGGCGGGATAAGCGACCGACATAATGTCGGTCGTGGCGACAGCAACGACAGTAGAAACCGGGCACGCGCACCCGTCGGTCAACCGGCCGAACCTCACCAGCGTCGGAACCATCATCTGGTTGAGTTCCGAGCTGATGTTCTTCGCGGCCCTCTTCGCGATGTACTTCACCCTGCGATCGGTGACCGGTCCGGAGTTCTGGACGGAGAAGGCCGACACCCTGAACTTCCCGTTCTCGGCGACCAACACCACGATCCTGGTGCTCTCCTCCCTCACCTGCCAGCTCGGCGTCTTCGCCGCCGAGCGCGGGGACGTGAAGAAACTCCGGATGTGGTTCATCGTCACGTTCGTGATGGGTGCGATCTTCATCGGCGGCCAGGTCTTCGAGTACACCGAGCTGGTCAAGCACGAGGGCCTGTCGCTCTCGTCCGACCCGTACGGCTCGGTGTTCTATCTGACCACCGGCTTCCACGGCCTGCACGTGACGGGCGGTCTCATCGCCTTCCTGCTGGTCCTCGGACGCACCTACGCGGCCAAGAGGTTCACCCACGAGCAGGCGACCGCGGCCATCGTCGTGTCCTACTACTGGCACTTCGTCGATGTCGTCTGGATCGGCCTCTTCGCCACGATCTACATGATCAAGTAGATCGGCGGACGGGCGGGCGGACCGACCGTACGCCTGCCACGCACCGAGAACGACCCTTCCAGAAGCACCGACGCAGAAGATCCTGACACCGGGGTAATCCGTGAAAAAGCTCTCCGCACGACGACGCCATCCGCTGGCGGCGGTCGTCGTCCTATTCATCGCGCTGGCGGCCTGCGCGGGGCTCTACACCGCCTTCGCCCCCGCGGAAAAGGCGCAGGCCGATGAAACCGCCCAGACCCTCACCATCGAGGAGGGCAAGAAGCTCTACGCCGTAGGCTGCGCCAGCTGCCACGGCACCGGCGGTCAGGGCACCACCGACGGTCCGTCCCTGGTGGGTGTGGGCGCGGCGGCCGTCGACTTCCAGGTCGGCACCGGCCGGATGCCGGCCCAGCAGCCTGGCGCGCAGGTCCCGAAGAAGAAGGTCATCTACTCGCAGGCCGAGATCGACCAGCTCGCGGCCTACATCTCGTCGCTGGGCGCAGGCCCGGAGATCCCGACCGAGAACGAGTACGACCCCGAGGGCGCGGACATCGCCGAGGGCGGCGAGCTGTTCCGGACCAACTGCGCTCAGTGCCACAACTTCACCGGCAAGGGCGGTGCGCTGTCCGAGGGCAAGTACGCGCCGAGCCTTGAGGGTGTCGACCCGAAGCACATCTACGAGGCCATGCAGACCGGCCCGCAGAACATGCCGTCCTTCCCCGACACCACGCTGACGGAAGAGAACAAGAAGGACATCATCGCGTACCTCGAAGCGGTCAACAGCGGCGAGACCGTGGAGCCCGGTGGCCTCAGCCTCGGCGGACTCGGTCCCGTCAGCGAGGGCCTCTTCGGCTGGGTCTTCGGACTCGGTTCGCTGATCGCCGTCGCCGTGTGGGTCGCCGCCCGGACCGCAAAGGCCAAGAAGTCATGAGTAGCCAAGAGATTCCAGAAGAGAACCTGCCCTCCGAGCAGGACGCGCACGGCGCGGTGAAGGTCGCGGACGAGAAGAACCCCTTCGCGGACCCCGGCCTCCCGCCCCACGAGCACCGGATCCAGGACATCGACGAGCGGGCCGCCAAGCGGTCCGAGCGCACGGTCGCCCTGCTGTTCACGGTGTCGATGCTGGCCACCGTCGCCTTCATCGCCTCGTACCTGGTGATCGACGTCGACAAGTCGATCTACGTCTGGCCGATCGGTCACATCAGCGCGCTGAACTTCGCGCTGGGCATGACCCTGGGCCTGTCGCTGTTCTGCATCGGCGCCGGCGCGGTCCACTGGGCCCGCACGCTGATGTCGGACGTCGAGGTCGCCGACGAGCGTCACCCGATCGAGGCCGCGCCCGAGGTCAAGGCCAAGGTCATGGCCGACTTCAAGGCCGGCGCCGAGGAGTCGGTGATCGGCCGTCGCAAGCTGATCCGCACCACGATGTTCGGCGCGCTGGCCCTGTTCCCGCTCTCCGGTGTCTTCCTGCTCGGCGGCCTCGGCCCCGCGCCCGGCACCAAGCTGCGGCACACCACCTGGGCCAAGGGCAAGAAGCTCGTCAACATGAACACCAACGAGCCGCTGCGTCCCTCGGACGTCGCGGTCGGGTCGCTGACCTTCGCCATGCCGGACGGCCTGAGCGAGCACGACCACGACTTCCAGAAGAACATCGCCAAGGACGCCCTGATGATCGTCCGGATCCAGCCGGCCGACATCAAGGACAAGCGCGAGCTGGAGTGGTCCCACGAGGGCATCGTGGCGTTCTCGAAGATCTGCACCCACGTGGGCTGCCCGATCTCCCTGTACGAGCAGCAGACGCACCACGTGCTCTGCCCCTGCCACCAGTCCACCTTCGACCTCGCCGACGGCGGCCGGGTCATCTTCGGCCCCGCGGGTCACGCCCTTCCGCAGCTGAGGATCGCCGTCGGTGAAGACGGCTACCTCGAAGCGGTCAGCGACTTCGAAGAGCCCGTCGGTCCTGCCTTCTGGGAGCGCGGATGAGTACTGCAACCACCACCGACGCGCGCGACAAGCGCGAGAAGGCACCGGCCGGCGAGCGCGTCGCCGACTGGGCCGACGGCCGGCTCGGGATCTACTCCCTGGCCAAGGCCAACATGCGCAAGATCTTCCCCGACCACTGGTCGTTCATGCTGGGTGAGATCTGCCTGTACAGCTTCATCATCATCATCCTCACGGGTGTGTATCTGACGCTGTTCTTCCACCCGTCGATGAACGAGGTGGAGTACCACGGCAGCTACGTCCCGCTGCAGGGACAGCTGATGTCCGAGGCGTTCAACTCGACCATGCACATCTCCTTCGAGGTGCGCGGTGGTCTGCTGATCCGGCAGATCCACCACTGGGCGGCGCTGATCTTCCTCGCCGGCATGTTCGTGCACATGATGCGGGTGTTCTTCACGGGCGCGTTCCGCAAGCCGCGTGAGGTCAACTGGCTGTTCGGCTTCCTGTTGTTCGTCCTCGGCATGTTCACCGGCTTCACCGGTTACTCGCTCCCGGACGACCTGCTCTCCGGCACCGGTGTCCGCTTCATGGAGGGCGCGGTCCTGTCCGTGCCGATCGTCGGCACGTACCTGTCGTTCTTCCTCTTCGGCGGCGAGTTCCCGGGCGGCGACTTCGTGGCCCGCTTCTACTCGGTCCACATCCTGCTGCTGCCGGGCATCATGCTCGGCCTGCTGGTGGCGCACCTGATCCTGGTCTTCTACCACAAGCACACGCAGTTCGCGGGCCCCGGAAAGACGAACAACAACGTCGTCGGCATGCCGCTGCTCCCCGTGTACATGGCGAAGGCGGGCGGCTTCTTCTTCCTGGTCTTCGGTGTCATCGCGGTCATCTCGGCGATCGCCACGATCAACCCGATCTGGACCATGGGCCCCTACCGCCCGGACCAGGTCTCCACCGGCGCCCAGCCCGACTGGTACATGGGCTTCTCCGAGGGTCTGATCCGTGTCATGCCGGGCTGGGAGATCAACTTCTGGGGCCACACGCTCGTCCTGGGCGTGTTCATCCCGCTGGTGATCTTCCCGCTGGTCCTGGTCGCGATCGCGGTCTACCCGTTCATCGAGTCCTGGGTCACCGGCGACAAGCGCGAGCACCACATCCTGGACCGCCCGCGCAACGCGCCGACCCGTACGGCCTTCGGTGTCGCGTGGATCACCTGGTACATGGTCCTGCTGATCGGTGGTGGAAACGACCTCTGGGCGACCCACTTCCACCTGTCGATCAACTCGATCACCTGGTTCGTCCGGATCGCGTTCTTCGTGGCCCCGGTCCTCGCGTTCATCGTCACCAAGCGCATCTGCCTCGGCCTGCAGCGCCGGGACAAGGACAAGATCCTGCACGGTCGCGAGACCGGCATCATCAAGCGCCTGCCGCACGGTGAGTTCATCGAGGTCCACGAGCCGCTCAGCCAGGAGCAGCTGCACACCCTCACGGCGCACGAGCAGTACGCGCCGGCCCAGATCGGTGCCGCGGTCGACGAGAACGGTGTCGCCCGCAAGGTCGGCCGCCTGGAGAAGGTCCGCGCCAAGCTGAGCAAGGGCTACTACGGCGAGGACAGCCAGATCGTCAAGCCGACCGTCGAGGAGTACAAGGAGATCACGAGCGGCCACGGCCACCACTGATCGCTTCGCTTCGCCACACCACGGTCGAAGGGCCCCCGTCCGATCTTCGGACGGGGGCCCTTCGCCGTGCTCGTGGCTGGATAGGGTGGGGTTCACCTTCTTCCACGTCACGTCTACGACACCCAGGAGCGGCCGTATGAGCGCTGTGACCCCCGCTGGAGGCGACACCGCGGCGGGCCGTTCCTGGCCCGCCGTGCTGAACGCGCTGCTGTCCGGGCACGACCAGGACGCCGGCGCCACGTTCTGGGCGATGGACCAGATCATGCGCGGGGAGGCGACGGACGCGCAGATCGCCGGGTTCGTGGTGGCGCTGCGGGCCAAGGGGGAGACGGTCGCCGAGATCACCGGTCTCGTCGACGCGCTGTACGAGCACGCCAATCTGATCGAGGTGGCCGGGCGGACCGTCGACATCGTCGGTACGGGCGGGGACGGCGCCAAGACGGTCAACATCTCCACCATGTCGTCGATCGTCGTCGCCGGTACGGGCGCGAAGGTCGTCAAGCACGGCAACCGCGCCGCCTCGTCGGCGTCCGGCGCCTCCGATGTGCTGGAGAAGCTGGGCGTCAATCTGGAGCTGACACCGAAGCGGGTCGCCGAGGTCGCCGAGGAGGCCGGGATCACCTTCTGCTTCGCGGTGAAGTTCCACCCGGCGCTGCGTCATGTGGCCGCCGCGCGCGGGCAGTTGGGCATCCGTACGGTCTTCAACGCGCTCGGGCCGCTGGCGAACCCGGCGAAGGTGCGGGCCCAGGCGGTCGGGGTCGCCGACCCCCGGATGGCGCCCATCATGGCCGGTGTCTTCGCCGGGCGCGGCAACTCCTCGCTGGTCTTCCGCGGCGACGACGGCCTCGACGAGCTGACCACCACGGCGACGTCGCGGGTCTGGGTCGTCCGGGACGGCCAGGTGACCGAGGAGGCCTTCGACCCGCGTGACGTCGGGCTGGAGCTGGTGCCGGTGGAGGCGCTGCGGGGGGCCGACGCGTCCTACAACGCGGATGTCGCGCGGCGGTTGCTGGGCGGGGAGACGGGGCCCGTGCGGGACGCGGTGCTCTTGAACTCGGCGGCGGCGCTGGTGGCGTTGGACCCGACGTCCGCGTCGCTGGCGGAGCAGGTGCGTGATGGCATGGCGAAGGCTGCGGAGTCGATCGACTCCGGGGCGGCGCGGCGGGCTCTTGAGCGGTGGGTCACGGCGACGAACCGGTAGTTCGTCGGGTGCGGGTCCGGTGGGGGCTGGTCGCGCAGTTCCCCGCGCCCCTGAAGGACCAGGCCCCTGCTTTTCAGGGGCGCGGGGAACTGCGCGAGAAGCCCCACCGGACCCGCACCCGCCCACGAACCGCACCCCCACTCCGGAAGGCGCCCCATCCCGCGATCCGGACACAGGTTGCGGCGCGGCGATCACTTCACGTACGTTCTGGTTCAGGTCATGAGTGACAGCCCATAGCCCCGGCTGGCTGTCCGGCAACCCTCCTTCCGTGGCGGGGTGCCCCGGGTGAAGACCGGGCCGTAGGCAGCGAGGTCTACGGCAAGCGCGGCTTCGAGGGAGTCTTCCGTGAGCAAGCGAATGCGATAGGGCCGCCGAGCCCCGCCTCCGCGCACCCCTTTTCTCTTTCTCTCTTTCCTCCGCATGCCTTGCTTTCGCATGCCCCTCACGGGAGTTCGCCATGTCTGTCTCCACCCTTGCCGCCACCCAGTCCGTTTGTGCCCCGCTGCCCGTTCTGGGACGGGATGTCACCGTCCCGCTCGTCACCGGTGGCGAGGTCACCTACGCCGCCCTCGACTACGCGGCCAGCGCCCCGGCCCTGCAGCGCGTATGGGACGACGTGGCGGCGTACGCGCCGTACTACGGGAGCGTGCACCGGGGCGCCGGGTACCTCTCCCAGCTGTCGACGGACCTCTTCGAGAACGCCCGGAGGACCGTCGCCGAGTTCCTCGACTGCCGGGACGGCGACCAGGTGGTGTTCACCCGGTCGACCACCGACTCGCTGAACCTCCTCGCCGCCGCCCTCCCCGCCGACTGCCAGGTCTTCGTCTTCGAGACCGAGCACCACGCCTCGCTGCTGCCCTGGCGGGACGCGCGGGTGACCTATCTGGACGCGCCCCGGACGCCGGAACAGGCCGTCGCCACGCTGGAGTCGGCGCTCGCGGGGCGCGACCCGTACGGGCCGGCGCTGGTGTGCGTCACCGGGGCCTCCAATGTCACCGGGGAGATCTGGCCGGTGCGTGAGCTGGCCGCCGCCGCGCACGCGCACGGTGCGCGGATCGTGCTCGACGCGGCCCAGCTGGCGCCCCACCACGCCGTCTCCGTACAGGAGTTGGACGTCGACTGGGTCGCCTTCTCCGGCCACAAGCTGTACGCGCCCTTCGGCTCGGGCGTGCTCGCCGGCCGCGCCGACTGGCTCACCGCGGCCGAGCCGTACCTCGCCGGCGGCGGCGCCTCCCGCAAGGTGACCCGGCGCACGGACGGCGGTGTGGACGTCGAGTGGCACGAGAGTGCCGCCCGCCACGAGGCCGGCTCGCCCAACGTCATCGGCGCCTACTCCATCGCCTCCGCCTGCAAGGCCCTCACCGAGGCCGGGTTCGACACGCTGGTCGCCCGCGAGCGGTATCTGATCGACGCTGTACGGGCCGGGCTCGCCGAGGTGCCCGAGGTGCGGATCCTCTCCCTCTTCGGGGACGACGCCCCGCGTGTCGGCGTGATCTCCTTCGTCGTCGAGGGCTGGAACAGCTCCCACTTCGCCGCCGCGCTCTCCGCCGAGTACGGCATCGGCGTCCGCGACGGCCTCTTCTGCGCCCACCCCCTCGTGCGCACCCTGCTCGGCAGCGACCCGGGGACGCAGGGCGAGTGCGGCGCCCCCGAGGCCGCGCCCGGCGAGCGGTCCCTCAACGCGATCCGGGTGAGCTTCGGCGCGGGCACCCCCGACGAGCACGTGGAACGGTTCGTGGGCGCGGTGAAGGAGCTGGTGAGCAACGGCGCCCAGTGGAACTACCGTACGGAGGACGGGCGTTGCGTCCCCGCCGTCTGACCCGGCGGGTGATCCGCGGCGGCTGAACCCGCCGTCACCCGGGCGCCCAGCACGATCATCCGCAGGGCCCGCTCGGTGGCGTCGGTGAGCAGTTCGCTCGCGCGGACCAGGGCCTCGGCGAGGGCCATCGGGGCGGGCAGGATGCCGGTGCAGGCGTCGACACCCGGCACCTCGTGCGCGCCTTCGCCGAGGGTGCCCGCGAGGGCCAGCACCGGGCGGCCGTACAGCTTGGCGCGGCGGGCCACCTCGGCGGGGACCTTGCCGCGGGGCGTCTGGTGGTCGAGGGCGCCCTCGGCCGTGACGACCAGGTCGGCGCGGGCCAGCCGGGCGTCGAGGTCCAGATGGCCCAGGAGCACCTCGAAGCGGGGGAGCAGCCGGGCGCCCAGGGCCGCCAGCCCGGCGCCCAGCCCGCCGGAGGCACCGGTCCCCGGGCCGGCGCGGAGGTCCGTGCTCGGCGGGGCGAGGTCACGGGTGAGGACGCGCGCCCAGTTCTCCAGGCCCGCCGACAGCTCCTCGACCTGCTCCGGTGTCGCCCCCTTCTGCGGGCCGAAGACCCGGGCGACCCCCCGGTCGCCGCAGAGCACGTTGAACGGGTTGCAGGCCACCAGCAGCTCCACCTCCCTGAGGCGGGGATCCAGACCGGACGGGTCGATCCGGTCCAGACGGCCCAACTCCCGCCCTCCCGCAGGGAGTTCGGCGCCCCGCGCGTCCAGGAGCCGGGCGCCCAGCGCCTGGAGGGCACCGGCCCCGCCGTCCGAGGTGCCGGAGTCGCCGCAGCCGACCAGGATCCGCCGTACGCCGGTGTCGAGCGCGGCGCGGATCAGTTCGCCGACGCCGTACGTGGTGGTGGCGCCGGGATCGCGGAGGGCCCGGGGGACGAGGGTGAGGCCCGCGACGGCGGCCATCTCGACCACGGCGATCCCCGTCGCCGCCGGGTCGTGCGTGCCGAGCAGGGCGAAGTGGGTGTCGACCGGATCGCCGACCGGGCCCGTGGCGAGCCGGGGGACCAGCCGGCCGCCGGTGGCGGTGGCCAGCGCGGCGGCGGTGCCCTCGCCGCCGTCCACCAGCGGGATCAGATCCACCTCCGCGTGGGGCAGGACGCGGCGGACGCCCTCCGCGATGGCGTCGGCGGCGGCCTCGGCGGACAGGGACTCCTTGAAGCCACTGGGGGCTACGGCGACTCGGTTCAGCATGTTCTCAGGGCTCCTGAAGAGTGGTTACGGGACGAGCGGGACACCCAGCAGCGGCCACACCACCACCGCGAAGAGCACGACCAGGGCGGCGGTCAGCGGGGCCAGGACGGCGGAGAGGCGCAGCAGGTCGCGGGGGGTGTAGGTGGGGGTGCCGGGCAGGTCGGCGAAGAGGGCGACCGGCTTCGCGGAGGCCGGGAGGGTGTGGCAGAAGCCCGCCGCGGCGGTGGAGGCGAGCGCTGCGGCGACCGGGCTGACACCGGCGCCCACGGCCGCCGCGACGACCAGCGGGACCAGCACCGACGAGCGGGCCGACCGGGACTGCAGGACCAGATGCGCGGCCGTGCTGACCACCACGACCACCACCAGGAACACCAGCGGGGTGACCCCCGGGGGCAGCCCGGAGACCAGCCACTTCGCCGCTCCCGAGTCGCTGAGCGCGACGCCCATCGCCATCGTCGCGGCCATGAAGAGCAGCATCGACCAGGGCACGGTCCGCAGTGCGTCCTTCAGCCGTACGGTGCCGAGGGCCGGTGAGGCGGCGACGACCGCGCCGATCAGTGCGACCACCGCCGGAGAGACCCGGTGCAGCGGCTCACTGCACCACAGGACCACGACCGTGGCCAGCAGCAGGGCACAGCGAGACTCGGCGGGGGACCAGGGGCCGGTCACCGGCCGCTCGCTGTGCAGCTGGATCTCCTCCACCGTGATCCGCACCGGGCCCCGGCGGTCCTCGCGCCGGGTCGTCGTCAGCAGGACGGCCTCGGCCGCCAGATGGGACGACACGATCGCCAGCGGCAGGCCGAGCAGCAGCCACTCGGTGAAGCCGATCCGGTCGCCGGTCGCCTCCCACAGCACCGACACGGTGATCAGATGCGCTCCCGCGCCGATCAGGGTCGCCACCGCCGACAGAAGGATCACGGTCGGGAACAGCAGCGCCAGCATCACGACCAGTCGTCTCCGGTCGGCCAGCGCCTTGGCGAGGGCCAGGAACACGGGGAGCGCGAGGGCCGCGCGGCCCGAGGTGGCCGGCACGGCGAAGGCGGTCACCACGAGTGCGGCGGTCGTGAGGTGTGTCAGCTGCCGTACGGTTCGGGCGCCGCTCACCAGGAACGCGGCGGCGCGACCGGCCAGACCCGTCCGGGTCACCGCCGCCGCCAGCACGAACGCGCAGATCAGCAGCCATACGGTGTCGTCGCCGAGGGTGCCGAAGAGGGTGTCGTCGCTGATGACCCCGGTGACGGTGAGGGCGAGGCCCGCGCCGAGGGCGATGTACGTGTCGTCGATGGGGGTGCCGATCCACGCGGCGGTCGCCAGCGTGAAGACGATGAGGGTGAGGCGGGCCTCTCCGCCGAGGCCGGGGAAGTTGCCGGGGACGGCCAGCAGGGCGCAGAGGGAGAGTGCTATGCAGAGGGTGGTGGCCAGGCGGAGGTTCAGGGTCACGTCATCAAGGGTTCAAGCGGGGGGTGAGTCCTTGATGAGCCGTCTATGAAGGAAGCTTCACGTCGGCAGGCGGTAGCCCATGCCCCTCACCGTCTCCAGCTGGGCCGCTCCCAGCTTCTTGCGCAGCGCCCGTACGTACACGTCCACGATGTTCGAGCCCGGGTCGAAGTCGTAGCCCCAGACGTGCGACAGGATCTGCTCCCGCGACAGGACCTGGCCGGGGTGGCGCAGGAAGAGTTCCATGAGGACGAACTCCCTGGCGGTCAGGTCCACCAGGCGCTCCCCGGACCGCGCGCGTCGGGTGCGCAGGTCCAGCGTCAGGTCGCCGCTGCGCAGCATCGTCACCTCGGGGGCCCTGGCCGCCGTACGCAGCCGGAGACGGACCCTCGCCAGGAGCTCCTCGAAGCGGAACGGCTTGGTCATCCAGTCGTCGGCGCCGCCCTCCAGGCCGGCCACGGTGTCGCGTACCGAGTCGCGGGCGGTCAGCACGATGACCGGCACGGTGACACGGGCCTCGCGCAGCTCGCGCAGGACGGTGAAACCGTCGCGGCCGGGCAGGCCGATGTCGAGGACGACCAGGTCGAAGCCGCCGGTCAGGGCGTACTCGTAGGCCGAGTCGCCGTCGCCGACCACGGTCGTGGTGAAGCCGCCCGCGCGCAGGCCCTTCTCGACGAAGGAGGCGATGCGTTCCTCGTCCTCGACGATGAGAATGCGGTTCACGGGAGGGCCCCTTCCAGGGTCAGGGTCAGGACGAAGGTCGCGCCGCCGCCCTCGGTGTCGTGCAGCCGCACGCGGCCGCCGTGGGCCTCGGCGATCGCGCGGACGATGGCGAGGCCGAGCCCGGCACCGGAGCCGCGGGCGCCGCGCCGGGCCGTGCCGCGCCGGAACCGTTCGAAGACCACCTCGGCGTCCTGCGGCTGCACCCCGGGCCCCGAGTCGACGACGTACAGCTCGACCGCCCGGCCCTCGGCGCGGGAGCCGACGCGGATGGTCTGGCCGGTGGTGGTGTGCTGCACGGCGTTCTGGGCGAGCTGGACCATCGCCTGGGTGATCCGCTGGGGGTCCAACTCGGCCTCCAGGTCGGCGACTTCGGCGAGCTGCCAGTCGCGGTCGCCCAGGGTGCGGGCCTTGACGTAGACATCGGCGGTGAGTTCGGCGAGCTGGACCGGCTCGGGGCGGACGAAGTCGGGCCGCTCGGCCTTGGCGAGCAGCAGCAGGTCCTCGACGATGCGGCTCATCCGGTCCAGTTCGTCGGTGACCAGCCGGACCGTCTCCTCGCGCTCGGCGGGATCGTCGCCCATCAGCTCCAGATGGCCGCGCACGATGGTGATGGGGGTGCGCAGCTCGTGGCCCGCGTCGTCGGCGAACTCCCGCTGCGCGGCGAACGCCCGCTCCAGCCGGTCGAGCATCGCGTTGAACGTCTCGGCGAGCGCGGCCACGTCGTCCCGGCCGTGCACCGGGATGCGCCGGGTGAGGTCCTGCTCGGTGAGCTGGGCGGCGGCGGAGCGCACCAGCCGGACGGGCTTGAGGATGCGGCCCGCGACCACCCAGGCGATCCCGGTGGTCATCAGCAGGGCGACCCCGGAGATGGCGAGCAGCACTTGGAACACCTCGTCGGCGCGGGCCTGCTCGCTCGCCGGGTGGAAGGCGACCACGAACGCCGCGTCCGCCTCGGAGCCGTGCCGGGCCACCTCCACCTTCGCCCAGCGGATCTCCCCGGCCGCCCGCTCCAGCGTGCCCATGGAGGCGGGCGACTCGAAGATGCGCCGCCGGGCGTCGCCGTCCTCGTGCAGGGGCAGCGGGACGGGGATCTCGCGCTGCTGGAAGAGCTGTGAGGGGGCGCGCCCGCTCCGGCCGACGAGGCCGATCAGCTCCTCGTCGAGGTCGGCGTTCTGCCGCTCCAGGAAGACCTTGAGCAGCCGTGACGGCTCGGTGAAGGGGGCGCCGGTCTGCGGATCGACGCCGTGCGCCTGGAGGTTGGTGAACTCCCCGGCCTCCTGCGCGAGCAGCTCGTCGATGCGCTGCTCCACGTCCCGCAGCAGGATCGACCGCGTCGTCGTCGCGACCGAGGCCAGCGCCACGGTCATCACGAGCAGCAGCCACAGCAGGATCCGGACCCGGGCCGAGACCCGCCCGAGCGGCCTGTCAGCCGTCGTCACCGGGTCCGTCGTCAC
This sequence comes from Streptomyces griseiscabiei, assembly GCF_020010925.1. Lineage (NCBI taxonomy): Bacteria > Bacillati > Actinomycetota > Actinomycetes > Kitasatosporales > Streptomycetaceae > Streptomyces > Streptomyces griseiscabiei. Next base: position 3,751,240 of record NZ_JAGJBZ010000001.1, on the reverse strand, counting down.
CGGGGCCGTCGTCGGCGTCGTCCTGGCCGCCCTGCCCGTTCCGTCCTGCGTCGTCGTCATCGTCATCACTCGCGGAGCCGTCGGTCACCGGAGGCCGCGACACGGCCTCGTCGCTGGGTGTCGCCGTGGGCCGGGTGGGCGTGGGACTCGGCGAACCGCTCTCCAACTCCACCTTCGGCGGCACCTTCGGCGCCTGCGGGCTGTCGGTCAGGGCGAAACTGGTCGCGGCGATCCCGAGCGGAATCGCCACGACGGCGGCGAGAGCCGCGATCCGGCGGGAGAAGACCATGGGGACGATCCTGCGGAGCGGACCGGTCGGCGCGGATGAGGCCGGGATGAGGATTTCTTCATCCGGCGACGGCAGGCGACGGCCGTCGGCGGCCGGCAGGGGCGGCGGAGACGCGGTCAGCCGTCCAGGCCGATGGCGAACGCGGCCTCCAGGTCGTGCTGCGAGTACGTCCGGAACGCCACATGGGTGTCGGTGCCCAGCACTCCGGGGATCTTGCTGATGGACCCGGGGATCACATCGGCCAGGTCGTCATGGGCCTTCACCCGGACCATGGCGACCAGATCGTAGGTACCGGTCACCGAAAACACCTCGCTCACGGATTCGAGCGCGGCGATCGATTCCGCGATCTCCGGAATCCGGTCCACGCTGGTCTTGATGAGCACGATCGCGGTGATCACGGCTGTTTCTCTCCCTCGGGGGCCGGAGCTGGGACGTTCGACGGGACATCCACGGGCGCCTTCACTCTAGCCCTCCGCCCATAACGCCCCCACGCGTAACAGAACCCCAGTCCGAACCCCACCAGATGCGCCAGATAGGCCACCCCCGGCCCGGCCGTCTGCCGCCCCGCCGCCAGCCACTGCAGGGTCACCCAGAACGGCAGGGTCACCCACGCCGGGAACCGCAGCGGGAGGAAGAAGAGGAACGGCAGCAGGCTCGTCACCCGCGCCCGGGGGAACAGGAAGAGGAACGCGCCGAGGACCGCGGAGATCGCCCCGGACGCGCCGACCAGCGACTGCGGCGACCCGGCGTGCGCCGCCGCGTACGCCACCAGCGCGAGAGCGCCGCAGCCGACGTAGAAGAGGGCGAACTCCACATGGCCCATGCGTTCCTCGGCCATCGCCCCGAAGACGAAGAGGAAGAGCATGTTGCCGAGCAGGTGCAGCCAGCTGCCGTGCACGAAGAGCGCGGTGAGCGGGGTGAGCGCCGCGCCCGGGGAGCCGTCGAACAGTTCGTCGGGGACGACGCCCCAGCGCCGGAAGTACGCCCGCTGCGCGGCGATCAGCTCCTCCCCGGTGCCGTACCCGGGGTTGAGTCCGGCCGCCGGCCCGATCAGGAAGAGCGCACAGCAGACGGCGATCAGCCCGTACGTCACCGGCGCCGACTCGTTTCGTACGGCCCGCCCGGCCGAGGTGCTCCACTTGCCGATCATGAGCAGAGCATGACGTAACGGGGCCTACCCGCACAGACCGCCTCGCCGCCCGCGGGGATCGGCCCCGCCGCCGGAGGCAATCCGCGCCGCCGCCACAGGTGAACGGGCGTCGAGTACCGGTCAGGCCGTAGGGTTACGAGCCACACGCACCGGGACGCCGGCGCTTCACGGAGACTGGAAGAAGGAAGAGCAGCCACGATGACGGTTCCCCTGCCGACGGACACGACCCGCTGGCGCTGCACGCTCTGTGGCAACCTCACGCGGTTCGACGTGACCCGCTCGTCGAAGGTCGTCGAGTACGTTCACCTCGACCTCGCCGGGGAGCCCAAGGTCGAGGAGCGCGACGTGGTCAGTGAGAACATCGAGTCGGTGCGCTGCCGCTGGTGCAACGCGGTGGACCAGGTGGAACTCGTGGACAGGCCGGGCGCCGGCTCCTGAGGGAGCGGGCACCGCACAGACAGTGGGGTGAGGATGGTGGAGAGCGCGAGCGGGGGGCCGGGCGACGGCCCCGCCGAGGTGCTCGACCGTCCGCTGCCCGAAGGCGTCCGTAAGCGCGTCGTGCAGATCGTCTCCGACGGCTTCGGCGGGCTCACCGTCGGCGAACTGCCCGCGCAGCTGCGGCAGTACGCCCGTTTCACCCCGACTCGCCGGGTGAAGTTCGCGGGCAACGCGATGGCCGCCGCCGTGGAGGGCGACACGCTGTTCAGACAGCGGATCGGGGAGCGGTTCCGGGAGGCCCACCCGGAGCTGGCCGACGCCCTCGACACGGGCGCGCCGCCCCCGGCCGCGGACCCGCTGGACGTGGCGGCCGCGGCCTATGTGCTGCGTCCCACGGGCTGGGTGAAGCTGGTCGCGGCGGCCGGTGAGGAGGCCCTGCGGGCGGACGCCGAGCGGGCCGGCGAGGAGAGCCGGGCCGAGCTGGAGCGGCTGCGCGAGCAGCTCGCCGAGGCCCGCGGCCACACCAAGGCCGAGACGGAACGGCTGCGCGCGGAGCTGGAGTCGGCGAAGAAGGAGGCCGACTCGATGCACCGCAAGCTCCGGGCCGCCCTCAGTGACGTCAAGCGCGGCGAGGCCGCCCTGCGCAAGCTGCACGCCGAGATGGAGACCGTGCGCGGCGAGAGCCACGCCCAGGTGTCCGCCGCCGAGAGCGAGAGCCGGCGGCTCAAGGCCCGGCTCGGTGAGGCGGAGGCCGCGCTGGAGGCCACCCGGCGGGCCGCCCGCGAGGGCCGCAGCGTCGAGGACATGCGGGTACGGCTGCTCCTCGACACCGTGCTGGACGCGGCCCAGGGGCTCCGGCGGGAGCTGGCGCTGCCGCCGGTCTCCGTACGGCCCGCCGAGACCGTCGACGCGGTGGAGCCCGGTCGGATGACCCCGAAGGACATCGCCGCCCGCGCGCTGTCGGAGAACGACCCGGCGATCCTGGACCAGTTGCTGGCGCTGCCGCAGGCGCATCTCGTCGTCGACGGCTACAACGTCACCAAGACCGGCTATCCGCAGATGCCGCTGGAGAAGCAGCGGCTCCGGCTGCTGGGTCAGCTCTCCCAGCTCGCCGCGCAGACCGGCGCCGAGGTCACCTGTGTCTTCGACGGGGCCGAGCTGGCCGCGCCGGTGCTGCTCGCGCCGCCGCGCGGGGTGCGGGTGCTGTTCTCCAAGCCCGGTGTCACCGCCGACGAGTTGATCCGCCGGCTGGTGCGCGCCGAACCGCCCGGCCGGCCGGTCATCGTCGCCTCCACCGACCGTGAGGTGGCCGACGGGATCGCGAAGGCCGGTGCGCGCCCGGTGGCCTCCGCCGTGCTCCTCAAGCGGCTTTCCTGACCCTTCGGTCGCGTCCGCCCCAACAGCAACGAACGGGCGCTATGCCCGAATTGATCGAAATGTTGCGCAACGTAGCGTCAATCGAGCGCTACCGCATGTGTGTTGAGTGTAAATTGTGCGCCGTGGGACGGGATTTTTCCTGTGGGGGATTTGAAGTGATCACCATTGGGTCACTAGGGTCTGGGCTCAAACCTCTGAACGGGTGATCGTCGCCGGAGTCCTGGCCGGCCGGTCGCTCATATGAAGGAGTTCCCTACCGTGGCGTCCCACCGTCGTCCCAAGCAGCCGAGCCGTACGCGTGTGACCGTGCTCACCACCGCCGCCGCCGCTGCTGTGGCCCTCACCTCGCAGGCCGCCAACGCCGCGCCCGCCGAGAAGCCGAGCAAGGACGACGTCCAGGCCAAGGTCCACAAGCTCTACGAGGACGCCGGGCGGGCCACCGACAAGCTCAACGGGGCCGAGGAGAAGCAGGAGAAGCTCGAGAAGGAGATCTCCACGATCCAGGACAACGTCGCCAAGGGTCAGGAAGAACTCAACGAGCTGCGGGAGGGCATAGGCCTGGCGGCCAGCGCCCAGTACCGCTCGGGCGGCATCGACTCCTCGATCCAGCTCTTCCTCTCCGCGGACCCGGACGACTACCTGGACAAGGCCGCCACGCTCGACCAGCTGACCAGCCAGCAGGTCGAGGCGCTGAAGAAGATCCAGGACAAGCAGCGCACGCTCGCGCAGCAGCGCCAGGAGGCCACGGAGAAGCTGGAGGACCTCGCCGAGACCCGCGAGACCCTGGCCGACAAGAAGAAGGAAGTCCAGGGCAAGCTGGCCGCCGCGCAGAAGCTCCTCAACAGCCTGACGGCCGAGGAGAAGGCCGCCCTGGACGAGCAGGAGACCCGCGCCAGCCGCGACGCCGGAGAGCGCGTCGAGCTCGGCGACGAGGCGCCCGCCTCCAGCTATGGCGCCGCCGCCCTCGCCGCCGCCGACACCCAGGTCGGCAAGCCCTATGTCTCCGGCGGCAGCGGCCCCAACTCCTACGACTGCTCCGGGCTGACCCAGTGGGCCTACGCCCAGGCCGGTGTCTCGATCACCCGGACCACGTACACCCAGCAGAACGACGGCACGAAGATCGGCCGCGACGCGCTCAAGCCCGGCGACCTGGTCTTCTTCAACGACCTGGGGCACGTCGGCCTCTACGCGGGCAACGGCATGGTCCTGCACGCCCCGTACCCGGGCAAGGTCGTCCGCTACGAGTCGATGAGCACCATCGGCAGCTTCCAGTTCGGTGTCCGCGTCGTCGGCTGACACCCGCTCCGCCTCGAAAACAGGGCCGACCGTCACACAGTGTGACGATCGGCCCTGTTTTTCTTCAAGATCAGGACACAGCGCCGCCCGAACGGGCGAATTCCCGCACCTCGTGCTGACCCCTTCACCCGCTGGTGACCTGGGCCCCGGACCGGACGTCACGCTCTGTGCCCGCGGAGGTCTTTGGCTGGGACCCGGTCGCGCGGCTACTGTCGGCCGCGCTTCCCTCACCCGCCGTGAGTGCGCCCCCTGCCGGGGACGTCCTCCGGGCCGGGGAGGGCCCTGTCCACCGTCGAAGGGAGTGCGGCTTCCCGTGGTGTCCCACAGTCGCCTTGTACCGTCCGGGTTCGACCGGGGCGCGGCCGCCGCCCTCGGTGTGCTGTCCGCCGCTGCCGCCGCCTTCGGCGCCATCCCCGTCCAGCAGGCCGCCGCCGCGCCGCACGACAACACCCGGGCCGAGGTGGACCGGTTGTACGAGGAGGCCGAGCGAGCCACCGAGGCCTACAACAAGGCCGACGAGCGCGCCGACGAGCTGCGCGAGCAGGTCGGCACCGCGCAGGACTCGATCGCCCGGCAACAGGACCGCGTCAACGCCATGCGGGAGTCGCTGGGTTCGCTCGCCGGCGCCCAGTACCGCTCCGGCGCCGTCGACCCGTCGATCGCCCTGCTGTTCTCCGACGACCCGGACGACTACCTCGACACGGCCGCCGCGCTGGACCGCATCAGCGCCCACCAGGCCGGCGAACTCCACGACCTCCAGCAGGCCATGCGCGGCCTCTCCCAGGACCGCGCGGAGGCCGGGGAGAAGCTCACCGAGCTGGAGAAGAGCCGCAAGGCCGTCGCCCAGCACAAGCGGGCCGTCGAGGGGAAGCTCGCGGCGGCCCGGCGGCTGCTCAACGCCCTCCCGGACGAGGAGCGCGAGGAGTACGACCGCGCCTCGCGCTCCAGCGCCACCGGCCGCACCGACATGCCGGACCCCGCCGGCGCCGTCGCCCCCAACGGCCGGGCCGCCGCCGCCGTCGCCGCCGCCCGCTCCGCCCTCGGCAAGCCGTACGTGTGGGGCTCCACCGGACCCCACGGCTTCGACTGCTCCGGCCTCATGGTCTGGTCGTACGGCCAGGCCGGCGTCGGTCTGCCGCGCACCTCGCAGGCCCAGCGGTACGCCGGCACCCAGGTCCCGCTCTCCCAGGCCCAGCCCGGCGACCTCGTCACCTACCGGCCCGACGCCAGCCATGTCGGCATGTACGTCGGCAACGGCCAGGTCATCCACGCCCCCTACCCGGGCGCCCCGGTCCGCTACGACCCCGTCGGCATGATGCCGGTCGCCTCGGTCACCCGCCCCTGACCGCACCCCGGGTCCCGGCCGTCCTGCCGTACGGCGACCGGGGCCCCGTACGATCGGGAACGTGGCTGGTCGAAGGCGTACGGCGGGTCCCCGGCCCGGGGCGGGGGTCCGGCGCGGGCTCCCGGGGCCCGGAGGCGTTCCCGCGGTGGTCGCGCTCTGCCTCGCCCTCCTCGTCGGCTGCGGCGGCGACGCGACCCCCGACACCGCCCGCGCCGAGGTGCAGCGGATGCTCGACCGGCGGGCCGCGGCCGTCCTGGACCGGGACGGGTCCGCCTATCGGGCCACCGAGGCGACCAGCACCTCCGTCCCCGGCCAACTGGCCACCGGGACCGCCGAGTTCGTCAACCTCCGCGCGCTGCCGCTGGCCTCCTGGTCGTACGCCCTCGACTCCTTCCACCGCTCCGGCGACCGGGCCACGGCCGAGGCGGCTCTGCGCTACCGGATCCGTGGCTACGACCGGGCGCCCGTCACCGCCGTACGGACCCTGACCCTCGTCCGGGGCGGCGACGGGGCCTGGCGGGTCGCCGCCGACGAGCCCTCGGACAAGGGCACCGAACAGCTGTGGGAGCAGGGCCGGATCGTCGCCGTCCGGGGGGAGCGGAGCCTTGTGCTCGGCGTCGGGCGGCCGGCCGAGGCCCTGCGCGGGTACACGGCGCTGGCGGACCGGGCCGTGCCCGCCGTGACGGAGGCGTGGGGCGAGGACTGGGCGCGGCGGGTCGTGGTCGTCGTACCGGAGTCGCTGGACGAGATGGCGGGGCTGCTGGGGGCGCCCGCGTCCGGGTACCGGGGGATCGCGGCGGTCACCACGGGGGAGGCGGGGGGTTCGGCGAAGACGCCCGCCGACCGGATTGTCGTCAACCCCGACGCGTACGCCGTCCTCGGCGACTTCGGCCGGCAGGTCGTCCTCACCCACGAGACGACCCATGTCGCCACCCGCGCCCACACCGACGCCGCGACCCCGCTCTGGCTCTCCGAGGGCTACGCGGACTGGGTCGGCTACCGCGGCACCGGCCGCACGGCCGCGGAGGTCGCCCCCGAGCTGCGGCGAGCGGTGGCCGAGGGCCGCGTCCCGGCCGCCCTCCCCGCCGACTCCGCGTTCGGCTTCTCCGACGACGCCGGGAAGCTCGCCCAGGCGTACGAGGGGGGCTGGCTGGCCTGCCGTCTCATCGCCGACCGGTGGGGTGAGGTGAGGCTCGACGAGTTCTACCGGGCGGTGGGGGCGCACGAGCGGCGGGAGGGGGCCGTGGAGGGGGCGCTGGAGGAGGTCCTGGGGACGACGGTGGGGGACTTCACGGCGCGGTGGCGGGAGTATGTGCGGGCGCAGTTGGGGTGAGCGGGTTGGGTTGAGCGGGTTGGGTTGAGCGGCGGGGTGCGTTGTCGGGTGCCGGCCCGGTGGGGCTTCTCGCGCAGTTCCCCGCGCCCCTAAAGCCCAGGCCCTTGCGGGCCTGGAAGGCGGCGGGGGGAGGAGGGCGGGCTTGCTGAAGGCGGGCGTGGGCGGTCTCGAAGGCGGGGGCGGGCGGATCCGCAGATGGCGGGTGCGCGGGCGTGAAAGCGGCGATCAGGCGGGCCGGAAGACGCCGGTCAGGCGGCCGGGAAAGGCGCCGGGTGGGCGGCCGGGAAAGGCGCTGGTCAGGCGGGCTGGAAAGGCGGCGGTCAGGCGGGGAAAAGCACGGGGCGTAGCCCCTGCTTTTCAGGGGCGCGGGGAACTGCGCGAGAAGTCCCGCGGGCCCGCACCCGACAGCGCACCCCGGCCCGGCCCGTGCGGCAGCACCACCGTGTCCTGCCACAGCACGACCGCGGAGCGCACCGCCGCCAGGACCAGCAGCCCGTTGCGGACGAAGAGGAGGGTGACGCCCAGCCAGTCGCTGGCGACGACATGGGCGAACCAGACCGGGAACTCCAGGACGGTCACGAAGGACGCGGCCAGGACCATGCCCGCCGGGACCCCCATCCGGCTCGCCCGGAAGCAGAGACAGACGGCCGCGAGCCCGACCAGCCAGACCATGTACTGGGGGCTGATCACCCGGCTCGTGGCCGTGAACATCAGCACCGCCACGAACGCCGCGTCCGCGAGCGTGTGCGGAGCGAACCGCCGCGCCCGCACCCGCCACAGCAGCAGCCAGGCGAAGGCCGCCCCGCTGAGCAGCAGCGCCGCGTCGCTCACGGCGCCCACATACGCGCCGAGGAATTCCACCGAGCCGTAGTTGAGCAGCACCTCGCCGTCCCAGCCGAACTGCCGGGCCACATGGAAGACGAGGGCGCCCAGCGACTCCACCTCGGTGCCCCGGTCCCGCTGGAACGTCAGGAAGGCGAAGGCGCCCGGCAGGGAGGCCGCGAACAGCCCGGCCACCACCAGCCCCGTGCCCACCGCCCACGCCCAGGCCGTACGCCCGCGGGCGCCCAGGAGCAGCAGCGCCGGCCACACCTTCAGCAGGGCCGCGAAGGCCGTCAGCGCCCCCATCAGGCGCGGACGGCGACTGCCCGCGAGCAGGGCGGCGACCGCCACCGCCGTCACCATCACGTCGTAGCGGGCGTAGGCGGTCGGGCCCAGCAGCGGCAGGCCCACCGCCCACACCCACGCGCCGCGCCAGGTCTTCCCGGGACGCCCGCCCGCGTACAGCAGCAGCGTGAGGACCACGAGGTCGGCGAGGAGGGCGAGGACGAAGAACGCCGACGCGTAGTCCAGGAAGGGCAGCAGCGCGGGGGAGAGGATCGCGAGCGCGGCGGCGGGTGGGTACTGCCAGGTGACGTCGTCCAGCGGATACGTTCCGCCGCGCAGGGTCCCGTACCAGCCGTGGTAGATCGCCGAGACGTCGGTGGTGACGTCCGGGCCCGGGAACACGTACACCTTGAAGACGAACAGCAGCAGGAGCAGCCGGGTGACGCCCCAGAGCGTGAGCAGCCCGAACGGGAGCCGCCGGGCGCCCGTCATGTCCGTCTGAGCCACGTGAGTCCCTGTCCGTCTGCGTTCTGGTGCGCGGGTGTGGGGGACATGATCCCCCGCCGGCCTGTGAAGCGGCCGTGCAGCACGGCCGGGGCGGGTGCGGAGGTGCTCGCGGAGGTGTGCGGGCGCCTGGGGGCGGTGGGCCCGTGCCGGTTCGGTAGGGTCGGCGGCGATGCACAAGACCCTGATCGTGACCAACGACTTCCCGCCCCGGCCCGGCGGCATCCAGGCGTTTCTGCACAACATGGCGCTGCGGCTGGACCCCGAGCGGCTCGTCGTCTACGCGTCGACGTGGAAGCGCGGCCGGGAGGGTGCCGAGGCCACGGCCGCCTTCGACGCCGAGCAGCCCTTCACCGTCGTCCGCGACCGGACGACCATGCTGCTGCCGACGCCCGCGGTCACCCGCCGCGCGGTCTCGCTGCTGCGCGAGCACGGCTGTACGTCGGTGTGGTTCGGCGCGGCGGCCCCGCTCGGTCTGATGGCCCCCGCGCTGCGCCGGGCGGGCGCGGAACGGCTGGTGGCCACCACGCACGGCCACGAGGCGGGCTGGGCGCAGCTGCCCGCCGCCCGGCAGCTGCTGCGGCGGATCGGCGAGGGCACGGACACGATCACCTATCTCGGCGAGTACACCCGCTCCCGGATCGCCACGGCCCTCACCCCCGAGGCGGCCGGCCGGATGGTCCAACTGCCGCCCGGCGTCGACGAGAAGACCTTCCACCCGGCCTCCGGCGGCGACGAGGTCCGCGCCCGGCTCGGGCTCACCGACCGCCCGGTCGTCGTCTGCGTCTCCCGCCTCGTGCCGCGCAAGGGGCAGGACACGCTGATCGAGGCGATGCCCGGCATCCTCGCCGGGGAGCCGGAGGCGGTGCTGCTGATCGTCGGCGGCGGCCCGTACGAGAAGGAGCTGCGCCGGCTCGCCCGGGAGAAGGGCGTCGCCGGGTCCGTCCGCTTCACCGGCGCCGTCCCCTGGTCCGAGCTGCCCGCCCACTACGGCGCCGGTGACGTCTTCGCCATGCCGTGCCGCACCCGCCGGGGCGGTCTGGACGTCGAGGGGCTGGGGATCGTCTACCTGGAGGCCTCCGCCACCGGCCTGCCCGTCGTCGCGGGCGACTCCGGGGGCGCCCCCGACGCCGTCCTCGACGGCGAGACCGGCTGGGTCGTCCGGGGCGGCTCCCCGACCGACGCCGCCGAACGCGTCGTCACCCTCCTCGGCGACCCGGAGCTGCGGGCCCGTATGGGACAGCGGGGACGGGAGTGGGTGGAGGAGAAGTGGCGCTGGGATCTGTTGGCAGAAACTTTGAAAACGCTGCTGTAGCCCGGTAGGGGGCTCGGGGAGCTGCGCGACCAGCCACAAGACGACCGGAACTCGCCTTCCAGGAGCACCCGGCACCCCGGTAGGCGCCACCCGGCACGGCGGAGCCCCTAGCCGGATCCGAATAATCCGCACATGCTGCGCACATGACAGCAAAACTGATGCAGCGTCAGCTGACGAGACGTCACATACTTGGAATGGCCGCCCTCCAGACGGCGGCCGGCCTCGGCCTCACCCGCATCGGCCTCCAGTCCGCCCAAGCGGCGGAGCCCGCCGCCGTCGACAACGCCCCGGCGATCGTCATCGGCTCCGGCTACGGCGCCGCCGTCGCCGCCCTCCGGCTCGGCCAGGCCGGTATCCGCACCCTCGTCCTGGAGATGGGCCGGGCCTGGACCACGCCCGGCTCCGACGGCAAGATCTTCTGCTCCACCAGGGAGCCGGACGAGCGGTCCATGTGGTTCAAGACCCGAACCGAGGCCCCGCTCGCCACCTTCCTCTGGCTGGACGTCGTCAACCAGGACATCAGCGCCTACCCCGGCGTCCTCGACCGCGTCCGCTACGCCAACATGTCCGTCTTCCTCGGCCGGGGCGTCGGCGGCGGCTCCCTGGTCAACGGCAGCATGGCCGTCACGCCCCTCCAGTCCTACTTCGCCGAGCAGTTCCCGACCGTCGACACCACCGAGATGTACTCCACGTACTTCCCGCGCGCCCGCGCCATGCTCGGCGTCAACACCGTCGACCCCGCCTGGTTCGAGTCCACCGAGTGGTACCGCTTCAGCCGGATCTCCCGCGCCCACGCGGCGAAGACCGGCCTGAAGACCACCTTCGTACCCAGCGTCTACGACTTCGGTTACATGCAGCGCGAGGCGGCGGGCACGGCGACCAAGTCGGCCCTCGGCGGAGAGGTCATCTACGGCAACAACCACGGCAAGAAGAGCCTCGACAAGACCTACCTCGCCGCCGCCCTCGGCACCGGCAACGTCACCATCCACACCATGGAACGGGCCCGGGGCATCCGCCGGCTGAGCGACGGCACCTACGTCGTCACCGTCGACCGCATCGACGACACGGGCGCGGTCGTCGAGACCAAGGAGTACGGCTGCACCTACCTGTTCCTCGGCGCCGGCAGCGTCGGCACCACCGAACTCCTCGTCCGCGCCCGGGCGAAGGGCACCCTGCCCGCGCTGAACGCCAGTGTCGGCGCCGGCTGGGGCTCCAACGGGAACGTCATGCTCGGCCGGGCCAACCACCTCTGGGACACGGTCGGGGCGAACCAGTCGACCATGCCGGTCATGGGCATCGACGACTGGGCCAACACCGCCAACCCCGTCTTCGCCGAGATCGCCCCGCTGCCCACCGGCCTCGAACACTGGGTCAGCCTCTATCTGGCGATCACCAAGAACACCGAACGCGCGTCCTTCACCTACGACGCCGCGACCGACTCGGCGAAGCTCGGCTGGAGCGCGGCCCAGAGCGCGGTCTCCTCGTCCATGGCCAAGAAGCTCTTCGACCGGATCAACTCCGCCAACAGCACGATCTACCGGTACGACCTGTTCGGCTCGTCCAACAAGGTGTTCGCCGACGACTTCACGTACCACCCGCTGGGCGGCTGCGTCCTCGGGAAGGCGACCGACGACTACGGGAGGGTGAAGGGGTATTCGAAGCTGTATGTCACCGACGGCTCGCTCGTGCCCGGCTCGATCGGGGTGAACCCGTTCGTCACGATCACCGCGCTCGCCGAACGCACGATGGCGCGGGTCCTCGTGGAGGACACCGCGCCCTAGCCTCGTACGTGTCTGACTACTTCTGGTAGATCGCCTCGATCTCGTCCGCGTAGTCCTTCGCCACCACGTTGCGCTTGAGCTTCAGGGACGGCGTCAGGTGGCCCGACTCCTCCGTGAACTGGGAGGACAGAATGCGGAACTTCCGCACCGATTCCGCCTTCGACACCGCGGCGTTGCCGTCGTCGATCGCGGCCTGCACGGCCGCGTTCAGATCGGCGTCCGCGCTCAGCGACGCCGCGGTGGAGCCCGCCGGCTTGCCGTGCTCGGCGGCCCAACGGCCCAGGAACTCCTCGTCGACGGTGACCAGCGCGCCCACGAACGGGCGCCCGTCACCCACCACCATGCACTCCGCGACCAGGGCGTGCGCCCGGATACGGTCCTCGATCACGGCCGGGGCGACGTTCTTGCCGCCCGCGGTGACGATGATCTCCTTCTTGCGGCCGGTGATGCTGAGATAACCGTCCTCGTCGAGGGTGCCGATGTCACCGGTGTGGAACCAGCCGTCGGCCAGTGCCTCCTCGGTCGCGCCCGGGTTGTTCCAGTACTCCTTGAACAGGTGCTCGCCGTGCAGCAGCACCTCCCCGTCGTCCGCGATCCGGATCACGGAACCCGGCAGCGGCTGCCCGACCGTACCGATCTTCTGCCGGTCCCAGGGGTTGAACGCGGTCGCCGCACAGGACTCGGTCAGGCCGTAGCCCTCCAGGACCGTGAAGCCGATGCCGCGGAAGAAGTGGCCGAGGCGCTCGCCCAGCGGGGCGCCGCCCGAGATCGCGTACTCGCCCTTGCCGCCGAGCACCGCGCGCAGCTTGCTGTAGACCAGCTTGTCGAACACCTTGTGCTTGATCTTCAGACCGAGGGCCGGGCCCGACGCGGAGTCCAGCGCCCTGCTGTACGCGATCGCCGTGTCCGCGGCCTTGTCGAAGATCTTGCCCTTGCCGTCCGCCTGCGCCTTGGCCCGCGCCGAGTTGTAGACCTTCTCGAACACCCGCGGCACACCGAGGATCAGCGTCGGCCGGAAGGAGGCCAGCTCGTCGGTGAGGTTCTTGATGTCCGGCACGGTGCCCAGCTTGATCGGCGCCATCATCGGCGCGACCTGCACGAGCCGTCCGAAGACATGCGCGAGCGGGAGGAACAGCAGCACCGAGCACTCGCCCGTACGGAACAGGGGCCGCAGCCGCTCCACCACGTTCCCGCACTCGGCGAAGAAGCTGCGGTGGGTGAGGACGCATCCCTTGGGACGGCCGGTGGTGCCCGAGGTGTAGACGATGGTCGCCGGGTCGTCGGCCTTCGCCATGGAGCTGCGCTCCTCCACGGCCCGGTCCGTGACGCCCTGGCCGAGGCGGCCCAGTTCCTCCACCCCGCCGCCCTCGATCTGCCACACGTGCTTCAGCTCCGGCAGCCGGTCACGTACCGACTCGACGGCGGCCGTGTGCCCGTCCAGCTCCACGATCATGGCGGTCGCGCCCGAGTCGGCGAGGATCCACTGCACCTGCTCCGCGGAGCTGGTCTCGTACACCGGCACGGTGACCGCGCCCGCCGACCAGATCGCGAAGTCCAGCAGGGTCCACTCGTACCGGGTACGGGACATCAGGGCGACCCGGTCGCCCGGCTGGATCCCGGCGGCGATCAGCCCCTTCGCGGCGGTGCGCACCTCGGCCAGGAACTGGACGGCGTTCACGTCCTGCCAGGCGCCGCCGACCTTGCGGGCGATGACGGCGACATCGGGATGCTGCGCGGCGTTTCTGCGGACGATGTCGGTCAGATTGCCGTCCGTCGGGACCTCGTACAAAGCCGGAAGGCTGAACTCGCGCAAGACTGCTGCTCCTCATAGGGCGCCGGCGCCACGACTCTGTGTTGCTGCGACGGTGCGGTCCAAGGCTGGGCGAGCGCTCAGGTCCCATGTCGTTCCTTGGGCCTTACTGGTTGAAAACCTGAGCACAACTGGACTGCCCGGACGTTACCCGTCGGTATGGCATCTCCGCGAGGGGGGTCCGGTGAGATGTTCTCCGCGTCACACATGTGGGTTCTCCCGGGAAGAATAATCCCCCCACTTGCTGACTGGCCAGTAACCGCACGTCCGGACGGCACTGTTCACGTATGCGGCACACGCCTACGCTTGATCGCCATGGCACGCACACCGGGCGGTAACGGCAGAACGCGCATCCATGTGGTCAGCGACGTGCACGGCAACGCGCGCGACCTGGCCCGGGCGGGTGAGGGCGCCGACGCCCTGGTGTGTCTGGGCGACCTGGTCCTCTTCCTCGACTACGCCGACCACTCCCGCGGCATCTTCCCCGACCTCTTCGGCGCGGAGAACGCCACCCGGCTCGTCGAGCTGCGCACCGCCCGCCGCTTCGAGGAGGCGCGTGAGCTGGGCGCCCGGCTCTGGGCGGGCGTCGGCGAGGAGCGCTCCACCGTGATCGAGAAGGCCGTCCGCAAGCAGTACGCCGAGATGTTCGCGGCCTTCCCGACACCGACGTACGCGACCTACGGCAATGTCGATATGCCGGGGCTGTGGCCGGAGTTCGCGGGGCCGGGGACGACCGTGCTGGACGGCGAGCGGGTGGAGATCGGCGGATGGGTCTTCGGCTTCGTGGGAGGCGGTCTGCGCACACCCATGCGGACGCCGTACGAGATCAGCGACGAGGAGTACGCGGCCAAGATCGAGGCGGTCGGGGAGGTGGACGTGCTGTGCACCCACATCCCGCCGGAGGTTCCCGAGCTGGTGTACGACACGGTGGCGCGCCGCTTCGAGCGGGGGAGCCGGGCGCTGCTGGACGCGATCCGTCGTACGCGCCCCCGGTACTCGCTGTTCGGCCATGTCCACCAGCCGCTGGCGCGGCGGATGCGGATCGGGGCGACCGAGTGTGTGAACGTGGGGCACTTCGCGGGGAGCGGGAAGCCATGGGCGCTGGAATGGTGAGTCCCCGCAAGCGGTAGCCTTCACGCTGCACATACGTGCGCACCCACCTCCCTCACCGGAACGTCTCTGGAGGAGCCACGGCGATGGCGGAATTCACCAGTTCGAGCATCACGATCGAGGCTGCGGCGGCCGACGTCATGGGAGTGATCGCCGACTTCGCCCGCTACCCGGACTGGACGGGCGAGGTGAAGGAGGCGGAGGTCCTGAAGACCGACGGCCAGGGCCGCGCCGAGCAGGTCCGGCTGGTCATGGACGCGGGCGCGATCAAGGACGACCAGACGCTGGGATACACCTGGACCGGGGCGAACGAGGTGTCCTGGACGCTGGTCAAGTCCCAGATGCTTCGGTCTCTCGACGGCTCCTACATCCTCAAGCCGGTGAGCGACTCGGTGACCGAGGTGACCTACCAGCTCACCGTCGACGTCAAGATCCCCATGCTCGGCATGATCAAGCGCAAGGCGGAGAAGGTCATCATCGACCGCGCCCTGGCGGGTCTGAAGAAGCGGGTGGAGTCGGGGGCGTAGTCTCCGGCGCGGCACGGGTGGACGCGGGCGGCGCCGGGGTCGGCTCCGCTGGGTTACCGTTCACCCCCATGCGCACCATCCTGATCACCGGGCAAGGCGGCAGCGGCCGTACGACGGTCGCCGCGGCCACGGCGCTGGACGCGGCCCGCGAGGGCACGCGGACGCTCGTGCTGAGCGCGGACCGGACCGACGGCCTGGGCGCGGTGCTCGGGGTGGCGACCGGGGCGGAACCCGTCCGGGCCGTGCCGAACCTCACCGCCTGGCGCCCCGACGCCGCGGCCGGCTTCCGCGAGGACCTCGTCGCCTTCCAGCGGCGCGCCACCTCCGTCCTCGACCTGCTGGGCGCGGGACGGCTGGACGCCGAGGAGCTCACCCCCCTCCCCGGCGCCGAGGAACTCGCCCTGCTCCGGGCCCTGCGCGACGCCGCCCTCTCGGAGGCGTACGACCTGCTCGTCGTCGACCTGCCGCCCTCGCCC
Organism: Streptomyces griseiscabiei; assembly: GCF_020010925.1. NCBI lineage: Bacteria > Bacillati > Actinomycetota > Actinomycetes > Kitasatosporales > Streptomycetaceae > Streptomyces > Streptomyces griseiscabiei. The sequence continues at coordinate 3,735,382 of NZ_JAGJBZ010000001.1, read as the reverse complement.
GAGGCCCTCGCCCTGCTCGGCCTCCCGGAGGAGCTGCGCCGCTATCTGCGCCGTCTCCTCCCGCCCGAGCGGCAGGCGGCCCGCGCCCTGCGGCCGGTCCTCGGACGGCTCGCCGGGGTGCCGATGCCCGCCGAGTGGCTGTACGAGACGGCCGCCCGCTGGGACGTCGAACTGGCCGCCGTCGCGGCCGTCGTCGAGGACCCGGGCACCAGCGTGCGGCTGGTCGCCGAACCGGGCCCGGCCGGCGCCGACCACGTACGCCTCGCGAGCGTCGGACTCGCCCTGCGGGCCCTCCCCGTGGATCTGCTGATCGCCAACCGCGTGCTGCCCGAGCGCACCCACGACACCTGGCTCGCCGGTCTCGTCGCCCAGCAGCGCAAGACGCTGGAGGAGTGGACGGAGGCCCCCGCGACGGGACGGACCCGACCCGTCCGGGGCGTCGCCCACCTCGGCCACGACCCCCGGGGCGTCGACGACCTCACCGCTCTGCACGTCCCCGGTGCGGGTGACGTCCCAGCCCGCGTCGACTGGGCCGTCACCGACAGGCTCGGGGACGAGGGCGTGCTCGTCTGGCACATCCCGCTGCCCGGGGCGATACGGGACGAGCTGGATCTCGTCCGGCGCGGCGACGAGCTGGTCGTCACGGCAGGGCAGTTCCGCCGTATCGTGCCGCTGCCGTCCGCACTGCGCCGCTGCACGGTCGACGGCGCGGCCCTGCGCGACGGCGAGCTGAGGGTCCGTTTCGCGCCGGACCCCCGGTTGTGGCCCCGGACACGGTGAACCGCATACGCCCGTTCGGGTAACGTCGAAGGTACGAACCGTAGGCAGGAGCCCGCCATGAGCGAAGAGCGCCCCCCGTCCGACGCCGCTCACGAGGACGCGTCCGCTCACAAGGACGCGGCCGAGGCGCGGACGGCCGAGTCGGTACGCGAGAGCGACCGGGTGCGCGCCACCGATTCCGACGCCTGGGCGACGGCGTGCGAGGAGGACCTCGCCGCGGAGAAGGCCCGCCGCCGGGCGCAGTACGGGCCGCCGCCGGGCTCGGCCGCCGAGGAACTGCGCAAGCTGGTCGACACCGTCGCGGACAAGCTGTCCGGGCTGCAGTCGCCGTTGCTCGGCGCGGTCGCCGGAGGCGCGGCCCAGCAGATGGTCCGCCAGGTGGTCCGGCAGGCCAAGGACGCCGTCGAACCCGTCATCGAACGCAACCCGGACGTCTTCGACCATCTCGCCGCCGCCGGCGGCGAACTGCTCGCCGCGTACCGCTCCGCCGTCGAGGCCCAGGAGCGCCGCTGGACGAACCGGGACACCTCCCACCGGGGAGATCGCGACCAGGGCGACGATCCGGGCCCCGGAGAACGCATCGACCTGGACTGACGGCGGGCCGTCCGCACGCCGGACGCCTGGAGTCCCGGGGCAGGGCCTCGGGTACGGTTGGCCGTAGCGGGGCTCGACCGAACTGAGGGATTCATGGGACTCACCATCGGCGTCGACATCGGCGGTACCAAGATCGCGGCCGGTGTGGTCGACGAGGAAGGCAACATCCTCTCGACCCACAAGGTGCCGACCCCGGGCACGCCCGACGGGATCGTGGACGCCATCGCCGCCGCCGTCGAGGGCGCGCGAGCCGGACACGAGATCGTCGGTGTCGGCATCGGCGCGGCCGGTTACGTCAACCGGCAGCGGTCGACGGTCTACTTCGCCCCCAACATCGACTGGCGCAACGAGCCGCTCAAGGAGAAGGTCGAGGCCCGTGTGGGCCTGCCGGTCGTCGTGGAGAACGACGCCAACGCCGCCGCGTGGGGCGAGTACAAGTTCGGCGCGGGCAAGGGCCACCGCAACGTCATCTGCATCACCCTCGGCACCGGCCTCGGCGGCGGCATCATCATCGGCAACGAGCTGCGCCGCGGACACTTCGGCGTCGCCGCCGAGTTCGGCCACATCCGCATGGTCCCCGACGGGCTGCTCTGCGGCTGCGGTTCGCAGGGCTGCTGGGAGCAGTACGCCTCCGGCCGCGCCCTCGTCCGCTACGCCAAGCAGCGCGCGGGCGCCGCCCCGGAGAACGCGGAACTGCTCCTCGGCCTCGGCGACGGCAGCCCCGACGGCATCGAGGGCAAGCACATCTCCATGGCCGCCCGCCAGGGCGACCCGGTCGCCGTCGACTCCTACCGCGAACTCGCCCGCTGGGCCGGCGCCGGTCTCGCCGACCTCGCCTCGCTCTTCGACCCCTCCGCGTTCATCGTCGGCGGCGGTCTCTCCGACGAGGGCGAACTGGTCCTCGACCCCATCCGCAAGTCCTACAAGCGCTGGCTCGTGGGCGGCAACTGGCGCCCGGTCGCCGAGGTCATCGCCGCCCAACTGGGCAACGAGGCGGGCCTGGTGGGCGCGGCCGACCTGGCGAGAGAACCCGACCCGATCATGTAGCCACCGGCTGGCGGCAACCCCGCGCCCTTCAGGGGCGCGGGGAACTGCGCGAACAGCCACGACGCACCCGCAGTCGCGAACGGACAAATGCCCCGAGCTCTTGGGCGTATCTTGATCCATATGGCGACCACCCCGCTGCCCAACTCCCGTACCGATTCCGACGGTTCGGCGACCATCCGCGTCCTCAGCTACAACATCCGCTCCATGCGCGACGACACGGACGCCCTCGCCCGAGTGATCACCGCCTGCGCCCCCGACCTGGTCCTCGTCCAGGAGGCCCCCCGCTTCTTCCGCTGGCGCAAGAAACTCGCCCGGCTCGCCGCGGCCTCCGGCCTGGTCACCCTCTCCGGCGGCGCCACCGCCTCCGGCCCCGCGCTGCTGTGCGGCCTGCGCGCCACGGTCGAACACACCGAGGACGTCCTGCTGCCGCTCACCCCCGGTCTGCACCGACGCGGCTTCGCCACGGCGGTGGTCCGCTTCGGCCGCGCCCGCCTCGGCGTCCTGTCCTGCCACCTCTCCCTGCAGCAGGACGAGCGGTACGAACAGGGCGGCCTCCTCCTCGACCACCTGGCCGGCCTGGGCGTGACCCACGCGGTCGCGGGCGGCGACCTCAACGAGCGCCCCGGCGGCCGTACGTTCCGCCGCCTCGCCGGCGAACTGCAGGACTGCTGGGCCACCACCCCCTGGGGCGGCGAGTACAGCTCCACCCCCACCGACCCCCACCAGCGCATCGACGCGATCCTGGCCACCGGCGGCATCGAGGTCCTCGGCTGCGGCGTCCCCCTCGACCACCCCGGCGTCACCGACGACGACCTGAGGGCGGCCACGGACCACCTCCCGGTCCTGGCCGCCCTCAGGGTCCCCGCCGAGGCCTGAGGGGTCCCGCCCGCTAGCCCGCGGCCGACGGGTACTGCTTGGCCCGGTCGACGATCGCCCAACTGTCCAGGTACGAGAGCTGGGTGTACGTCTTCATGTCCTTCCCGTCGCCCGAGGAACGCACGTCACGGAAACCGAGGAAGGCGCACGTCACCGGGTCGAAGATGAAGAAGCCGCCGTAGGAGAAGGTTCCTCCGGGCAGGTTCGGGGCCTGGTAGGTGATGGCCACGCCCACCCGTCCCTTGGCGTCCTTCTGGTTCGGCACCGCCTTGACGCCCGGCACCATCCCGAGTGCCTCGTACGCCGCCGGCCGCAGTCCTTCCGGCATCACCGGGACCAGCTTGAGCAGTCCGGCGAGGCTGAAGTGGATGCGCGTCCACTCCTCGTCGCTGATGTCCGCCAAGGAGGTGTTCTCCCCCTGGCGCCCGGAGGACTTCCGCTCGATCGCCAGGATCAGCCGCTCCGGGTCGGTCGGCAGTTTGCGCAGCTCGCTCCACTCCTGCGGCGGCCACACGCTCTCGTTGGCCGCCAGCGGCGGTGCCCACCACCCCTTGCCGAGCTCCATGACCCAGGAGCGCTTGGAGCCGTCCACCGAGTGCCAGTTCTCGGCGACGTACGTCTTCGTCCTCCCGCTCTTCCGCTCGGTCTCCTTGATGATCTCCTTGGTGTACATGAACTGGTCGTCCCGCGGGCTGACCTGCTTCTCGTGCTGCCGCGCGTACGCCGCCGCCCCGTTGAGCACCGTCCTCGCGCTCACGTTCCGCATCGGCGGCAGATCGGTGACCGGCGGCTTCGCGGTCCCGCCCGGGCCGTCGTCGCGGTCGTGCCGCACGGCGACCAGGACACCGGCGGTGACGGCGGCGGCGACCACCCCGCTCAGCGCGATCCGCAGCACCGGACGGCGGTGTACCGGTGCGGTGAGCCGGAGGCCCGGCCCGCGCGGCCGGTCCGTGTCCGGCGCGGTGATCGTGGCGAGCAGCCGGGCCCGCCCACGCCGCCGGGTCTCCTCGTCCAGCGGGGGCGCCCCCGCGTCGTAGTCGGCGAGGTCCCGCAGCTCCCGAGAGACCCTCGGATCGTCGATGTCACGCATGGGCGTCTGCCTCTCGGAAAGCGGTCGGATCGGATCCGCCCAGTGCTTCGCGCAGTCTGCCGCGAGCCCGGTTCAGCCGGGATCTGATCGTGCCGACGGGCACGTCGAGGGCCTGGGCCGCCTCCTCGTAGTCGAGACCGGCCCAGGCCACCAGCAGCACCACGTCCCGGTGCCGGGCGGACAGCCCGGCCAGCGCTGCGGCCAGCTCCCGGCGCACCCCCGTGGCACCGGCCCTGGCGACCGCCCGGTCCGCGACCGGCTCCTCGTGCTCCACCGGCTCCGGCAGCCGGGCCAGCGCCCGGAAGCGGCGCGCCTCGGCCCTGCGGTGCCGGCCTATGAGGTTGGTGGCGATACCGAACAGCCACGGGCGGGCCTCGGCCCGGGACAGGTCGTACGTGTGCCGCCGCTGGAAGGCGATGACGAAGGTCTCCGCCATCAGGTCCTCGGCCGCCTCGGGACCCAGCCGCCGGGCCGCGTAACGGTGCACGGCGTCGGCGTGGCGGTCGTAGAGGACGGCGAACAGCTCGGGTTCGTCCCGGGACCGCTCGATCACGAGGGCGTCACTCTCCTCGCGATCCCGGTCGCGGGTGCCGACGCCCGGCGGGCCGACGGTCATCGGAGCTCCTCTCGTTCGTCCGAACACCTCGAAGGCCTGGGCTCGTTCGGGTCGTGCACCCGTACTTCGCCGTTCACCGGAATCGAGTTCCCTTGCCCTGCCTTCCTCGCCTTCCTCGTCAGCGTCAGCGTCAGGGTCGCCCTCGCCCTCACCGTCGTGCGACAGCGGCGAGGGCCCGCCCGGAACGTTCCCGGGCGGGCCCTCGTCCTCCTACGAGACGGCGGTGACGGTGGGTCAGACGACCGCGCCCCGCCCCGGGTCGCCGTCGTCCTCGTCGTCGCCCTTCATCCGCATCACCAGCGTGGCGAAGCCGCCGAGGAAGCCGCCGATGCCCACAGTCGTGAGCCACCAGGTCATCTCCCAGCCGAGCAGCACGGCGAGCAGCAGCAGGACCGGGCCGCCGATCACCCCCAGCCAGGCGAACTTGGAGGTCGCATCGGCCTCGGGGAGCGGGGGCGGCTCGGGCGGCACGAAGTGGCCCTCGTCGTCCTCGCCGTCGTCCTCGTCGCCCTTGTCCGGGTCCTCGCCGACCGGGTCGGGCACGCTGTAGTCCCGTGGACCCGCGCCGACACCGGGGGCGAACGCGACCGAGCTGCCCAGCGGCTTGGGGGCCGCGGGGCCGGCGGCGGCATCGGGGGACTTGTCCGGGGTGTCCTCCGGCTCGGCCTCGATCAGGGCCAGGTCCTCCACCGACCTGAACGGCTTGGCGCCCGGAGGGTCCGGCGGTTCGTCCCCGAACCCGGCGACGATGGCCTGCCACGCCGCGTCCTCGTCGAACGGCACGTGCTGCTCCTCGCCCGCGTGCTGCTCCTCGGACGGCGGCCCGCCCGGCGTCTCACCGGACGAGGCGCCCGCGGAACCGCCGGCAGAACCGCCCGTGGAACCGCCCGGGGAGTCGCCGGGCGAGGCGCCGAGGGGCGCTCCCTTCTCCTCCGGCTCACGCTCGGAGTCGTGCTCAGCCACCAGTGGCCGTCCCTTCCCTCTGCTCCAAGGATCCCGGACCGCTCCGCTCCACGGACCCCGGATCAGACTGCTGTACGGATTCAGCCTGCTGTACGGATTCCGCGCCGGACTCCTTCATCCGAGCCGCCCCGGACTCCGCCACGAGCCGGGTGACGAACGCGTGGCTCTCCTCGAAGATCCGGTCCGCGTCGTGGTCCAACGTCGCGACATGGTGGCTCTGTTCCAGCAGGATCTCCGTGACGTCCGTCGACGACACCCGGCCGAGGACCCGCTCGGAGTCGACGGGCGGCACCACATGGTCCCGCGGGCTGTGCAGCAGCAGCAACGGCTGGGTCACCTGGGGCAGTTCGCCGTCGACCAGGCGCAGGAAACCGCGCAGCGAGTGCGCCGCGTGCAGCGGCACATGGCTGTACCCGACCTCCTCGACGCCCTCCTTGGCTATGTCGCTGGTGATCCCCCTGGTGGTGGGGACGAAGTGCCGGAGCAGGGGGAGGGCGTGCGCGGCCGGGCCGTGCACCTTGTTGGCCGGGTTGACGACCATCACGCCGGTGACCGCGTCCCCGTGCTTCGCGGCCAGCCGCAGCGCCAGCGCGCCGCCCATGGACAGCCCCGCGACGAAGACGTGCGCACAGCGCTCGCGCAGGACCCGCAGCTCGCGGTCCACCTCCGCGTACCAGTCCTGCCAGCCGGTGGGGCGCATGTCCTCCCAGCGGGTGCCGTGTCCCGGCAGCAGGGGCAGCGCGACGGTCAGGTCCCGCGCGGCGAGATACTCCGCCCAGGGGCGCAGCGACTGCGGTGACCCGGTGAATCCGTGGCAGAGGAGGACTCCGACCTCCCCGCCCTCGTGGTGGTACGGCTCGGCTCCAGGAAGGACCGGCACGGTTCGGTCTCCTGTTCATGAGAAGGGTGTGAATGAGTCCGGATGTGGTTCACCGTACGCGACCGCACTGACACCGACCAGGGGCTTCGCGCGGCGGGGGGCCGACACCGACCAGGGGCGCAGGACGCATCCTCCGGCGTCCGGGTTAAGGTCTGATCCACGGATCACAGAGAGGCACTCGGTTGTTGTACGGCGCGATGAAGGTCGCTATCGGGGGACCGCTCAAGGTCACCTTCAGGCCCTGGGTGGAGGGCCTGGAGAACATTCCGGCCGAGGGCGCCGCGATCCTCGCGAGCAACCACCTCTCCTTCTCGGACTCGTTCTTCCTCCCCGCGGTCCTCGACCGCAAGGTCACCTTCATCGCGAAGGCCGAGTACTTCACCACCCCCGGGATCAAGGGAAAGCTGACGGCCGCCTTCTTCAAGGGCGTCGGCCAGCTCCCGGTGGACCGCTCGGGTGCCCGCGGCGCGGGCGAGGCCGCGATCAAGAGCGGGATAGACGTCATCGAGAGCGGTGAGCTGTTCGGGATCTACCCCGAGGGCACCCGCTCGCCCGACGGCCGCCTCTACCGGGGCAAGCCCGGCGGCCTGGCCCGGGTGGCACTCGCCACCGGCGCGCCCGTGATCCCCGTCGCCATGATCGACACGGAGAAGATCCAGCCCCCCGGCAAGGTCCTGCCGAAGGTGATGCGCCCCGGCATCCGGATCGGCAAGCCCCTCGACTTCAGCCGCTACCAGGGCATGGAGCACGACCGCTTCGTCCTGCGGGCGCTGACCGACGAGGTCATGTACGAGATCATGAAGCTCTCCGGCCAGGAGTACGTCGACATCTACGCGACCGCCGCCAAGCGGCAGATCGCGGACGCGGCCAAGGCGGAGAGGGAGGCCGACAAGGCCGCCCGGGCCGCCCTCGCCAAGGCGGAGAAGGAACACGCGGCCAGGGAGCAGCGGGAACAGGCGGACCGGACCCGGGGCGACAAGGACCGGCCGGCTTCGTAACGGCCGCGTTCCCGGGTACGGTCGCGTTCCCGGACACGACCGTCGTGGGCGGGGTGGGGTGGGGGCATGCCGAAGCGCGAGCGGGTCATGACGATGTCGGTCGAGCAGCCGCTGTGGCGTGCGCTCACCGGCTACCGGGTCCTGACGACGATCTACGCCGTCGGCCTCTTCGTCAGCGCCTACGACAAGTTCGAGCGCCCCTGGCTGGCCGTCGCCTACTTCGCGGTGCTGGCCGGCTGGACCCTGGTGACCCTGCCCAAGGTCGCGAACGCCGCGAGCTGCACCAAGCGGTTCCTGGCGGCCGACCTCACCGTCGCGATCGTCGGCATCCTGCTCACCCGGCTCGCCGACTCGACCGCGCGGGTGGAGGCCGGAGGCCCCACGCTGCCGTCGATATGGACCGCCGGGGCCGTGCTGGCGTTCGCCATCAAGGGCGGCTGGCGCTGGGCCGCCTTCGCCTCCACGCTGGTGGCCGTCGCCAACCTGATCCACCGGGGCGCCCCCACCCGCGACACCGTCCACAACGTGCTGCTGGTCTGGGTCGCCTCCATCGCCATCGGATACGTCGTCGAGGTCGCCCGCGCCTCCGAGCGCACCCTCGCCCGTGCCCTGGAGATCGAGGCCGCCACCCGCGAACGGGAACGCCTCGCCCGGGACATCCACGACGGCGTTCTCCAGGTCCTCGCCATGGTCCAGCGGCGCGGCACCGCCCTCGGCGGCGAGTCGGCGGAGCTGGGCCGGATGGCCGGCGAGCAGGAGGTCGCCCTGCGCACCCTGGTCTCCGGCGGCCTGGTCCCCGTCTCCCGGGTCTCCGAGGACGCGGCGCGCGGAGCGCTGGTCCGGGCGGTGGACGAACCGGACGGGCCCGAAGACGCCTCGGACCCCGTGGACCTGCGTGCCCTCCTCGCCCCGTACGCCGGTGCCACGGTCACTTTCTCCGAGCCCGGCGGCCCGGTGCCGCTCGCCCCGGGGCCCGCGCGGGAGCTGGCGGCGGCCGTCGGCGCGGCCCTGGACAATGTGCGCGAGCACGCGGGCGACGGGGCCCGGGCCTGGATCCTGGTCGAGGACTGGCCCGACGAGATCATCGTGACCGTACGGGACGACGGCCCCGGCATCCCCGACGGCCGGCTCGCTCAGGCCGAGGGCGAGGGCCGGCTCGGGGTGGCCCTCTCCATCCGGGGACGGCTGCGCGACATCGGCGGCACGGCCGAACTGATCTCGGTGCCCGGGCAGGGCACGGAAGTGGAACTGAAGGTGCCCAAGGCCGCGCAAGGGCCGAAGGGCGTACGGGGGAAGGCGGAGAAGCGATGACGGAACGCGTGGAGCGGCAGGAGAGCGTGCGCGGCGGCGGACCGGCGGACGCGGGGGGACGGTCCGGCGGAGGCGGGCCGATCAGGGTCATGGTGGTCGACGACCACCCCATGTGGCGCGACGCCGTCGCCCGCGACCTGGCCGAGTCCGGGTTCGACGTGGTCGCCACGGCGGGCGACGGCGAGCAGGCGGTCCGGCGCGCCCACGCCGCCGCGCCGGACGTCCTCGTCCTGGACCTCAACCTGCCCGCGAAGCCGGGCGTCCAGGTCTGCAAGGAACTGGTCGGCGCCAACCCGGCGTTGCGGGTGCTGGTCCTCTCGGCGAGCGGGGAGCACGCGGACGTCCTGGAGGCGGTGAAGTCCGGCGCGACGGGCTATCTGCTGAAGTCGGCCTCGACCGAGGAACTCATCGACGCGGTCCGCCGCACGGCCGTGGGCGACCCGGTCTTCACCCCCGGACTCGCGGGCCTGGTCCTCGGCGAGTACCGCCGCCTCGCCTCCGAGCCCGCCCCCGCGCCGGGCGCCGACGAGCCCAAGGCCCCGCAGCTCACCGACCGCGAGACCGAGGTGCTCCGGCTGGTCGCCAAGGGGCTGAGCTACAAGCAGATCGCCGAACGCCTCGTCATCTCGCACCGCACGGTCCAGAACCACGTCCAGAACACCCTGGGCAAGCTCCAGCTCCACAACCGGGTGGAGCTGGTCCGCTATGCCATAGAGCGCGGTCTCGACGACGAGTAAACGCGACGAATCACCCCATAGAGTGAGGGTGAGTTGATCATCTCTGATCAACTCACCCTCAATCGGCCCCAATTCGCCGGAACGCGCCGGAATTGACTCCCCGTTCATGCCGAAGTGACCTGGATCACTATTAGCGTGGCCCTCGTCAGGCAACCGCGGCGAAGGGACATTTCCATGCGCGTCGGAGTACTCACCGGAGGCGGCGACTGCCCCGGGCTCAACGCCGTCATCCGGGGCGTCGTCCGCAAGGGCGTCCAGGAGTACGGCTATGACTTCGTCGGCTTCCGGGACGGCTGGCGGGGGCCGCTGGAGAACGACACCGTCCGCCTCGACATCCCCGCCGTGCGCGGCATCCTGCCCCGCGGCGGCACGATCCTCGGCTCCTCGCGCACCAACCCGCTCCAGCAGGAGAACGGCATCCGCCGGATCAAGGACAACCTCGCCAAGCAGGAGGTCGAGGCGCTCATCGCCATCGGCGGCGAGGACACGCTCGGGGTGGCCGCGCGGCTGTCGGACGAGTACGGCGTGCCCTGTGTAGGCGTCCCGAAGACCATCGACAACGACCTCTCCGCCACGGACTACACCTTCGGCTTCGACACGGCGGTGGGCATCGCGACGGAGGCCATCGACCGCCTCCACACGACCGCCGAGTCGCACATGCGCGTCCTGGTCGTGGAGGTGATGGGCCGGCACGCCGGCTGGATCGCCATCCACTCCGGCCTCGCCGGCGGCGCCAACGCCATCCTCATCCCCGAGCAGCGCTTCGACGTCGACAAGGTGTGCGCCTGGGTGACGTCCCGCTTCAAGGCCTCGTACGCGCCGATCGTGGTCGTCGCGGAGGGGGCCATGCCGAAGGACGGCGAGATGGTCCTCAAGGACGGCTCCCTCGACTCCTTCGGCCATGTCCGCCTCTCCGGTGTGGGCGAATGGCTGGCCAAGGAGATCGAGCGACGGACGGGCAAGGAGGCCCGTACGACCGTCCTCGGCCACGTGCAGCGCGGTGGGACGCCCTCCGCGTTCGACCGGTGGCTCGCCACGCGGTTCGGTCTCCACGCGATCGACGCGGTCCGTGACCGGGACTTCGGCAAGATGGTCGCCCTGCGCGGCACCGACATCGTCCGCGTCCCGATCGCCGACGCGACGGCCCGCCTCAAGACGGTCGATCCGAAGCTGTACGAGGAGGTCGGCGTCTTCTTCGGCTGAGGACGCCCAGTGGCTCGGGGGTGCGGGGTTCTTCGGCGGGTGCGGGTCCGGTGGGGCTTCTCGCGCAGTTCCCCGCGCCCCTGAAAAGCAGGGGCTGCGCCCCGTGCTTTTCGCACCCGAAAGGGCCGCAGGCCTCTTTCAGGGCGCGGGGAACTGCGCGACCAGCCCCCACCGGACCCGCACCCGACCCGCGCCCCGAGAGGAACTAGCCCGCCCGCAGCGCCCGCACCCCCGTCACCAGCTCCCGCACCACACTCACCCCGTCCAGCGTCAGCACCGACTCCGGATGGAACTGCACCCCCGCGAACCCGGGCCCGCGCAGCGCGTGCACCTCGCCACCCCGGCTACGGCTTACCTCGACCCCCCGCGCCGCCAACTCCGCGGCGGCCCCGTCCTCGCACCGGGCCACGAAGCTGTTGTAGAACCCGACGGTCTCGGCCCGCCCGAACAGATCGATCCCGGTCTGCGCCCCCTGATAGGGCACCTCCTTGCGGACGATCTCCAACCCCAGCTCCAGCGCGATCAGTTCGTGCCCGAGACACACCCCGAGCACCCCGTGCCGATGCCCCCGCAGCACCTCGCCGGTCAGCGCCCGCAGGGCCCGCATCCTGGGGTCGGCCGTGTCCCCGGGGTCACCGGGACCGGGCCCCAGCACCACCACCCCCTCGTGCGCGAGCACACCCTCCCGCAGCCCCGGCTCGTCGTGGCGCCGTACCGTCACCTCCAGCCCCGACGACCGCAGCAGATGCGCGAGCATCGCGGTGAACGTGTCCTCGGCGTCCACGACGAGCGCGTGCCCGGTCAGCAGGTCCGTCCGCTCCTGCATCCGCAGCCAGAACGGCGCCAGCGAGGCCCGCCGCCCGTCGAGCGCCGCCCGCACCCGGGGGTCCTCCGCCAGCGCCGGCCGCACCCGCTCCCGTCCGGGACGGCCGGGCCGTACGCCCAGCGCCGCCAGCACCCCCGCCGCCTTCGCGTGGGTCTCGGCGACCTCGCCCGCCGGATCCGAGCCCCGGACGAGCGTGGCCCCCACCGGCACCTTCAGCCGCCCGTCCGCCGCGATGTCGGCCGTACGGATCAGGATCGGCGAGTCCAGGGTCTGCGCACCGCCCGGGTCCCGGCCCAGCAGCGCCAGGGCCCCCGCGTAGTAGCCGCGCCCGGAACCGTCCGGCCCGACGGGCTCGTACCGCTCGATCACCCGGCACGCGTTCTGCACCGGCGACCCGGTGACGGTGGCGGCGAACATCGTCTCCCGCAGCACCTCCCGCACATCCAGGGAGGACCGCCCGCGCAGCTCGTACTCGGTGTGCGCGAGGTGCGCCATCTCCTTGAGCCGGGGGCCGACCACGACCCCGCCCATGTCCCCGACCGTGCACATCATCTTGAGCTCCTCGTCGACGACCATCGAGAGCTCCTCGATCTCCTTGCCGTCGTCGAGGAAGGCCAGCAGGTCCTCCGGTGTCGGCCCGTCGGCCGGGTAGCGGTAGGTCCCGCTGATCGGGTTCATCACGACCGTCCCGCCGGCCATCCGGACATGCACCTCGGGGCTGGCCCCGACGAGGGTCCGCTCGCCCGTGTGCACCACGAACGTCCAGTACGCGCCCCGCTCGCCCTCCAGCAGCCGCCGGAACAGCGCGAGCGCGTCGGCGCGGCCGAAGCCCGGGACCGTGCCCTCGTACGTCCGCCGGATCACGAAGTTGGCGCCCTCGCCCCGCCCGATCTCCTCGCGCAGCACCCGGCCGACGATCTCCGCGTACGCCTCGTCGTCCACGTCGAAGCCACCGTCCCCGACCCGGACGTCATGCGCCGGCAGCTCCGCGAGGGCCCGGTCGAGCGGCAGTTCGTACGACTCCTCCGGGATCAGCATCGCCAGGGGCGTGCCGTCGTCGCGGACGTCGAAGCCGCGTTCGCGGATCTGCCGGAAGGGGATGAGCGCGAGCCCCTCGTCGGGGAGGTCGGCGAGCCGCTCGTAGGTGGTCACCGGGCCGATCAGCAGTTCCACCGTGTCGTGGTCGTCGCGGCCGGGTGTGCGGCGGCGCAGCAGGGCGAACGGGCGGTCGTCGGACAGGAGCCGGGTCAGGTCCATGGGTTCCTCTTCCCTGAGGGATCACCGTCGTCGCGGTGACCGTGGTCGTGATCGTGATCAGGGAGGAGCGGCCGGGCCCGGGAAACACCGAAGGCCGCCCCTCGGGCGGCCTTCGCGAAGACGTGCGTACGCGCAGTCAGTGGGCCGCCGGATGAGCGGTCCACCACCAGTTCTGGATCGAGTGCGCGAACATGCGCCGCACCCTACCGGACGTCTCGCGGGAATCTCGCGTGATCCCGCTCGTCGTCGCCTTTATGATCACCGTCGGTTCTGTTCTTTGACATGTTCTAGTCGATTTATGATCACGGAAGGGCGAGTGTGTCACTCAAGCGGAGAATGAGGCCCCTGGTCTTCGTCGTGGCGGCGGCAGCCCTGTTCGCCGGCCTCACCGGACAGCCCGCGGCAGCCGCGGACGAGCCGGTGATGACGAAGCTGACGCCGCCCGGCGACAGGTTCAAGATGACCGACACGAGCACCGTGGCGGCGGCCACCACCCTCGACGGCAAGCTGGCGGACGCCGACCTCGCCGACGTCGTCACCACCAACTACACGACGGACTCCGCGGGGGCGAGCGACCCCTGGATGAACCTGCGCACCATGCGCACCTGCGCCGGCGACGAGACCAAGGCCCTGCCGCCGGTGAACCGGAAGGTCGCCTGGTGCTGGTCCTCCGCGCACGGCGACGACACCACCCCGCGCTGGTGGCCGCAGGGCATGAGCAGCACCGGCACCGCCGACGGGGCCGACGGCGCCATCCAGGACAAGCGCGTCACGGCGGTCGCCTGGCACTACGAGACGTTCAAGACGAACGCGGCCGGCGACTACGAGGCCAACGACAAGTGCAAGACCAACAACCTGCTCAAGCTCACCCTCATCGACCGTGACACCAAGAAGTACCGCCACGTCCTGCTCGTCGAGCCGACGGAGAGCGGAGCGGACTTCAAGTTCGTCACCGGCCACGGCGGCGGCATCGTCTGGTACGGCAACTACCTCTACGTCACGGACACCTCCAACGGCATCCGTGTCTTCGACATCAACAAGCTCGGCAAGGTCGACACCTACGGCTCGGGCCTCAACTCCTACGGGATCAACTCCTCCGGCAGGTCCAGCGCCTGCGGCTACCCGTACGTGCTGCCGCAGGTCCACTCCTACAAGCAGGCCTCCCCGCCGCCCTCCGGCGCGTGCGACGCGGACGCCGTCAACGGCACGCCCGACGCCGACTCCCTCTGCTACTCCTGGCTCTCCCTCGACAAGTCCGGCGGCAGCCCGTACAAGCTGGTCACCGGTGAGTGGTTCGGCAGCGCCGCGGGCGGCCGGGTGGTGCGCTACCAGCTCAATCCGACGAGCGCCTCGACCTATCCCGGGCTGCTGAACATGTCCGGCGGCAAGACCGTGATCCAGGACGTGTACACCGCCGACCGCTATGTGGGCCTGCAGGGCGGCATGACCTGGACCGACGGCGCGGGACTGCTGAACTTCGCCTTCCACAAGGGCTGCGCCCTCCAGCCCGCCGTGTTCTCGCGCACCTGGGTGGGCGACACCCGGGCCACCACCGCCTGCAACCGCACGGTCGGGTCGACGGTGCACGCGAACGGGAACTGGGCGGTCGGCACACCCCAGGCCCTGAGCTACTGGCCGAAGCTGGGCGCGGACCAGGTGGAGGAGCTGTGGGGGCTCACCGAGCACATCTGCGCCGGTACGACGCTGCGCGGCAGCTTCCCCCACGAGTTCCAGGCCGTGGAGGAGCCGGACGAGAAGAAGAACGCCTGTGACGGCTACAACGCCGCCGCGAACCTCTCGCTGCGCACGGTCTTCGCCGTCGGCTTCGACGACAGCGCGGTCATGAACCTGCACTGACCCCGGCGGCCCCGACGTCACCGGTCCGACGAACCCCGCTCCCGATCGAGCGGGGTTCGTCTCACTTGATGAGCAGTGGGATGGACGCCCGACACGACCCCGTAATGTGGAGGTCGTGACCGTGAACGCTAAGTCCAGCGCGAGCGCTGGCAACACCTGGCGAGACCTGCCCGCGGCGCAGCAGCCCGAGTACCCCGACACCGAGGCTCTGCGCGCAGTCGTTGCGGAGCTCGAGTCGTATCCGCCGCTCGTCTTCGCGGGCGAGTGCGACCAGCTGCGCGCCCGGATGGCGTCCGTCGCCAAGGGAGAGGCGTTCCTCCTCCAGGGCGGCGACTGCGCCGAGGCCTTCGACGCCGTGTCGGCCGACCACATCCGCAACAAGCTGAAGACGCTGCTCCAGATGGGCGCCGTCCTCACGTACGCGGCCTCCGTGCCGGTCGTGAAGGTCGGCCGGATCGCCGGGCAGTACTCCAAGCCCCGCTCCAAGGGCACCGAGACCCGCGACGGCGTGACCCTGCCGACGTACCGCGGCGACTCGGTCAACGGCTTCGACTTCAACGAGGCCGCCCGTATCCCGGACCCCGAGCGCCTGAAGCGGATGTACCACGCCTCCGCCTCCACGCTGAACCTGGTCCGCGCCTTCACCACCGGTGGTTACGCCGACCTGCGCCAGGTGCACGCCTGGAACCAGGACTTCGTGAAGTCGTCCCCGTCCGGCCAGCGCTACGAGCAGCTCGCCCGCGAGATCGACAACGCGCTGAACTTCATGCACGCCTGCGGGACCGACCCGGAGGAGTTCAAGACCGTCGAGTTCTTCTCCTCGCACGAGGCGCTGCTGCTCGACTACGAGTCGGCGCTGACCCGCGTGGACTCGCGCACGGGCCATCTGTACGACGTCTCCGCGCACATGGTGTGGATCGGTGAGCGCACCCGGCAGCTGGACCACGCGCACATCGAGTTCGCGTCGCGGATCAGCAACCCGATCGGGATCAAGCTCGGCCCGACGACCACGGCCGAGGACGCCCTGCAGTACATCGAGCGCCTCGACCCGCACCGCGAGCCGGGCCGCCTCACCTTCATCGTGCGGATGGGCGCGGACAAGGTCCGCGACAAGCTGCCCGAGCTGGTCGAGAAGGTCACCGCCTCCGGCGCGACCGTGGCCTGGGTGACCGACCCGATGCACGGCAACACCTTCGAGGCGGCCTCCGGCCACAAGACCCGGCGCTTCGACGACGTGCTCGACGAGGTCAAGGGCTTCTTCGAGGTCCACAAGGGCCTCGGCACCCACCCGGGCGGCATCCACGTGGAGCTGACCGGCGACGATGTCACCGAGTGCGTGGGCGGCGGCGACGAGATCTTCGTCGACGACCTGCACCAGCGCTACGAGACCGCCTGCGACCCCCGGCTCAACCGCAGCCAGTCGCTGGACCTGGCGTTCCTCGTCGCGGAGCTGTACCGGGACTAGTAAAAGATCAGCAGTGGGTGCGCCTGTTACAGGGGCATGAGGTGGGGCGCGGATCACATACGATCCGCGCCCCGCTCCACTTTTGCGGTCCTTATGGGCCGGGTAAGGTTAGGTTAGCCTCACCGATCATCGGGACGGCGTCACCCATCGATCCCGGCGGGAGGTGAACCGCGTGTACGTCTGCAGTTGCTTCGGTGTCACCGAGCAGCAGGTCAAGAAGCACGCGGCGGACGGCGCCTGCACCCCCCGCCAGATCGCGTCGGCCTGCAAGGCGGGCACGGACTGCGGCTCATGCGTACGCCGGATCCAGGCGATCCTGGGCAGGGGCGCGTGCCCGCGGCGTGAGCCGGCCGATCAGGGCCGGCCGGTCTTCTCCGACTTCGACGAGCTGGACGAAGCCGCCTAGCCGAAGCCGCCTGGCCCCGCGAGGGGCCGTGGTACGGGCTCAGCTCTCGGGCTGCTCGATCAGCTGCGCGATGTAGAGGGCCTCGCCGAGCTTCTCCAGCAGTTCCAGCTGGGTGTCGAGGTAGTCGATGTGGTGCTCCTCGTCCGCGAGGATCGACTCGAAGATGTTCGCCGAGGTGACGTCGCCCTTGTTGCGCATCACCTCGATGCCGCGCTTGAGGCGGTCGATCGCCTCGACCTCGACCATCCGGTCGGCCTCGAACATCTCCTTGACCGTCTGGCCCACCCGGACGTGGAACAGCCGCTGGTAGTTCGGCAGCCCGTCCAGGAACAGGATCCGGTCGGTGAGGATCTCCGCGTGCTTCATCTCGTCGAACGACTCGTGACGC
This sequence comes from Streptomyces griseiscabiei, assembly GCF_020010925.1. NCBI lineage: Bacteria > Bacillati > Actinomycetota > Actinomycetes > Kitasatosporales > Streptomycetaceae > Streptomyces > Streptomyces griseiscabiei. Next base: position 3,718,088 of record NZ_JAGJBZ010000001.1, on the reverse strand, counting down.
GTGTACTTCGCGAGCTTCGTCCAGCCGAAGTTCTCCTGCATCTTCGCGTGCAGGAAGTACTGGTTGATCGCGGTCAGCTCGGCCGTCAGCTGCTCGTTGAGGAATTCGATGACCTCGGGGTCGCCCTGCATCGCAGAGGCTCCTTCCAAGCGGGGAACTGGGAGGTTGCGCCGCGATGATTGCACCGCTGTCGAAGATCGTCCAGTAAGTGCAAGCTTAGTAAGTAAGTGCAGCCTTAGTTCTAAATGTCCGGGTCGGGTGGACCCTGGTCATGTGCACCACTCGGGGTCTGTCAGGATGGAGTCATGGGTCAGCCGGTGGAACGCGAATCAGGAGATCGCGCATCTGAGAACGCGGCATCGTCGCAGCTTCCGCCGGGACAGCGGCTCCAGCGCGGCTGGCCGGTCACCCACTACGGGCCGGTCCCCAAGTTCCGTCCCGAGCGCTGGGACTTCCGGGTCTTCGGCGCCACCGCCGACGGCGAGAAGCACGCCTGGAACCACGACGAGTTCACCGCCCTGCCGTACGACTCGGTGGTGGCCGATCTGCACTGCGTGACGAAGTTCAGCATGGTCGGCGCCGAGTGGGGCGGCATCCCGGCCCGCACGATCCTGGACATCGCCCCGCCCGCCCCCGAGGTCACCCATGTGATGGTGTGGGCGGAGTACGGCTTCAGCTCCAACCTCCGGCTCGCCGACTTCGCGGGCGACCGTACGATCTTCGCCACCCACAAGGACGGCGAACTCCTCACCGCCGAACACGGCTTCCCGCTCCGCCTCGTCGTCCCCCACCTCTACGCCTGGAAGGGCCCCAAATGGGTCCGCGGCATCGAGTACATGACGGCCGACCGCCGAGGCTTCTGGGAGGAGCGCGGCTACCACAACATCGGCGACCCGTGGCAGGAACAGCGGTACTCGTACCAGGAGGAGCCGGGGGAGGGGCCGGAGCTGTGACCGGCCGGTAGGCTCGTGGTGGTTACTCCACCGAACGTGCAGGGAGCCCTTGATGGCACTGTTCAATGTGATCTACTCGGAGGCCGCGGCGCGTGTGCGCGACAGCCTCCCGGACGACCGCCGTGAACTGCTCCAGCGTGGCCTCGCCATACTGGCCACGGACCCCCGCCACAAGATCTCGTCGGCCATCTCCGGTGACGAGAACACCCGCTCCCTCGCGCTGACCCACACGATGGCCATCGAGTACGTCGTCAGCGACGGACTGCTGCTCGTGCTCGTGGTGCACATCGTCGACACGACCCACGTACTGTTCGAGAACGAGGACTGACGGCGCTCGTCTCAGCCGTCCCGCAGCCTCTTCAGCCTCTCCACGTCCGCCGCGTGCCCCTCCTTCCCGCCGGGCGTCTCGATGATCAGCGGGACGCCCGCCGTGGCCGGATGGGTCATCAGCGCGCGGAACGGATCCTCGCCGATGTGGCCGGAGCCGATGTTCTCGTGACGGTCCTTGTGGGCGCCGACGACGTCCTTGGAGTCGTTGGCGTGGATCAGCTTCAGCCGGCCCTCGCCCACGGTGTCCACCAGCAGATCGAGGGTCCGGTGCATCCCGTCCGGGCCGGTCAGATCGTGCCCGGCCGCGAAGATGTGGCAGGTGTCCAGACAGACGCCCAGCTTCGGATGGGCGTCCAGCGCCTCGAAGTACGGCCCGAAGTCCCAGGTGCGTGAGCACAGCGAGGACCCCTGCCCCGCCGTCGACTCCAGGAGCAGATACGGGTCGTCGTCATGGGTCAACTCGTCCAGCACCGGCAGCAGATACTCCCGCACCTGCTTCAGCGCCACCGACCGGTCCCGTCCGCCGGTCGCGCTCCCCGTGTGCACGACCACCCCGAGCGCGCCGATCTCCCGGCCCCGGCGCAGCGAGTGCCGCATCGACTCCACGGACCGCTCCGCCGTCGCCTCGGTGTGCGACCCGAAGTTGATCAGGTACGGCGCGTGCACGTACGCGGGGATCGACTCCTCGGCGCACGCCGCCCGGAACTCCTCGTCCTGCCGGGGGTTCCCGGCCGGGGTCGCCCAGCCGCGCGGATTGGCGACGAAGACCTGGACCGTCTCGGCCCTCAGATCACGGGCGTACGACAGCCCTACGGAGTTCAGGCCGCCGGCGACGGGGACATGCCCGCCGACGGGGTTGCGGGGGAGGCCGGTGGACTGCTGAGTGCTCACGGGTCCAGGGTGTCACGCGGTCCGTGGTGCCCGGCCGCCGGTTCGAGGCGACGGCCGGGCCGATCCCGTCAGCGGATCTCGATGGTGATGGTCGACCCCTTGGGAGCCGTGTCACCGCCGTCCACCGACTGGCTCTTGACCTCGTCGCCGAAGAGCCCGAGGATCCCCCGGTCCTCCTCGACCTCGAAACCGGCGTCCTTCAGCTGCCGCGTCGCGTCGTCGACGCTGTCGCCCACGACGTCCGGGACCTCGACCATCACGGGCCCCTTGGAGATCGTCAGCGTGACGGTGTCACCCTCGCCCACCTGCTTGCCGGCTTCCGGCGACTGCCCGGCCACGAGCCCCTTGTCGTACTCGGAGTTGACCCGCTTCGAGGCGGTCTTCACCGTCAGGCCCGCCTCCTCCAGCTCGGCGGTGGCGTCCGCGACCGACGCGCCCGCGACCTCGGGCATCTCCACCGGGGCGCCCCGGCTGACCACGATCCGCACGGCCGAGCCCGAGGAGATCTTCGTGCCGGTGCCCGGCTCGGTGCCGATCACCTGCCCCCGGCCGACCTCGTCGCTGAACTCCCGTGTCACCACGCCCGGTTCGAGCCCGCCGCCCTTCAGCGCGGACTTGGCGTCGTCCAGCCGGGAGCCCTTGAGGTCGGGCACCTTCACGGTCTCCGGGCCCTTGGAGATCGTCACCGTCACGGTCTCGTTGTCCCGGATCCGCGCCCCGGGCGCCGGGTCGGTGCCGATCACCCTGCCGCGCTTGACGGTGTCGCTGAACGCCTGCTCGACGTCGACGTCGAACCCGGCGCCCTCAAGACGCTGGGTGGCGTCCGCCTGACTCTGCTGCAGCACGGCCGGGACCTGGGTGAACTGGCCCGAGTTGATGTACCAGACGCCCCCGCCCACCCCCAGGACGAGCAGCACGGCGACGATCACCGCCCACATCGCGCGCCGGGGCGCGGGGGAGGTGCGGGTGCGCCGGGGCGGCGGTGGCGCGGACGCGAACCGGCTCGTGCGGTTCAGCTGGTCGGGGTCCGTGCCCACCGACCGCGACACCGACAGCGAGCGAGGGATCACGCTCGTCCGGTCCTCGGCGTTGTCATGGCCGCCGGCTATCGCCTGCGGCGGCACCGCGTCCAGCTGCTCGGCGCTCAGCCCCGCCCGTGCCTCCAGTGTCTGCGCGAGCAGCGCGACGGCGTCGTAGGGCCGCAGCTCCGGATTGCGGGCGGTCGCCGAGGAGACCAGCGCGTCCAGCTCGTACGACAGCCCCGGCACCGCGGCGGACGGCGGCGGCACGTCGTCGTGGAGCGCGTGGTACAGCACCTGCGCGGGGGACTCCCCGGCGTGCGGCTTGCCGCCGGTGAGCATCTCGTAGAGCATCACGCCGCACGCGTACACATCGACCCGGGTGTCGGTCGTGCCGTGCTCCAGCTGCTCGGGGGCGAGGTAGGAGACGGTGCCGAGGACGGAGCCGGTGGTGCTGGTGACCGTGTCCACGGCCCGCACGAGCCCGAAGTCGGCGACCTTGACCCGGCCGTCGTCCCCTATCAGCACGTTCTCCGGCTTCATGTCCCGGTGCACGAACCCGGCCCGGTGCGCGGCGCCCAGCGCGGCGAGCACCGGCTCCAGGATGTCCAGCGCCGCCCGGGGCTGCAGCGCCCCGCGCTCGCGCAGCACGTCACGGAGGGTGCAGCCGGCGACGTACTCCATCGCGAGGTAGACGTACGAGCCGTCGGTGCCCTGGTCGTAGACCCCCACCACGTTCGGGTGGGAGAGCCGGGCCACCGACTTGGCCTCGCGGATGAACCGCTCGACGAACGTCCGGTCCGCGGCCAGCGTCGGATGCATCACCTTGAGGGCGAGCACCCGGTCGAGGCGGGTGTCCACGGTCCTGTAGACCGTGGCCATCCCGCCGACCGCGATCCGCGCCTCGACTCGATACCGGCCGTCGAGCACCTGGCCGACAAGCGGGTCCTGAAGGGTCGTGTCCACGCAGGTGAGTGTACGAGCCGTGGCTGACAGGCCCATAAGTCCCGGGGTGGCCGGGACGTACTGCAGCAGAGCTGTGACCGACGCCGGAGGGCTGTGACAGGCGGGTGCGCGGTGGAAGTCGTTCGGCTGTTCGAGTGAGGGGCGGAGGGCGTGAGATCCGACTCGGGACGGGGGCGGCGGGTCAGAACGCCGGGCGCTCCGGATCCAGCCGCGCCAGTCCCTCGCCCGGCGACGACGCCTCCGCGAAGTGCCGGCGGGGGATGCGGCCCGCCCGGTACGCCAGCCGCCCGGCCTCCACCGCGTGCCGCATGCCCTCGGCCATCAGGACCGGTTCCTGGGCCCGCGTCACGGCGGAGGCGAGCATCACCCCCGCGCACCCCAGCTCCATCGCGAGGGCGACGTCCGACGCCGTACCGGCACCCGCGTCGAGGATCACCGGCACGCGCGCGTGCTCGACGATCAGCTGGAAGTTGTGCGGGTTGCGGATACCGAGCCCGGACCCGATCGGCGACCCCAGCGGCATGATCGCGGCACAGCCCACGTCCTGGAGCTTCCGCGCGAGCACGGGATCGTCGTTGGTGTACGGCAGCACGGTGAAACCGTCGTCGACCAGTGTCTCGGCGGCGTCCAGCAGCTCGATCGGATCGGGCAGCAGGGTGCGCTCGTCGGCGATGACCTCCAGCTTCACCAGGGCCGTACCGAGCGCCTCGCGCGCGAGGCGGGCCGTCAGCACCGCCTCGCCCGCCGTGAAGCAGCCGGCCGTGTTGGGCAGCACCCGGATGCCGAGCCGGTCGAGCACGGTCAGGACCGAGCCGTGCACGGTGGCGTCCACCCGGCGCATCGCGACCGTCGTCAGCTCCGTGCCGGAGGCCACCAGCGCGCGTTCCAGGACGTCCAGGCCGCTCGCCCCGCCGGTGCCCATGATCAGCCGGGACGAGTAGGTCGTACCGCCGAGGACGAAGGGGTCGTCTGCCATGGGATCAGCCTCCTTGGACGGCGGTGAGGACCTCGACGCGGTCCCCCTCGGACAGGGCGGTGGTCGTCCACCGCGCGCGGGGGACGACGGTCTCGTTGAGCGCGGCGGCGACACCGGAGGCGGACGGGGTGAGCGTCCGCACGAGCGCGTCGAGGGCCGTACCGGGGGCGATCTGCCGCCGCTCCCCGTTGACGAGGACGGTCAGGGTCCCGGTGGTGCTCACACGGCCGGTGCTCATACGGGCTGCTCCAGGAGTTCGCGGGCCGCGCCGGCGCGGAACCGCAGGGGGGTGAAGTCGCGTGCCTCGGCGGGCAGTTCACCGGTGGTCAGGACATGGGCCATGACATCGCCGGTGACCGGGGTGAGGAGGACCCCGTTGCGGTGGTGGCCGGTGGCGAGGAGCAGGCCGTCGAGGCCGGTGGGGCCGAGCAGCGGCGCGTTGTCGGGGGAGGCCGGGCGCAGACCCGCGCGGGTCTCGGTGAGCGGGAGTTCGGTGATCCCGGGGACCAGCTCATGGGCGTCCCGCAGCAGTTCGTACACCCCGCCCGCGGTGACCGTGGTGTCCCAGCCCTGCTCCTCGCTGGTCGCGCCGACGACGAGTTCGCCGTTCTCCCGCGGCACGAGATAGACATGGCTGCCGCGCACCACGGCCCGCACGGTACGGCTCAGGAAGGGCGCGTACGGCCGCGGCACGGTCAGCCGCAGCACCTGCCCCTTCACCGGGCGCACCGGCGGCAGCACCTCGTCCGGGACCCCGGCGAGGCGCCCGCTGAGGCTGCCCGCGGCGAGGACGGTCCGCCCGGCGCAGAGCGCGTCGCCGTCGCCGGTACGGACCCCGGTGGCCCGCTCCCGGACCACCGACAGCTCCTCGGCCCTGGTCCGGTGGAAGACCACCCCGGCGCGCTCGCAGGCCGCGACGAGGGCCCTGGAGAGCCGCCTCGGGTCGATCTGGTGGTCCCCGTCGACCCGCAGCCCACCGCGCACGCCCGGCGCGAGCATCGGCTCCAGACGGCGGCAGTCGCGGCCGCTCAGCCACTCCGAGTCCAGGCCCGACCGGCGCTGCAGGGCGTGCAGGTCGCGCAGGTGGGCGCGGTCGTCCGCGTCCAGGGCCACGGCGAGCGTGCCCGAGCGGCGGTAGCCGAGGTCGAGGCCGGTGGCCTCCGTCAGCTCGGCCGCGAAGTCCGGGTAGCGGCGCGCGGACTCCAGGTTGAGCCCCAGCAGGGTCTGCTCGCCGAAGTGCAGTTCCGTGACGGCGGCGAGCATCCCGGCCGCCACGCGCGCGGCCCCGCCGCCGGGATCGGGATCGACCACGGCCGTGGCGAACCCGTGCTGCGCGGCCCGCCACGCCGTGACGAGGCCGATGATCCCGCCCCCCACGACGAGGACGTCCGAGGTGTGCGTACGCGACATGGGCGTCCAGCCCCTCCCTTCGCCGGCATGACCCGGATCAGGTTCGTACGGTCGGAGGCCGCCAGCCTCCCTCTCAGCCCGGTGCGTCCGGGCTCCCGCGAGTGCTCTACGGTGGCCCACCCTAGCCCTCGTCGTCCGCCTCGGTAAGGGAGCCTCCGCCCATGGCCCGTTCGCTCGACGGTCTCGTCCTCGTCCCCGTCGCCGACCAGGCCCCGGGCCAGGTCGGCACGCACACCCGCTTCGCGTACCACGAACAGGGCGGTGAGATCTGGGCCGAGTACGCGGGCGGCGACGTCGTCCGCGGTCACCTCGTGGGCACGCGCGCGGGGGACCGGCTGGACTTCCGGTACGTCCAGCTGAAGACCGACGGGACCACGGCCTGCGGGCACTGTGTGTCCCGGGTGGTCGAGCTGCCCGACGGGCGGGTCCGTCTGGAGGAGACCTGGGAGTGGGAGTCGGGGCCGGGCAGCGGGACGAGTGTCGTGGAGGAACCGGCCGGGGGCGCCGGGGATGTGGAACAGCTCACGGAGCACGACCACTGACTGACCATTTGTCAGCTGTCTATGGTGATCAGGTGAGCGAGCAGACGCGGACGCAGACGCCGGGACGGACCGGACGACGGGTCGTCGTCGTGGGCGCGGGCATGGCCGGGGTGCAGACCGCCGTCGCCCTGCGCGAACAGGGTTTCGCCGGCGAGGTGACCCTGATCGGCGCCGAGCCGCACCAGCCGTACGACCGGCCGCCGCTCTCCAAGGCCGTCCTGCTCGGCAAGGCCGAGGGCTCCGCCTTCGACGTCGACTTCGAGGCGCTCGGCATCGACCTGCGCCTCGGCCGCGAGGTGACGGGCCTGCGCCCCGCCGACCACGCGCTCGACACCGCCGCCGGGCCCGTCCCGTACGACCTCCTCGTCCTCGCGACCGGCGCGGAACCGATCCGGCTGCCGGGCGCCGAGGGCGTGCCCGGCGTGCATCTGCTGCGGACCCTGGACGACGCCGAGCGGCTGCGGCCCGTCCTGGCCCGTCAGCACGACATCGTGGTCGTCGGCGCGGGCTGGATCGGCGCCGAGTTCGCCACCGCCGCGCGCGAGGCGGGCTGCGCGGTGACGGTCGTCGAGGCCGCCGACCGCCCGCTCTCGGGCGCGCTCCCGGCCGAGGTCGCCGCGCCGATGACCGCCTGGTACGCCGACAGCGGCACCACCCTGCGCACCCACGCGCGCGTGGAGCGCGTCGAGCCCGGGACGGTGGTCATGGACGACGGCACCCGGGTACCGGCCGGCGCGGTCGTCGTGGGGATCGGCGCCCGCCCGGCGACGGCCTGGCTGACGGGCTCGGGCATCGCCCTGGGCGCACACGGCGAGGTACTGGCCGACGACCATCTGCGCACCTCCGCGCCGGACGTCTACGCGGTCGGCGACTGTGCCTCCTTCCCCTCCGGCAGGTACGGCCGGCGGCTCCTCGTCCACCACTGGGACAACGCCCTCCAGGGCCCCCGCACGGTCGCCGCGAACATCGTCGGCGAGACCCCCGAGCCGTACGACCCCGTCCCGTACTTCTGGTCCGAGCAGTTCGGCCGCTTCGTCCAGTACGCCGGGGACCACGCCTCCGCCGACACCACCCTCTGGCGCGGTGACCCCGCCGGCGCCGCCTGGTCGGTGTGCTGGCTCCGGGAGCGCCGGCTGGTCGCCCTGCTGGCGGTGGGCCGCCCCCGCGACCTGGCGCAGGGCCGCCGCCTGATCGAGGCGGGCACGCCGCTGGACCCCGCGCTGCTGGCGGATCCGGCGAGGCCCCTGAAGGCCGCGACGGCGTAGACCGGGGCGGCTCGGCTACCCACTGTCAGTCCCAGATGGCAGTCTTGGAGACGTGACCGAGATTGACGCAAAGATCGATGCTCTCGTCCCCGCGTGGCTGACCCTCCCCGACATCGCAGAGATGCTGGACGTCGAGGTGACCCGCGTGCGGCAGCTGGTGAAGGAAGGCCAGCTCATCGCCGTACGCCGTGGTGAGAACCGCGCGCTGCACGTCCCCGCCGCCTTCATCGACGAGGACAAGGTGGTCAAGGGCCTGACGGGCACCCTGACCCTGCTCAGGGACGACGGCTTCAACGACGAAGAGATGCTGGAGTGGCTCTTCACTCCGGACCCCAGCCTGCCCGGTACCCCGGCCCAGGCCCTGAGCGAGAATCGCGGCACGGAGGTGAAGCGGCGCGCCCAGGCGCTCGCCGTCTGACCCGAACCACCGGAAACATCCGAAACAGCCGTCCGCGTGGCGTGCGGAGCCGGGCCCCGGCGAGGGGCGCGGTGCCGTGCGCCGCGCCGACCACGCACCGTCAACGGGGGACCCACGCATGCCCGACGCCGCCGCACAGCTCGCCGACGCCCGGCTCTACCTCTGCACGGACGCCCGCCGGCGCCAGGGCGACCTGCCGGAGTTCCTGGACGCGGTCCTGGCCGGCGGCGTGGACATCGTGCAGCTCCGTGACAAGGGCATGGAGGCCGCCGAGGAGCTGGACCACCTCCGGGTCCTCGCGGACGCCTGCCGCCGCCACGGAAAGCTGCTCGCGGTCAACGACCGCGCGGACGTCGCGCACGCCGTCGGCGCGGACGTCCTGCACCTCGGCCAGGGCGACCTCCCCGTCCCCGCCGCCCGCGCCATCCTCGGCCCGGACGTCCTCGTCGGCCGCTCCACCCACGCCGAGGAGGAGGCCGCCGCGGCGGCCGTCCAGGAGGGCGTGGACTACTTCTGCACGGGCCCCTGCTGGCCCACCCCCACCAAGCCCGGCCGCCACGCCCCCGGCCTGGACCTGGTGCGGTACACCGCCGCCCTCGGCACCGACCGCCCCTGGTTCGCCATCGGCGGCATCGACCTCGGCAACCTCGACGAGGTCGTGGAGGCGGGCGCCCGCCGGGCCGTCGTCGTCCGGGCGATCACCGAGGCGGACGACCCCCGGGCCGCCGCGGCGGAGTTCACCAAGCGTCTGCGCGCGCTCTAGGACCCGTCCCGGGCGGGCTCCCGGCCCATGGCCGTCCAAGGCGTGGACAACAGGTCGGCAAAACCGACAAAAACCCCCGGTTCGGTTGGGGGACGGCCGGGACCTGACTAACCTGCCGGTATGGCCCTAGGAACCGCGTCCACCAGGACGGATCGCGCGCGTACCGTGCGCGACATGCTCGCCACGGGCAGGACCACGTACTCCTTCGAGTTCTGGGCGCCCAAGACGGAGAAGGGCGAGCGGAACCTGTGGAACGCCCTCCGCAGGATCGAGGCGGTCGCCCCGAGCTTCGTCTCCGTGACGTACGGCGCGGGCGGCTCCACCCGGGCCGGCACGGTCAAGGCGACCGAGCAGATCGTCGCCGACACCACCCTCACCCCGGTCGCCCACCTCACCGCGGTCAGCCACTCCGTCGCCGAACTGCGCAACATCATCGGGCAGTACGCGGACGCCGGGATCCGCAACATGCTCGCGGTCCGCGGCGACCCGCCCGGTGACCCCATGGCCGAGTGGATCGCGCATCCGGAGGGGCTGACGTACGCCGCCGAACTGGTCCGGCTCATCAAGGAGTCGGGTGACTTCTGCGTGGGCGTCGCGGCCTTCCCGGAGATGCACCCGCGCTCCCCGGACTGGGACAGCGACGTGGCCCGTTTCGTCGACAAGTGCCGGGCCGGCGCCGACTACGCGATCACGCAGATGTTCTTCCACCCCGAGTCGTACCTGCGTCTGAGGGACGCGGTAGCCAAGGCCGGCTGCGAGACCCCGGTCATTCCCGAGGTCATGCCCGTCACCAGCGTGAAGATGCTGGAAAGGCTGCCGCAACTCAGCAACGCAGCCATCCCGGACGCCCTGAAAGAGCGGATCGTCACAGCCAAAGACGATCCGGCCGCTGTACGCTCCATTGGCATCGAGTTCGCCACGGAGTTCTGCGCGAGGTTGCTGGACGAAGGAGTCCCCGGACTTCACTTCATCACCCTGAACAACTCCACCGCGACTCTGGAAATCTACGAGAACCTGGGCCCGCACCATCCACCTCGGGCCTAGACCGGTCGCACTCGCGTACGACACACTGCGTAGCGGCCACAGGGAGAGGGGCGTACATGGGCTGGACGGTCCTCTACATCGCGTTCGGTGTCGTCGCGTTGTGGCTGCTGGGCGAGGTGCTGCTGCAGTACAAGGCACGTCTGCGCTGGCGGCTGCTGGCCTTCGGCGGATTCCTGTGCGTGGTCCTCGGTGTGCTCATCCCCAATGTGATCGTGATCGCGCTGGGCGCGATCGGGTTCGCCACCGGACAGACCTATGTGACCCTCTCGTTCCGCCGCGGCTTCGAGGCGGGCTGGGCCGTCCGGCCGCGTTCCGGTGAGGGCGAGGGCGAGGGCGGCGGCGGCTTCCCGAAGCCCGGCAAGAAGCGCCGGCGCGGCGAACCGGACCGCCAGGACCCGACCCTGGAGGTCATGGACCTGGAGCCCACCGCCGGCGGGGCGTACGGCCAGGGCGACGACCGGCTCGACGACGACCGCGAGGACGACGTGTTCGTCCGCCCGCAGTCCACGCCCGCCGCGGCCACCGTCTACTCGCCGGAGCCCATGCCGGACGACACCAGCACCTACGGCGTCTACGGCGACGACAACGCCTACGCGGGCACGGCCGGCCAGCCCTACGCGACCGCCGACCAGTCCCAGTCCGCGCAGGACGAGGCCTTCGCCTACTACGGCTACGACCAGCAGGGTTACGGCTACGACCCGAACCAGCAGCAGTACGCCGCCTACTCCGACCCGTACATCGGCACCCAGACGTACGACGCCACGGCCTCCTACGACCAGTCGTACGGCCAGCAGGGGTACGGGCAGCAGGGCTACGGCCAGGACCAGTACGGCAACGCCGGGTACGGCGCCGAGACCCCGCCCGGCGGTGTCTGGGTGCCGCAGCAGCGCAGCACCGACGACGCGTTCGACCCGTTCGGCAACGACCAGCCGGCGGACCAGCAGTACCCGTACCAGGGCAACGGCAATGCCAACGGCAACGGCAACGGCCAGAACGGTTACGACGAGCAGCAGTACCGTTTCTGAAGGCCCTCCCGGGCCTCGGTGAGGCTCACTGCGAGCCGCGGAAGTCCGGGCCCTCCACGATCAGTCCGGCCACCAGGGCGCCCGACATCCCGGCGTGCGGCAGGCCGCCGCCGGGGTGGGACCAGCCGCCGACGGTGAACAGGCCCGGTGTCGCGGTGGAGTTGGACGGGCGCAGCCATCGTCCGCCGGCCGCGGCGAGCGCCGGGGCCGGGACCGCGCCGCCCTCCGCACCGGTCGCCCGCGCGATGTCGGCCGGGGTGCGCACCTCGCGCCACAGCAGGCGCTCCCGCAGGTCGGGTACGGCCCGCTCGGCGGCGGTGAGCAGAAGCTCGACCCGCTGGTCGACGGCCCCCGGCCCGGCCCCGCTCCCGTCCGGCCGGGCGGGGACCGCGCAGCTCACCGTGACCGCCTCGTGCTCGGAGTCCGGCACCAGCGCCGGATCGCCGGGGCGCAGCACCGTGACCGTGGGCGCCGCGACCGCTCCGGAGGCCGACCCGAACAGCGAGTCCAGCTCGGCGTCCCGGTCCTGCGCGTGCACCACCGTCCGGTGCGCCGTGCCCTCCGGACGGCCACCGCGCAGCGCCAGCAGCACGGTCAGCCGGCTCGTGGCCCCCGGCACGGCCGGGATGTCGCCCTCACCCCGTACGCCAGGACGCCGCGCCAGGCGGTCCAGCACCTCGGGCGCGACCCCGGCGACGACGAAGTCGGCGTCGGCCACCGAGCCGTCCGCCAGCTCCACCCCGGCCGCCCGGCCGTCCTTCTCGACGATCCCCGTGACCTCGGCGCCGAAGACGAACCGGACCTTGCGGGCCAGACACCGCTCGTACAGCGCCCGCGCCAACTCCCGTACGCCGCCCCGGACGTACCAGGTGCCGAAGGCGTGCTCCATGTACGGCAGGACCGCCGCGCTCGCCGGGACCGCTCGCGGGTCCAGGCCGTACGCGAGGGCGTGGCTCTCCAGCAGGGCGGTGAGCCGGGGGTCGCGCAGTTCCCAGGCGCCGATCTCGGCGAGGGTGCCGGCGCGGCGGGTGCGCAGCAGGCGCTTGTGGGGCACCGCCGGGTACGGCTCCCGCTCGGCGAGGACCTTCCAGTCGGACCACAGCGGCTCCTCCAGGAGCGGCCGGCGGGTGCGGTCCCAGGCCTCGCGGGCCCGCACCAGGAAGTCGCCCCAGCGGTCGCCGGCGCCCGGGCCGAGCGCGGAGTCCAGGGCGGCGACCACGCCCGCGCGCGAGGCGCCCGGCAGCGGGAGGTCGGTGCCGTCCGCGAAGACGTGCCGGGCGGCCGGGTCCACCTGGACCAGGTCGACGCACTTCTCCAGCGGTTCCCGGCCGGTCTTGAGGAACAGGTCGCGGTAGACGGCCGGCAGGGGCAGCAGCCCCGGGCCCGTGTCGAACGCGAAGCCGCCCTGCTCGAAGCGGCCCACGGCTCCGCCGTAGGTCGCCGCGCTCTCGTGCACCACCACGCGGTGGCCCGCGACGGCCAGCCGGGCGGCGGCCGCCAGGGAGCCGATTCCGGCGCCGATCACCGCGATGTCTGCCATGTGAGCGACCTTATCGGCCGCCGCTGTCCTTCCACTGCCGCGGTCGAGCTCGGAGGGTTCGGTCATGTCGGCGGCTGCGGGTCAGCGGGGGCTGGTGGCGCAGTTCCTCGCGCCCCTCAGTGGCGGCTGCGCCGCCGACCGGGGGAGTACCGGCGCGGGCGCGATCGTCACCAGTCGGCAACAGGGCGGGGTGGGGGTGAGTGCGCAGCGCTGAGTACGCGTACCTATGCGATGAGTTGAGTATCCGTACGGATGGGCTCCCACCTGCGTGAACGGGAGAGTGGAGGCACGGGAAGGGGCGCGGATCCGGTACCGCCGACACGGGGCGGCGGAACGGTTCCCGCGCTCTTACCGCTCCTTCCGTCGACCGGAGTCGGCGGGAGCGAGGCACGGGGGAGCACGGGGGAACGAGGAAGCGCCGGTTCGAGGTGGCCGCGGGGGACGTGGCCAGTTCGGACCGGCGCTCTCGTGTGTGCGGCTCGTACGCGCCCGGCCGGTGGGGCCGGACCCGGTCAGCGGTTTCCGCTCACCCGGCCCTGGAGCAGCCGGGAGAGTGCCGCGTGGACGTCGTCCAGGGAGCGCTGCGGCTGGAAGGCCTTCCAGTCCAGGGCGGCCACCAGAACCATGCCGACCAGGGCCGACGCGGTCAGACCGACATCGATCTCGTCGCTCAGCTCGCCCCCTTCGACGCCCTCGCGCAGCACGCCCTCGACGACCGCGACGGCCTCCTGCCGGACGACCATCAGCGTGGACTGCCAGGCCCGGTTGGTGCGCCACAGTTCGGCGACGTAGAGCTGGGTGAACGACGGGTAGCGGTCGATGAAGACGAGTCCGGCCCGGATCATCGCGTCCAGCGAGTCGACCCGGCTGCCGCCCTCCCGCGCCGTGCCTTCGGCGGCCTCGCGGAGGGAGGCGGTGAGCAGGCCCACGCCGTGCCGCAGCAGTTCCTCGAAGAGGACCGACTTGCTCGCGAAGTTGTAGTAGACCGTGCCCTTGGCGACACCGGCCCGCTCGGCGATCTCGTCCACCGTGGTGGCGGAGAACCCCTGCTCCGCGATGAGGGTGACGGCCGCTTCGTAGAGTTTCTGCCGGGTCGCCTCGCGGCGGCCCCCGCCTGCGCCGCCGGGGGCGTTGCTGCTTTCCATGGCCTTGATTGTCACAGGAACCGTGCCGTGCGCGGGAACCGGACGGTGCGCGGGAGCCCTGCGCCGCGCGGTCACAGGCTCAGCTCCGGGTGCAGCCGGTCCATGGTCCACACCTGCTTGCGGCGGGCCGACAGGGCGGTCAGCGCGAGCGCGCCCGCGGTGAAGGCCACCAGCACCGCGCACGCCTGCCACACCGGGCCCAGACCACCGCCGGTGATCAGCCTCCGGAGAGCGTCGACCACATGGCTCATCGGCAGGAAGGGGTGCACCGCGTTGAAGAAGTCCGGACTGGTCTGCACCGGGTACGTACCGCCCGCCGACGTCAACTGCAGCATCAGGAAGGCCAGGACGAGGATGCGGCCCGCCGCCCCGAAGCGCGCGTTGAGCCACTGCACGATCGCCGCGAAGCACGCCGTCACCAGGAACAGGAAGCCCACCGTGCCGGCCGCCCGCGCCATCTCCAGGCCGACCGCCCAGTGCAGCACCGCCATCAGTGCGACCGTCTGCAGCACACCCAGCGCGGCCACCGGCAGCCAGCCCGCCAGCGCGATCCGCCACGCCGAGGCGCCCGCCGCGAGGGCCCGCCGGTTGAGCGGCTGGATCAGCATGTACGCCACCATCGCGCCCACCCACAGGGACAGCGGGATGAAGTACGGGGCGAACCCGGTGCCGTAGTTGGGCGCCTTGTGCAGGTCCCTGGTGGCCAACTCCACCGGGTCGGCCATCACTTCGGTGCGCCGGTCGCGGTCCCGCTCGTCGTAGTCGGGGATCTGCTCGGCCCCGTCGCGCAGCCCGCCCGCGAGCTTCCCGGAGCCGTCGGCCAGCTGGAACATGCCGCCCTTGAGGTCGACCGCGCCCGTCTTCAGGTCGCCGACACCGGTGTCCAGGTCGTCCGCGCCCGTCCTGGCGGTGCCGAGGCCGGTGTGCAGGGTCTTGGCACCCTTGGCCACCTTCGCGGCGCCCCGGTCGAGGGCGTTCACCTTGGCGACGGCGTCGTCGAGGTCCGTGGAGAGGGTGGGCGCCGCCTTCGCCAGGGCGCGGGCCTGCTTCTCCAGGGTCTGCAGATCCTTGTCGAAGGCCTTCAGGTCACCGTCGTAGTCCTTCACCACGGTGTCGACGTCCTCGGCGAGCACGGCCGCCTCCGCCGCCGCGTCCTTCGCCTTCTTCAGGTCGGCGCAGGCCGCGTCGGGCAGCACGGCCTCCTCGCAGCGCCGCCGGTGGACGTCGTCCAGGGTGTCGGAGGCGGCACGTGTGCCGGTCGCGGCGGCCGGTGCCGTCGTCACGAACGCGTCGAGGTGGTCCCGGATCGTGGCCGCCGAGTCGGCGACCAGGGTGGCGGTGTCCGCGATCGTGCCGCCGTCCTTCTTCAGGAAGGGCCGCACCTGGTCCGCCGCCGCGCCGACCTTGTCGGCGAGCTTGCCGGTGCCGTCCGCGACCTGCTGGGCGCCGTCCTCAAGATCGCCCGCGCCCTCCTCCAGGTCCTTCAGCCCGCCGGACAGGCTCCCGCTGCCCTTCTTGGCCTCCTTCAGCCCGTCCGCGAGGTCCTTGGAGCCCTGCTCCGCCTTGTCGATACCGCCCTTGAGGTCGTCGGCTCCGTCCGCCGCCTCCTCGGTCTTCCCGTGGATGTCCGAGAAGGAGATGAAGATCCGGTCCAGGAACGACCGCGAGGCCTTCGTGGACGCCGCCGTCCGCACCTCCGAGAACACCGTCCGGGAGATCTGCCCGACGATGTAGTTGTTCGCGTCGTTCGTCCGCACCTGGAGGGCGCCCGTCTCCGGCACGTCCCCCGAACTGGACGCGATCCGCTCGCTGAAGTCCTCCGGCATCGTCAGCGACAGGTAGTACGTGCCGTCCTCGACGCCCGCGCGGGCCTCGGCGGCGCTCACCGGGTGCCACTCGAAGGTGTCGCTGTCCCGCAGCCCCTTCGCGATGTCGTCCCCCGCCGTCAGCCTCTCCCTGCCGACGGACGCCCCCTTGTCGTCGTTCACCAAGGCCACGGGGATACGGTCCAGACGGCCGTACGGGTCCCAGAAGGACCACAGGTACAGGGCGCCGTACAGCAACGGCAGCAGCAGGAGCGAGACCAGCGCGGCGCGCGGCAGCTTCCCCCGGCCGAACCGCCTCAGCTCAAGCGCGGCGAGTCCCGGCGAGCGCATCGGCCGTCTCCTTGTCGTCGTCGGAGTTCTTCTCGTGGTCGGAGTTCTTCTCGTCGTTCTCGGGTGTCCCGGGTGCCGTCGACACCACGACCGCTCCCTCGGGTGCCTCGCTGCACACCGCCACGACCGTGGTCCCGGACTCGGCGAGGGAGCGCAACAGCGCCCACATCCCGTCCCGTTCGGCGTCGGAGAGCTTCAGGTCGGAGTCGTCCACGCCGAGCAGACGGGGCCGGCCGACCAGGGCGAGGGCGACGGACAGCCGCAGCGCCTCCATCCGGTCGAGGTCGCGTACGGCGGTCCGGGAGCCCTTCGGCAGGGCCTCGCGGTCGAGCCCGGCGGCGGTCAGGGCGGACTCGATCCGGTCCTTCGCCTCGGCGGCGTGCTCGGCCCGGGGCCGCAGCAGCCCGCGCAGGGTGCCGTCGAACCGCCGCTGCAGCAGCGCCCGTTCGCGCAGATGCTCCCCGACGGTCAGGGACGGATCGAGATCGGTCACGCCGGGGACATGGGCGAGGGCGCTGATCCGGCGGACGGCGGCCATCCGCTTCGGTAGCGGGAGCGAGCCGACCGTGGCGCTGCCCTCGCTCGGCCTCATGCGCCCGGTGAGCGCGAGCAGCAGACAGGTCCGCCCTGATCCGGACGGCCCCTCGACCGCGATCAGCGAGCCTGCCTCCGCCTCGAAGCCGACTCCCCGGAACGCCCAGCCGCGCGGCCCCTTCAGCCCGAACCCCTCGGCGCCGACGGCGACCCCGCGGGCCGTGTCCCGCCCCGCGTCGGCCGCCTCGGCCTCCCCTGGCTCCGCCATGCCCCCAACCCCTCTGCCGTCGCACCCGACTGTTTTTGAACTGACTGGTCAGTGCAAAAACTACTCCGAACTTCTGCTCGAAGCAAAAGCGCAGGTCAGAACGGATTGTCAGTGGCATACCGCACGATGGGCACATACGGCACCTCGTGTCAGAGCATGCCGTCCGCAGACGACAGGAGGTTCGTCATGGCCAGCTACCACGCAGCAGCCGCAGGCCGGCGCCGCGCCCCCGGCCCTGCCCCCTCACCGAGCGGCCCGGCGAGCGACGTGCACCCCGTGCTGCGCCGGGCCACGGCCCCGCCCGCCGCCCTCGATCTGCTCGCCCAGGCCCGCTCCGGACTCGACGAGGCGGTCGCCCTCCCGACGCCCAACGAGCGGTACGCCACCGCCCACCTCGCCGCCCTGCGCACCGCCGCCGCGGTGCTCGCCGCCCGGGGCCGCCCGGAACTCACCCCGAAGCGCCGCGCCAAGATCCGGAGCGCCTGGGAAGTGCTCCCCGAGATAGCGCCCGAACTCGCCGAGTGGAGCGCGCTGTTCGCCTCCGGCGCCGCCCGCCGCGCGCGTGCCGAGGCCGGCATCCAGGGCGCGGCGAGCATGCGCGACGCCGACGACCTCATACGCGACGTGGCGATGTTCCTGCGCCTGGTCGAGCGGATGCTGGTGCTCCAGCCGGTGCTGCCCCAGCCCCGGCAGGACGGCGGCCCGGGAGTCCCGGACGCGGGCTGACCTACCGCCTCGGCGCCGCCCATTAGGGTTGGGGTCATCAGCGCCCTCCGCCACGGCCCCCGGGCCCGGCGGGGACGCAAGCCCATCGCTCCGCCGCACACCAGGCGGTGCCGCGCCGAGGAGTTACTGCCGTGTCGGACCCGATGCGACCCCGCGCCGCCCTCCGTACCGCCGTGGTCTGGGAGGTCCTCCAGGACGCCCTCGACCGCCGGGTGAAGGCCACCGGGCGCGAGTCGCTCGACGTGCTGGACGCCGGGGGTGGCAGCGGCAGGTTCGCGGTGCCCGCCGCCCGTCTCGGCCACCGCGTCACCGTCGTCGACCCCAGCCCGAACGCGCTGTTCGCGCTGGAGCGCCGGGCCGCCGAGGCCGGTGTCGCCGACCGCGTGCGAGGTGTCCAGGGCGACGCGCACGGCCTCTTCGACGTCGTCGAGCGCGGCGGGTACGACGCGGTGCTCTGCCACGGCGTCCTGGAGTACGTGGACGACCCCGCCGAGGGCGTCGGCAACGCGGTCGCCGCGCTCCGCGCCGAGGGCGTCCTCAGCCTGCTCGCCGCCGGTCTGGGCGGAGCGGTGCTCGCGCGGGCCCTCGCCGGGCACTTCAAGGAGGCCCGGCAGGCGCTCGACGACCCGAACGGACGCTGGGGCGAGGGTGATCCGGTTCCGCACCGCTTCACCGCCGGGCAGCTCACCGCGCTCGTCGAGGGCACGGGCCTCGCGGTCGCCGCCGTGCACGGCGTCCGGGTCTTCGCCGACCTGGTCCCGGGCGTTCTCGTCGACACCGAGCCCGGCGCCCTGGAGGCCCTGCTCCAGCTGGAGGCGGCGGTCGCCGAACTGCCCGCCTTCCACTCCGTGGCCACGCAACTTCATGTGCTGGGCGAGACGCGAGGGACCACCGGGGCCTGAGCCACCCCCCGATGCGGAGGGGGTGACCCGCTGATCAGGGGCTCGGCGGCGGATGGAGTACGCCACAGGCCCCCCGATCGGGCGCTCGGAGCCGTATGATCGAGGGAGACCGTTCCGGCATGACGGGCCGTCCGCTGGGGAATTCACACCTCAGCGGGTCGGGGTGCCATGGCGGGTTCCGGTTGGCGAATTGGCGTAGAGGGGCGGGTTTCAAGGGGGCGATTCCCTGCCTATCCTGAAGAGGACCCCCCGGGTCGCTCCGGCGACCGCACGATGAGGAGGACTCCGTGCCGCTCTCAGAGCACGAGCAGCGCATGCTCGAGCAGATGGAGCGAGCGCTGTACGCCGAAGATCCCAAGTTCGCGTCAGCGCTTGAGGGAAGCGGGCTGCGTACGTACACCCGGCGGCGGGTCTACCAGGCGGTCGCGGGCTTTCTGGTGGGTATCGCGCTCCTCATGGCCGGAATGGTCGCACAGCAGATCTGGGTCAGCGTGGTGGGTTTCCTCGTCATGCTGGGCTGCGCCGTGCTCGCCGTCACCGGTTGGCGCAAGGCCCCCAAGCCGGGTGAGCAGCCCACCGGTGCCGCAGGCTCCGCAGGTGCGCGTCGTCAGACGCGGCAGCGCCGCTCCATGATGGACCGAATCGAACAGCGCTGGCAGCGCCGTCGTGACGAGCAGGGCGGCCACTGAGCCGACCGGACCGCCGATCCGACAGCCACGGCTGAACAGCTGAAGACGGACGAAGGGTGACCACCTAAGCGGCGGTCACCCTTCACGTATGCCCACAAATCGAACAGCTGCGTCGCGCGGAGCGGCTGCGTAGCGTTGAACAGCCGGTGCCTCGCCGAACGGCCGGGTCCGTTCACGGGCCCTGCGGCCGTGTGCCCGCGCCGTCCCCGCCCGTGCCGCACACGCCCCCACCACATGTCTGCCCCCGCCGGGCGAACCCGGCGGGGGCAGAGGCATCGGCCGGCCGCAGCCGCTAGCCGTTCTGGCCCGGCGAGGGGCGTCGCCACGGCAGACGCGGCGACGGGAGACGGGAGAGCAACTCGTCCCTGGTGTCCGCCCAGCGGGCGGAGAGCGCCCAGGCCACCCGGACGGTCGAACGCGGCAGCAGCAGTGCCCGGAGCTTCGTCCGGCGCCCGGCGTGCGCCCGCAGACCGACCTCGACCTGGTGCGCGTCCCGGGCGAGGCCCGCCGGGATCTGCGGACGCGGAGCGAAGAGGACCTGCTCCACCGCCGCCGCCACCCGGTGCACCGCCTCGGCGGCATCCGGTTCCAGCTCGCCCAGCCGCACGATCCGTGCGGCGGCCTTGCGGGGCGTCTGCGACTCGTCCGGCGCGATCCCGTAGTCCCACGCCGTGTCGGCGACCTCCTGCCACGCGGCCAGCGCATGGGCCGCCGCGGCCTCCGTACGGCCGTACCCCGAGGCTCTGCCCGGTGCCGCCGGGGAGCCGTCCGGGCCGGGCCCTCCCGCCTCGTCGGTCAGGTCCTGGGCCGGACCGGGTGCCTGAGGCCCCTCGGCCGCCTTTCTGGGCACCGTGCCGGCGTGCGCGCCCAGCCGTACCGACCGGACCCGCAGCCGCCACAGCATGGGCAGCAGCGGGATCGCCAGCACCAGGAGCGCCCCCGGCAGGATCAGCAGGGTCCAGGGCGAGAAGAACAGCAGGCCCCAGAACGAGCGCCGGTCGTCGTCCGAACCCGCGATCGCCGCCGCGGACTCGCTCGCGCAGGCGCCGAGCTTCACCTCCTGCGGGGTACAGCTCGCACTCGCCGTCGGCTCGGCCGACGGCTCCGTGGTCGTCGACTGCGAGGGCCGGGGCACCTCGGGCAGGCCGCCGGTGCCGGTGTCCTCGGGCACCGTGTACGGCGGAGTCGTACCCCGGTTGGGGGTCGGCTCGAAGCGGGTCCAGCCCACACCCTCGAAGTACAGCTCCGGCCAGGCGTGCGCGTCGCGCAGCCCCACCGACATCGTGCCGTTCGTCTGCGGGGTGCCGGGGGTGAAGCCCACCGCCACCCGGGCCGGTATGCCGAGCGTGCGGGCCATGGACGCCATCGCGAAGGAGAAGTGGACGCAGAAGCCCTCCTTCTCCTGCAGGAACCGGGCTATCGCCCGGGCGCCCGTACCGGACCGCACCTCGGTGTCGTAGGTGAACTCGCCGCTGAACGCGAACCAGTCCTGCAGCTTCACCGCCCGCTCGTAGTTGTTCGTCGCGCCCTCGGTGACCTCCAGCGCGGTCTGCGCCACCACCGGCGGCAGCGAGGCCGGCACCTTGGTGTACTCCCGCCGCAGGGACGGCGGGGGCTCCGGCGCCGAGGAGAGCTGCTCGGCCGTGGGCTGCACGATCAGGCTCTCGACCGTGTACTGGACACCCTTGGTGTCCTGGTCGTGATCGCCGACGAGGGTGCGCCCCACGGGCTCGTACCGCCAGTCGCCGTCGATGTCCACGCCCGTCACCGGGTACGGCATCGGCAGCCAGTCCTGCTCGTAGTTCTCCGCCGCGACGATCCGGGTCGTGATCGTGGACCGCTTGACGTCGGTGCTCAGGCCGGACGGGGTGCCGAAGTCGTCCGGCACCTCGGTGATGGAGCGCTCGGTCGGCGTCCACGCGGTGCCGTCGAACCTGTCCAGGGAGACGATCCGCAGATACATCTCCTGCACGTCGTCGGTGTTGGTGCGGTACGACAGGACCTGGCGGTCCTCGTCCACGTTCAGGCTGTCGCCCAGCTGCACCACGGGGTTCACCGCGGAGATCGTGCCGCCGCCCCCCGAGCCCCTGCCGATGCCGGCGCCCGTGGCGTCCAGCAGCCCGCCGTCGAGGGAGGGCAGCCCGAGCGGCACCACCAGGGCGATGCCCAGCGCGACGGCGCCGATGCGCCGCCCGGTGCGCACCGGGGCCACGGCACCGCCCGCGGACTCCGGGCGCGGACCGCCCGGCGCGCCGCCGAAGACCCGGCCCCACTGGGAGAGCCGGTCCCGGCTCTCGGTCAGGAGCAGCAGCAGATAGCCGGCCGAGGCCAGCACGAACCACAGCCACGCGGCGCCGTCGGAGAGCCCCGTGGCGACCGAGTACAGCGCGAGCAGCGGCAGACCGGCCGGGGCCGCGCTGCGGAACGTCACGGCGAGCGCGTCCACCAGCAGGCCTATCACCAGCACCCCGCCGATGATCATCAGCCGGATGCCGTCGCTCAGCGGCGCCGGGATGGCGTACCGGCCGACGTCCTCGCCACCCGTCTGGAGCAGCGTCCCGAAGTACTGGAACGCCTCCGGACCGGGCACGATCCCGGCCACCGCCCGCTCCCGGGCGAAGACCAGCGTCAGCATCATCAGCGTGACCAGCGCCTGCGCGGCCACGGTCAGCGGCCGGGCCAGCGGGACCCGCCGCGTGAGCGCTCCCACGCCGGTCTGCACACCCAGCATCAGGGCCGCCTGGAAGATCCAGGTCGCCGGGTCGACCAGGGGCAGCAGTGCGCACGCCGCCATGATCGTGGCGGCCCAGGCGCACAGCGCCAGCTTCGCCCGTCCGCTCATGACCGCCCTCCCATGCCGCTCCCGGACATCGCACCGGTGCGCTGCTGGTCCGCCTGGCGCCACAGGTCCGTCAGCGCGGCGCCGCGCGGCACCGTCAGCGCCGTCCAGCCCGCCTCGCGCAGCAGCCGCAGCGACTCCTCGCTCGCGCCCCCGGCACCGGGCACCTCGCCCGGTTCGGTCGTCCACGTCTCGCTGTCCAGCAGGAAGGCGACCGCCCCTCCGCTGCGCTGACGCATCTTGCCGATCACCGTCGCCTGCTCCTCGTCGAGGTCGCCGAGGAAGGCGACCAGCAGCCCCTCGTTGCCGCCGCGCAGCACGTCGTACGCGGGCGACAGGCCCGTGCCGTCGGAGTGGTCGATCACCGCGAGGGTGTCCATCATCAGCCCGGCCGCGTCGGCGGACTCCTGGCTGGCGCCGGCGAACCCGTCGGCGCCCTCACCCGGCACCGAACTGCCGGTGTCCGTCAGCAGCCGTACGGAGAAGCCCCGTTCGAGCATGTGGACCAGCATGGAGGCGGCACCGGAGACGGCCCACTCGAAGGCCGAGTCGGGGCCCGCGCCGAGGAAGGCCTCGCCCCGGGTGTCCAGCAGCACCGTGCAGCGGGCGCGCTGCGGCTGCTCCTCGCGGCGCACCATCAGCTCGCCGTAGCGTGCGGTCGAACGCCAGTGCACCCGGCGCAGGTCGTCGCCGTGCCTGTAGCCGCGCGGGATCACGTCGTCCTCGCCGGCCAGCGCCAGCGAGCGCTGCCGGCCGTCGCCGTACCCCTTGGCCTCCCCGCTCAGCCGTACCGGCGGGAGCGCCTCCACGCGCGGGACGACCGTCAGGGTGTCGTACGTGGAGAAGGACCGGGTCAGCTCGCACATGCCGAACGGGTCGGTCAGGCGCAGCTGGAGCGGGCCCAGCGGATAGCGGCCGCGCAGATCGGAGCGGACGCGGTACGACACCTCGCGGCGCCCGCCCGCCTCCACCCGGTCCAGGACGAACCTCGGCCGCGGACCGAGCACGTACGGCACCCGGTCCTGGAGCATCAGCAGCCCGGTGGGCAGCCGCGAGACATTGTCCATCCGCAGATGGACGCGGGCCTCGCTGCCGGCGGGCACGCGCGCGGGGGAGAGGCGGCGGCTGCCCGCGACCCGGTAGCGGGTGCGGTACAGCACGGTCGCGCAGACCAGTGGCAGCACGGCCAGCAGCAGGCCGACCCGCAGCAGATCGCTCTGCCCGAGGACGTACGCGCAGACGGCCGCCGCCACCCCGGCGGCCAGGAAGGACCGCCCGCGGGTGGTGAGGCCGGCGAGAGCCGTGCGCAGCCCGCCCTTGTCCTGCTCCGGGGCCGGCGCCGGCCCGGCGGTGCTCATCCAAGCCTCCGCGGCGGCTGCTGCGGGTAGGCGGGCGCGGAGTGCACCGAGCCGAAGCCGCTCTGCGCCTGCGGTGCCTGCGGTACGGGCGTGCGCTGCAGGATCTCCTGAACGACCTGCTCCGGCGTACGCCGGTTGAGCTGGGCCTGGGCGGTGGGCAGCAGCCGGTGGGCGAGGATGGCCACGGCCAGCGACTGGATGTCGTCCGGCAGGGCGTACTCCCGGCCGCTCAGGGCGGCGGTCGCCCTCGCCGCACGCAGCAGATGCAGCGTGGCGCGCGGCGAGGCGCCGAGTCTGAGATCCGGGTGGCTGCGGGTGGCGCCGACCAGGTCCACGGCGTACCGCCGGACCGTTTCCGCGACGTGCACATTGCGGACGGCCTCGATCAGCTTCAGGATCTCGTGCGCGTGCGCCACCGGCTGCATGTCCTCCAGCGGCGAGACCCCGCCGTGGACGTCGAGCATCTGCAGCTCGGCCTCCGGGCTCGGGTAGCCCACGGAGACGCGGGCCATGAAGCGGTCGCGCTGGGCCTCCGGCAGCGGATAGGTCCCCTCCATCTCCACCGGGTTCTGGGTGGCCACCACCATGAAGGGGCTCGGCAACTCGTACGTCGTGCCGTCGATCGTGACCTGGCGCTCCTCCAGGGACTCCAGGAGCGCGGACTGCGTCTTCGGCGAGGCGCGGTTGATCTCGTCGCCGATCACGATCTGCGAGAAGATCGCGCCCGGCTTGAACTCGAACTCCTTGCGCTGCTGATCCCAGATGGACACACCCGTGATGTCCGACGGCAGCAGGTCCGGCGTGAACTGGATACGCCGCACCGAGCAGTCGATGGACCGCGCCAGTGCCTTGGCCAGCATGGTCTTGCCGACGCCGGGCACATCCTCGATCAGAAGATGTCCCTCGGCGAGCAGCACTGTCAGCGAAAGCCGTACGACCTCAGGCTTGCCCTCGATCACTCCTTCGACCGAACTGCGGACTCGCTCCACAGTGCTGGTCAGATCAGTGAGGCTCGCTCGATCGTCATAGGTCGTCACCCGGCCCTCCTCGGCCCGTTCTTTCTCCGGGCCGTCGCTCTGCGATGCGGACCGGCCCACCCCGAAACACGGACACCACGCGCGATCTGCTCAGCGTGACGTCACACCCGCATTCTTGCTGCCGTTACCAATCCGTGTCACTCGCCTGTGGACAACAGTCCGCGATATGTCGGTTTTGCTGTGTTTCAAAGGCCGAGATGCCAGCAGATTGACAGGAAACCAGGGCTGCGCGGGACCGCCCCGGGGCGGTAGGAAGGCGGTCCCGGCGGCAGGGTTTCGACAGGGCTCAGGCCGGATCGATCTCCCGGAGCAGGCCCGTCTTCACATCGAAGACGAAGCCGCGCACATCGTCGGAGTGCAGCAGGAACGGGTTGGTGCGCACCCGCTGCATGGACTGCCGTACGTCCTGGTCCACGTCCCGGAACGACTCCACCGCCCAGGCCGGGCGCTGGCCGACCTCCGCCTCCAGCTCGGTGCGGAAGTCCTCGGTGAGGGCCTCCAGACCGCAGCCGGTGTGGTGGATGAGGACGACGCTGCGGGTGCCGAGCTTGCGCTGGCTGATGGTGAGGGAGCGGATCACGTCGTCGGTGACCACGCCGCCCGCGTTGCGGATGGTGTGACAGTCGCCCAGCTCCAGGCCGAGCGCGTCGTGCAGGTCGAGGCGGGCGTCCATGCAGGCCACGACCGCGACGCGCAGGACGGGGCGGGCGTCCATCCCGGGGTCGGTGAACGCGGAGGCGTACCGCTCGTTCGCCTCGACGAGACGGTCGGTGACGGTGCCGTCGGATATGGCGCCTTCGGGGCCGGTGGGAACTGCTGCGGAGGTCGTCATGGTCAAGACGGTACTGGTCACGCCCGCTCGGGGCGCTCTGTGAGAGAGGACAAAGAACGCCATTGAGCCTTGTTGTGAGGTAACCCACAGGAGTGGCGGGATCGCGGCCGTACGGGTGATTCATCCATGTTCGCGGCTTCGGCTCGGGCACGCGCCGCGACGCGCAGGCCGGTTGATTGACCGCGAGGGGCCGTGGACTAAAGTGACGCCGAGCGGGGGCGAGGCCCCCGCTGGACCGAAACCCCAAGGAGAACCGGCGAGAGCCCGGCGTCTCCCCGCGTGCGCGGCGCGTACGTGCGGCTCGCGCCGGACCTGAGAGGGCCCCTTGAGCAACAGCCGCCACGTCCCCGTCATGCTCCAGCGGTGCCTGGACATGCTGGCCCCGGCCCTCTCGGAGCCCGGCGCGGTGGTGGTCGACTGCACACTCGGCCTCGGCGGCCACAGCGAGGCACTCCTCACCCGGTTCCCCGAGGCACGGCTCGTCGCCCTCGACCGCGACAAGGAGGCCCTGCGCCTCTCCGGCGAGCGGCTCGCCCCCTTCGGCGAGCGCGCCACCCTGGTGCACGCCGTCTACGACGAACTCCCCGACGTCCTCGACCGCCTGGACATTCCGCGCGTCCAGGGCGTCCTGTTCGACCTCGGCGTCTCCTCCATGCAACTCGACGAGGCCGACCGGGGCTTCGCGTACGCCCAGGACGCCCCCCTCGACATGCGGATGGACCAGACGACCGGCATCGGCGCGGCCGAGGTCCTCAACACCTACCCGCCGGGCGAACTCGTCCGGATCCTCCGGGCGTACGGCGAGGAGAAGCAGGCCAAGCGGATCGTCTCCGCGATCGTGCGCGAGCGCGACAAGGAGCCCTTCACCGACAGCGCCCGCCTCGTCGAACTGATCCGCGACTCCCTGCCGCAGGCCGCCAAGCGCACCGGCGGCAACCCCGCCAAGCGCACCTTCCAGGCGCTGCGCATCGAGGTCAACGGCGAACTCACCGTCCTGGAACGGGCGATCCCCGCCGCCGTGAAGGCCCTCGCGGTCGGCGGCCGGATCGCCGTGCTGTCGTACCACTCCCTCGAAGACCGTCTGGTGAAGCAGGTGTTCGCGGCGGGCGCCGCCACCACCGCGCCCCCCGGACTGCCCGTCGTCCCCGAGCGCTACCAGCCGAGGCTCAAGCTCCTCACCCGTGGTGCCGAACTTCCCACCGAGGAAGAGGTCGCCGAGAACCGGCGCGCGGCCCCCGCGCGACTGCGCGGGGCGGAACGTGTGAGGGCGGACGTCGAGTGAGGAGTGCGTGAGGCGCGTGAGCAGGAAACCCGAACTGAGGGGCCGGGCCGCCCGTCTCGCGCGGCTGCTGCCCACCAGACCCAAGGGGGCCGCCCGCACCCCGTTCGTCCTCCTGGTCGTCCTGCTGCTGGGCGGCGGCCTCATCGGCCTCCTCGTGCTGAACTCCGCGCTCAGCGAAGGGGCGTTCACGCTCGACGACCTCCAGGACGACGTCAAGAGCTACACCGACGAGGAACAGGCGCTCCAGCGTGACGTGGACGCCTACTCCGCGCCCGACGCCCTCCAGCGCCGCGCCCGCGAACTGGGCATGGTCCCCGGCGGCGACCCGGCCTTCCTGAACCCCGACGGCACCGTCAAGGGCGTCCCCGGCGCCGCCCGGCAGTCCGTGGCCCGGATGCCGCTCGTCCTCGCGCCCGAGATCCTCGACCCCGGCCCGCCGACGAGCCCGACGCCCACCCCGAGCCCCACCCCCTCGGCCACGGCGACGCCGTCACCGTCGCCGCCCCCGGAGCCCGCGGGCGCCCCCGACCCCGCCCTCGCCTCCACCCCCGCACCGACCCCCACCCCCACCCCGTCCGTACAGTCCCCCCAGCTCCCGACGACCCCCGGCAGGTGACGGAAGTGGCCGATTCAGGCAGGCAGCCCCCGCGCCGCCGCGTACCCGGACCCGCCCGGCCCGTACGACCGGGCCAGCAGCGCCGGCCCGGCCCCGGCGGACGCCCCGCCGGGCAGCGCCGCCCGCCCACGCCCCGGCCGCCGGCCGGCAAGACCATCCGCCTGGGCAGTCCCCGCCCCCGGCTGCGCATGGTGAGCCTCGCGCTGACCCTGGTGATGATCGCCTTCGTCGTACGGCTGCTCCAGGTGCAGGCCGTCGACGCGAGCGAGTACGCCGCCAAGGCCGACCAGAACCGGTACGTCGGCCGGGTGCTGGCCGCCGAGCGGGGCGGTATCACCGACCGCAACGGCGTCGCCCTCGCGATCAGCACCGACGCCAACGACATCACCGCCGACCCGACCATGTTCACGCGCGAGCAGCTGAAGGTCGACGACGGACCCGAGCAGGCCGCCGCGCTCCTCGCGCCGATCCTCGGCACGGACCAGGACACGCTCACCGAGAAGCTCCGCACGAAGAACACGCGCTATGTGCTCCTCGCCCGCCGCCAGACCCCCCAGGTCTGGAACCAGATCAGCGACCTGAAGTCCGCGCTCGTCCAGCGGGCCAGGACGGAGAAGGGCACCGTCAACGCCCTGGCCGGCGTCTTCCAGGAGCCCAGCACCAAGCGCGTGTACCCCAACGGCGACCTCGCCGCCGGGATACTGGGCTGGGTCAACGCCGAGGGCAAGGGCGGCGGCGGCATCGAGCAGCAGCTGAACAACCGTCTGGCAGGCAAGGACGGCAAGATCCGCTACGCCCAGTCCGGCGGCCGTCTGGTGCCCACCGCGGGTTCCACCGAGACCCCCGCCGTGGCCGGCTCCGACGTCGAGCTGACCATCGACCGCGACATCCAGTGGGCCGCGCAGAACGCCATCACCGAGCAGGTGAAGAAGTCCAAGGCCGACCGCGGCTACGTGATGGTGCAGGACACCCGCACCGGCGAGATCCTCGCCATGGCCAACTCGCCCGGCTTCGACCCCAACGACCTCACGAAGGCGAACCCGGACGCGCTCGGCAACGCGGCCCTCCAGGATGCCTACGAGCCCGGCTCCACCGCCAAGGTCATGTCGATGGCCGCCGTACTGGAGGAGAACGTCGCCACACCGGGCACCCATGTCACCGTGCCCAACCGGCTGCACCGCGGCGACCGGCTCTTCAAGGACGACATCGACCACCCCACCTGGTTCCTCACGCTCAACGGCGTCCTCGCCAAGTCCAGCAACATCGGCACCATCCTCGCCACCGGCGAACTCGGCGGGAACCAGCGGGAGTCCAACAAGATCCTCTACAACTACCTGCGCAAGTTCGGCATCGGCGACTACACCGGCCTCGACTTCCCCGGCGAGACCAAGGGCATCCTCGCCGCGCCCGGCGACTGGTCGACCTCGCAGCAGTACACGATTCCTTTCGGCCAGGGCGTGTCGGTCAACGCCATGCAGGCGGCCTCGGTCTACTCGACGATCGCCAACGGCGGCGTACGCGTCGAGCCGACCCTCGTCCGGGGCACCAAGGGACCGGACGGCCGCTTCACCCCCTCGCCCAAGCCCGAGAAGAACCGGGTCGTCAGCGAGAAGACGGCGAAGACCCTCGCCCGGATGCTGGAGTCCGTCGTGGACGACGAGGAGGGCACGGGCACCAAGGCGCGCATCCCCGGCTACCGGGTCGCGGGCAAGACGGGTACGGCCAACCGTGTGGATCCGGCCACCGGCAGATACCGCGGCTACACCTCGTCGTTCGCCGGGTTCGCTCCCGCCGACAAGCCGAGGATCACCGTCTACTGCGCGATCCAGAACGCCACCAAGGGCAACTACTTCGGCGGCCAGATCTGCGGACCCATCTACAAGGAGGTCATGGAGTTCGCCCTGAAGACCCTCCAGGTCCCGCCCACCGGGACGAAGCCCGCGAACCTGCCCGTCGCCTTCACACCCTGACCGCCTTCGGCCCCGTCCCGATCAGCCCGTCGATCAGCGCAACCAGCCAGGAACCGAGTCGTGACCATGATCACTCCCGACCCCGGGAACCGCGCGGCACAGCCCCGCTCGCACAAACCCTCGCTTCGCCCCGGCGGGGGTGCGCCCGGTACGCTCACCGCCGTGCCACACGCTGATCAGTCCCAAACCACCCAGAAGGGCGTTCCTGTGACATATCCGGGACCGCCCAGGCCGACCCAGGTCTCCGCCACACCCCTCGCGGAGCTCGCCGGCCAGGTGGGTGCCGAGCAGCCGGGGAGCACCGCGGAGGTCACGGGCATCACCCATGACTCGCGGGCCGTCCGCCCCGGCGACCTGTACGCCGCCCTGCCCGGCGCCCGTCTGCACGGCGCCGACTTCGTGGACCAGGCGGTCGGCCTCGGCGCCGTCGCCGTGCTCACCGATCCCAGCGGCGCCGAGCGCGCCGCCGCGGCCGGGCTCCCCGCGCTCGTCGTGGAGAACCCGCGCGCGCGGATGGGCGAGCTGGCGGCCACGATCTACGGCCGGCCGGGCCGCGATCTGCTCCAGATCGGCATCACCGGCACCTCCGGCAAGACCACCACCGCCTATCTCGTCGAGGGCGGTCTGAAGACCGTCCGCTCCACCGGGCTCATCGGCACGGTCGAGATGCGGATCGGCGACGAGCGCATCAAGTCCGAGCGGACCACCCCCGAGGCCACCGACCTCCAGGCCCTGTTCGCGGTCATGCGCGAACGCGGTGTCGACTCGGTCGTCATGGAGGTGTCCAGCCACGCGCTGGTCCTCGGCCGGGTCGACGGCTGTGTCTTCGACGTGGCCGTCTTCAGCAACCTCAGCCCGGAACACATGGAGTTCCACTCCGACATGGAGGACTACTTCCGGGCCAAGGCGCAGCTCTTCACCCCGGAGCGCAGCCGGCTCGGCGTCGTCAACCTCGACGACCAGTACGGCCGCCGCCTCGTCGACGAGGCCGGCGTCCCG
The DNA here is from genome assembly GCF_020010925.1 of Streptomyces griseiscabiei. Taxonomy (NCBI): domain Bacteria; kingdom Bacillati; phylum Actinomycetota; class Actinomycetes; order Kitasatosporales; family Streptomycetaceae; genus Streptomyces; species Streptomyces griseiscabiei. The sequence goes on along the minus strand of NZ_JAGJBZ010000001.1, from coordinate 3,687,593 downwards.
GTCGTCACCTTCTCCGCCGAGGGGCACCCCGACGCCGACTGGCGCGCCGAGGACGTCCTGGTCGGGCCGATGGACTCGACGTTCACCGTGGTGGGGCCCAAGGGCGAGCGGATCGCCGCCAGGTCGCCGCTGCCGGGCACCTTCAACGTCGCCAACACCCTGGCGGCCGTCGCCGCGCTGGCCGTCGCCGGGATCGACCCGCAGACCGCCGCCGACGGCGTCGCCGCCGTCCCGGGCGTCCCGGGCCGGCTGGAGCGTGTCGACGCCGGGCAGCCGTATCTCGCGGTCGTCGACTACGCCCACAAGACGGACGCCGTCGAGTCGGTCCTCAAGGCGCTGCGCAAGGTCACCGAGGGCAGCCTGCACGTGGTGCTCGGCTGCGGCGGCGACCGGGACACCACCAAACGCGCGCCGATGGGCGCCGCCATGGCCCGGCTCTCCGACACCGCCGTACTGACCTCCGACAACCCCCGCTCCGAGGACCCCCTCGCGATCCTCGCCACCATGCTCGAAGGCGCGGCCTCCGTGCCCGCGCACGAGCGCGGCGAGGTCCTCCTCTTCGAGGACCGGGCCGCCGCGATCGCCGCGGCCGTGGCCCGCGCGCGGCCGGGCGACACCGTGCTGGTCGCGGGCAAGGGCCATGAGCAGGGCCAGGACATCGCCGGCGTGGTCCGTCCCTTCGACGACCGCCAGGTGCTTCGCGAAGCTATCCAGAAGACCCAGGGATGAACTTGTGATCGCCCTCTCTCTCGCCGAGATCGCAGAAGTCGTCGGCGGGCAGACGCACGACATACCGGATCCGTCGGCGCAGGTCACCGGACCGGTCGTCCGGGACTCCCGTGAGGTGGAGCCCGGCAGCCTCTTCGTCGCCTTCGCGGGCGAGCGTGTGGACGGACACGACTTCGCGGCCGCGGTCGTCGAGGCGGGTGCGGCAGCGGTGCTGGCGTCCCGTCCCGTCGGCGTGCCCGCGATCGTCGTGCCCGACGTCCAGGCGGCGCTCGGCGCCCTCGCCCGGCACGTCGTCGCGAAGCTCGGCACGACCCTGGTGGCCCTCACCGGCTCGGCGGGCAAGACCAGCACCAAGGACCTGATCGCCCAGGTCCTGCGGCGCAAGGCGCCGACGGTGTTCACGCCCGGCTCCCTCAACAACGAGATCGGACTGCCCCTCACCGCGCTCAGCGCCACGGAGGAAACCCGTTTCCTGGTCCTGGAGATGGGCGCCCGGGGCATCGGCCACATCAAGTACCTCGCCGAGCTGACCCCGCCGAAGGTCGGCCTCGTGCTGAACGTCGGCACCGCCCACATCGGCGAGTTCGGCGGCCGCGAGCAGATCGCGCAGGCCAAGGGCGAACTGGTGGAGGCGCTGCCCCCGGCGAGCGAGGGCGGCACCGCGATCCTCAACGCCGACGATCCCCTGGTCCGGGCCATGGCGTCGCGTACGAAGGCGAAGGTGCTCCTCTTCGGCGAGTTGGGCGAAGCGGACGTACGCGCCGAGAACGTGACGCTCACGGACGCCGGACAGCCCGCGTTCAGGCTTCACACACCCTCCGGTGCAAGCGATGTGACCATGCGCCTGTACGGTGAGCACCACGTGTCGAACGCGCTCGCCGCGGCCGCCGTCGCCCATGAGCTGGGCATGTCCGCAGACGAGATCGCCACCGCGCTCTCCGAGGCGGGCTCCCTCTCCCGCTGGCGCATGGAGGTCACCGAGCGCCCGGACGGTGTGACGGTCGTCAACGACGCCTACAACGCGAACCCCGAGTCCATGCGAGCCGCTCTGCGCGCGCTCGCGGCGATGGGCAAGGGGCGGCGGACCTGGGCGGTGCTCGGCAAGATGGCCGAGCTCGGGGACGAATCGCTCGCCGAGCACGACGCGGTCGGACGGCTCGCCGTCCGGCTCAATGTCGGCAAGCTCGTCGCGGTCGGGGGCAGGGAAGCGTCCTGGCTGCAACTGGGCGCATATAACGAGGGTTCGTGGGGTGAGGAGTCGGTGCACGTGTCCGACGCACAGGCGGCGGTCGACCTGTTGCGCAGTCAGTTGCGCCCGGGAGACGTCGTACTCGTGAAGGCGTCCCGGTCGGTCGGGCTCGAGAGCGTGGCGCAGGCGCTGCTCGACAGCGGCAACGAGGGTGAGGTTGCCGCCCGATGATGAAGCAGATCCTGTTCGCGGGAGTCATTGGCCTCTTCCTGACCCTGGTCGGCACCCCGCTGCTGATCAAGCTGCTGGCCCGCAAGGGCTACGGCCAGTACATCCGCGACGACGGCCCGCGCGAGCACGCCAGCAAGCGCGGTACGCCGACGATGGGCGGTATCGCCTTCATCCTGGCGACCATCGCCGCGTACTTCCTGTCCAAGCTGATCACGGGCTACACCCCGACCTTCTCGGGTCTGCTGGTGCTCGGCCTGATGGGCGGCATGGGCCTGGTCGGCTTCCTCGACGACTACATCAAGATCGTCAAGCGTCGTTCGCTCGGTCTGCGGGCCAAGGCGAAGATGGCCGGCCAGCTGATCGTCGGCATCGGCTTCGCGGTGCTCGCGCTGCAGTTCCCGGACGCCCGCGACCAGACGCCGGCCTCCACCAAGATCTCCTTCGTCCAGGACTTCGGCTGGACCATCGGCCCGGTGCTGTTCGTCATCTGGGCGCTGTTCATGATCCTCGCCATGTCGAACGGCGTGAACCTCACCGACGGTCTGGACGGCCTCGCCACCGGCGCCTCCGTCCTCGTCTTCGGCGCCTACACCTTCATCGGTGTCTGGCAGTTCCAGGAGTCCTGCGCCAACACGCGGACCCTGACCAACCCGGCCGCCTGTTACGAGGTACGAGATCCGCTCGACCTGGCGATCGTGGCCTCCGCGCTGATGGGCGCCTGCCTCGGCTTCCTGTGGTGGAACACCTCGCCGGCCAAGATCTTCATGGGTGACACCGGTTCGCTGGCCCTCGGCGGCGCGCTCGCCGGTCTCGCGATCTGCTCCCGCACCGAGCTGCTGCTCGCGCTCCTCGGCGGTCTGTTCGTCCTCATCACCATGTCGGTCGTCATCCAGGTCGGCTCGTTCAAGCTGACCGGCAAGCGGGTCTTCCGGATGGCCCCGCTCCAGCACCACTTCGAACTCAAGGGCTGGTCCGAGGTCCTTGTCGTGGTCCGCTTCTGGATCATCCAGGGCATCTGTGTGATCGTCGGACTGGGCCTCTTCTACGCGGGATGGGCGGCCGACAAGTGACCGACTGGCAGGGCAAGCGCGTCACCGTCGCCGGGCTCGGCGTCTCGGGCATCCCGGCGGCCAAGGTCCTGCGGGACCTCGGCGCGACCGTCACCGTCGTCAACGACGGCGACGACGAACGCGCCCGCGCGCAGGCCGCCGACCTGGAGGCGCTCGGCGTCACCGTGCGCCTCGGTGACGGCGCGACCCTGCCGGAGGGCACCGAACTGATCGTCACCACCCCCGGCTGGAAGCCGGACAAGCCGCTGTTCGCGGCGGCCCGTGAGGCCGGCGTGGACATCTGGGGCGACGTCGAACTCGCCTGGCGGCTGCGCGGCCCCGACGCGGCCCCGTGGCTCGCCGTCACCGGCACCAACGGCAAGACCACGACCGTCCAGATGCTCGCCTCCATCCTGACGGCGGCGGGCCTGCGCACGGCGGCCGTCGGCAACATCGGGGTCTCGCTGCTGGACGTCGTCCTCGGCGACGAGCCGTACGACGTCCTGGCCGTCGAGCTGTCCAGCTACCAGCTGCACTGGGCGCCCTCCCTGCGCGCCCACTCCGCCGCCGTCCTCAACCTCGCCCCCGACCACCTCGACTGGCACGGCTCCATGGAGGCGTACGCCGCCGACAAGGGCCGTATCTACGAGGGCAATCAGGTCGCCTGCGTCTACAACGTGGATGCCACCGACAAACCGTCCACCGAGGACCTGGTGCGCGAGGCGGACGTCGAGGAGGGCTGCCGGGCCGTCGGGTTCACGCTCGGCACCCCGGGCCCCTCCCAACTCGGTGTCGTGGACGGCATCCTGGTCGACCGCGCCTTCGTCGAGAACCGGCAGAAGAACGCGCAGGAGCTCGCCGAGGTCGGGGACGTGAACCCGCCGGCCCCGCACAACGTCGCCAACGCCCTCGCGGCGGCGGCCCTCGCCCGCGCGTTCGGGGTGCCCGCCGCGGCCGTACGGGACGGCCTGCGGGCCTTCACCCCGGACGCGCACCGCATCGCGCACGTGGCCGACGTGGACGGCGTGGCGTACATCGACGACTCCAAGGCCACCAACACCCACGCGGCGCAGGCCTCGTTGGCGGCGTACGAATCGATCGTGTGGATCGCCGGCGGACTCGCCAAGGGCGCGACCTTCGACGAACTCGTCGCCGGTGCCGCCGGGCGGCTGCGGGGGGTCGTGCTGATCGGCGCGGATCGCGCGCTGATCCGACAAGCGCTCGCGCGACACGCGCCCGAAGTGCCGGTCGTCGACCTCGACCGGACCGACACTGGGGCGATGCCGGCCGCCGTCCGCGAGGCGCGGACACTGGCACGGGCGGGCGACACGGTCCTGCTGGCGCCGGCCTGTGCGTCGATGGACATGTTCGTCAACTACAACAAGCGCGGGGACGCGTTCGCGGAGGCAGTGCGCGAACTCTCCTCCGCGGACGGCTGACCGGGCCCGGCTTCGCCTGGCGGCGCCGGGTGACCCTGGGAGGGACGCGTGACACGGATGTGGTCGGTCGGCGGCGAAGGCGCCCCCGATGCCGAGTAGCCGTACGAGCCGCGCGCCCCTCCAGCGCGTCACCCGCCGACCGCCCGTCTCCCGGCCGCCGCGCGAGAACCCCCTGCGGCGGTTCCTCACCCGGGCGCGCAAGGCCTGGGACCGCCCGCTGACCGCCTACTACCTGATCCTCGGCGGCTCCCTGCTGATCACCGTGCTGGGGCTGGTGATGGTCTACTCGGCCTCCCAGATCACGGCACTGCAGAAGTCGCTGCCCGGCACCTTCTTCTTCCGCAAACAGTTCCTCGCGGCCTCGATCGGCACCGTCCTGCTGCTCCTGGCCTCGCGGATGCCGGTCAAACTGCACCGGGCGCTGGCCTACCCGATCCTGGCCGGCTGTGTGTTCCTCATGGCCCTGGTCCAGGTGCCCGGGATAGGGCAGTCGATCAACGGCAACCAGAACTGGATCGCCGTCGGCGGCTCCTTCCAGATCCAGCCCAGCGAGTTCGGCAAGCTGGCGCTCGTGCTGTGGGGGGCCGATCTGCTGGCCCGCAAGGAGGACAAGCGGCTGCTGACCCAGTGGAAGCACATGCTGGTGCCGCTCGTTCCGGTGGCGTTCATGCTGCTCGGGCTCATCATGCTCGGCGGCGACATGGGCACCGCGATCATTCTCACGGCGATCCTGTTCGGCCTGCTGTGGCTGGCCGGGGCGCCGACGCGGATGTTCGTGGGAGTGCTGTCCGTCGCCGGGCTCATCGGCTTCGTCCTGATCAGGACCAGCGCGAACCGTATGGCCCGTCTGGCCTGCATCGGAGCCACCGAACCCCGCACGGACGGCGCCGACTGCTGGCAGGCCGTGCATGGCATCTACGCCCTGGCCTCGGGCGGAATCTTCGGCTCCGGGCTCGGCGCCAGTGTGGAAAAATGGGGTCAACTCCCGGAAGCGCACACCGACTTCATCTTCGCCGTCACCGGTGAGGAACTGGGCCTCGCGGGGACGCTGTCGGTGCTCGCCCTCTTCGCGGCTCTAGGCTATGCGGGTATCCGCGTGGCCGGACGCACGGAGGACCCCTTCGTCAGGTATGCCGCGGGAGGCGTGACCACCTGGATCACCGCTCAGGCAGTGATCAACATCGGTGCGGTGCTCGGTCTGCTGCCGATCGCCGGAGTCCCGCTCCCGCTGTTCTCCTACGGGGGTTCCGCCCTGCTTCCGACCATGTTCGCCATCGGGTTGCTGATCGCCTTCGCGCGCGACGAGCCCGCTGCGCGGGCGGCGCTCGCCATGCGGCAACCCCGCTTTGGTAGAAAGCGTGGCGGTGGTCCTTCGGGACCCGGGAGATGGAACACGATGCGACGGCGTGTCTCGGCACGTTCGTCCGGAGAGCGGTGAATTTCGGTGCATGTCGTACTCGCCGGTGGCGGAACCGCCGGTCACATCGAGCCCGCGCTCGCCCTCGCGGACGCCCTGCGCAGGCAGGACCCGACCGTGGGCATCACGGCCCTGGGCACGGAGCGCGGCCTCGAGACCCGCCTCGTACCCGAGCGCGGCTACGAACTCGCGCTGATCCCCGCCGTGCCCCTGCCGCGCAAGCCCACCCCCGAGCTGATCACCGTGCCCGGCCGGCTGCGCGGCACGATCAAGGCCACCGAGCAGATCCTGGAGCGCACCAAGGCGGACGCCGTGGTCGGCTTCGGCGGCTACGTCGCCCTGCCCGGCTACCTCGCCGCCAAGCGCCTCGGCGTGCCGATCATCGTCCACGAGGCCAACGCCCGCCCCGGCCTCGCCAACAAGATCGGCTCCCGGTACGCGGCCCAGGTCGCCGTCTCCACCCCGGACAGCAAGCTCCGCGACGCCCGCTACATCGGCATCCCGCTGCGCCGCGCCATCGCCACCCTGGACCGGGCCGCCGCCCGCCCCGAGGCCCGCGCCCTGTTCGGCCTCGACCCGAACCTGCCGACCCTGCTGGTCTCCGGCGGCTCCCAGGGCGCCCGCCGCCTCAACGAGGTCGTCCAGCAGGTCGCGCCCTACCTCCAGCAGGCCGGGATCCAGATCCTGCACGCGGTCGGCCCGAAGAACGAACTGCCGCAGGTGCACCAGATGCCGGGGATGCCCCCGTACATCCCGGTACCGTACGTGGACCGGATGGACCTCGCGTACGCCGCGGCCGACATGATGCTCTGCCGCGCGGGCGCGATGACCGTCGCCGAACTCTCCGCCGTCGGGCTCCCGGCCGCCTACGTCCCGCTGCCCATCGGCAACGGCGAACAGCGGCTCAACGCCCAGCCGGTGGTCAAGGCCGGCGGCGGACTGCTGGTCGACGACGCGGAACTGACGCCCCAGTGGGTGCAGCAGAACGTCCTGCCCGTCCTCGCCGACCCGCACCGGCTGTACGAGATGTCGCGCGCGGCCAGCGAGTTCGGCCGCCGGGACGCCGACGACCTGCTCGTCGGAATGGTGTACGAGGCGATCGCGGCGTCGCATCGCCGCTAGGACCGGGTGACGGAGGGCTGGAAGCGTGGCCGGAGCGACCACCGCCGAACGGGGCGCGGACGAGGACCTGGACCCCGGCCCGCCGTCACGGCGGCGGCTCCCCGGCCCCCGGGCGCTGATCGCCGCCGCGGTCGCCCTGGTGCTGATCGCCGGCGCCTCGGTCTGGACCCTGTACGGCTCCTCCTGGCTGCGGGCCGGGCGGGTCTCGGTCTCGGGCACCCGGGTGCTGACCGAGGCCCAGGTGCGCGAGGCCGCCGACGTGCCCCTCGGCGATCCGCTGATCTCCGTCGACCTCGACGGGATCGAGGCACGCCTGCTGGCGAAGCTGCCCCGGATCGACTCGGTCGAGGTGGTTCGTTCCTGGCCCGACGGAATCGGGCTGAAAGTGAGCGAACGTACGGCCGTGTTGATTGTCGAAGCGGCCGGAAATTCGGGCAACTACGTCGAAGTGGACGCGAAGGGTGTGCGTTTTGCCACGGTTTCGCGCGCTCCGGAAGGCGTTCCCGTCCTGGAATTGGCGACGCCCCGCTCGGGTTCGTCCGCGGCCAGTCTGCGGCGATTCGGCGAGGACCGGCTCGTACGGGAGGCCGTGCGGGTCGCCGGTGCCATTCCGGCCGCGATCGCGCACGAGACCCTCGTCGTCAAGGTCCGTTCCTACGACGCCATCTCGCTGGAGCTGAGCGGGGACCGTACGGTCGCGTGGGGGAGCGCGGAGAAGGGGCGTGCGAAGGCCCGTGCGCTCACCGCCCTGATGAAAGCCGCCCCGGGCGAGGGGCACTTCGACGTGAGCGTCCCCACCGCGCCCGCGTCATCAGGGAGTTGACGCACATCCGCGCAGGCCAGCACCCTGGTTGGGCATCGCTATGGCTGATCACATAGGGTGAAAAGAAAAACGGGAGGTTCGGCGTGTTCGTTGAACGTGCGCCACTTGTCGACTTAGTGTCCTGTTCGGAAGAGTCCAAGGAACAGTCACACTGGTAACCCTAAACTTCAGCGTTAGGGTTCGGGTCGGCGTTCGGACCGTCCCACTTCGGCATCAGTCGTCGGCTCGCGGGTCCCTCGCGAAGCGGCGACACGTAACTCGAGGCGAGAGGCCTTCGACGTGGCAGCACCGCAGAACTACCTCGCAGTCATCAAAGTCATCGGTGTCGGCGGCGGTGGTGTCAATGCCATCAACCGGATGATCGAGGTCGGTCTCAAGGGCGTCGAGTTCATCGCCATCAACACCGACGCGCAAGCTCTGTTGATGAGCGACGCCGACGTCAAGCTCGACGTCGGCCGTGAACTCACCCGCGGACTCGGCGCCGGCGCCAACCCGGCCGTCGGACGCAAGGCGGCCGAGGACCACCGCGAGGAGATCGAGGAGGTCCTCAAGGGGGCCGACATGGTCTTCGTGACGGCCGGCGAGGGCGGCGGCACCGGCACCGGCGGCGCGCCCGTCGTGGCCAACATCGCCCGCTCGCTGGGCGCCCTCACCATCGGCGTGGTCACCCGCCCCTTCACCTTCGAGGGCCGCCGCCGCGCCAACCAGGCCGAGGACGGCATCGCCGAGCTCCGCGAAGAGGTCGACACCCTCATCGTCATCCCGAACGACCGGCTGCTGTCCATCTCGGACCGCCAGGTCTCGGTGCTGGACGCGTTCAAGTCGGCCGACCAGGTCCTGCTCTCCGGTGTCCAGGGCATCACCGACCTCATCACCACGCCGGGCCTCATCAACCTCGACTTCGCCGACGTCAAGTCCGTGATGTCCGAGGCCGGTTCGGCCCTCATGGGCATCGGCTCGGCCCGCGGCGACGACCGCGCGGTGGCCGCCGCCGAGATGGCGATCTCCTCGCCGCTCCTGGAGGCGTCCATCGACGGCGCCCGGGGCGTGCTGCTCTCCATCTCCGGTGGCTCCGACCTCGGTCTGTTCGAGATCAACGAGGCCGCCCAGCTGGTCAGCGAGGCCGCCCACCCCGAGGCCAACATCATCTTCGGCGCGGTCATCGACGACGCCCTCGGCGACGAGGTCCGGGTCACCGTCATCGCGGCCGGCTTCGACGGCGGCCAGCCCCCGGCCAAGCGGGACAACATCCTCGGCTCGGCCGCGGCCAAGCGCGAGGAGCCGGCGCCGGTGCGGCCCGCCGAGAGCCGCCCGTCCTTCGGCTCGCTGGGCAGCGTCAAGCCCAAGGAGGAGCCGGCGCCCGCCCCGGAGCCGGTGAACGACGTGCAGGTCGCCCCGCCCGTCCCGCCGTCCCGGTCCTACACGGACAGCGCGGCGGAGGAGCTGGACGTGCCGGACTTCCTCAAGTGATAGGACGGCGCGAATCCGTGAGCGGCGCGCACTTCGCCTTCACCGACAGGTGGGGCGGGGTGAGCGCCGCTCCGTATGAGGAGCTCAATCTCGGCGGGGCGGTCGGTGACGCCGCCGACGCCGTACTCACCAACCGCGAGCTGGCGGCCAAGTCGCTGGGCCTGGAGCCCGACCGGGTCGTCTGGATGAACCAGGTGCACGGCGCGGACGTGGCCGTGGTCGACGGACCGTGGGGCTCCGCTCCTGGTGCCACCGGCGTCCCGTCCGTCGACGCGATCGTCACCACCCGGCGCGGTCTCGCGCTCGCCGTCCTCACCGCCGACTGTGTCCCCGTCCTGCTGGCCGACCCCGTCGCCGGGGTCGCGGCCGCCGCCCACGCCGGCCGGCCCGGCATGATCGCCGGGGTCGTCCCCGCCGCCGTACGGGCCATGACCGAGCTGGGCGCCGACCCCGCCCGGATCGTCGCCCGTACCGGACCCGCCGTCTGCGGCCGGTGTTACGAAGTGCCCGAGGCGATGCGCGCCGAGGTGGCCACCGTCGAGCCGGCGGCGTACGCCGAGACCAGTTGGGGCACGCCCTCCGTGGATGTGTGCGCCGGAGTGCACGCACAGCTGGAGCGCCTCGGGGTGCACGACCGGGAGCAGTCGCCGGTGTGCACGCTGGAGTCGCCCGACCACTTCTCGTACCGCCGCGACCGCGCCACGGGGCGACTCGCGGGATATGTCTGGCTGGACTGATGGACATGACAGATATGACGGTCCGTAGGGCACAACTCGCCGGGAACCTGGCGAAGGTGGAGGAGCGCATCGCGGCGGCCTGCGTCGCCGCGGGCCGCAAGCGGGACGAGGTGACCCTGATCGTGGTCACCAAGACCTATCCCGCGAGCGATGTGCGGATCCTGTCGGAACTCGGTGTACGGCATGTCGCCGAGAACAAGGACCAGGACGCGGCGCCCAAGGCCGCCGAATGCTCGGATCTGCCCCTTGTGTGGCACTTCGTGGGCCAGTTGCAGACCAACAAGGTCCGTTCTGTGGTGCGTTACGCGGATCTCGTGCAGTCCGTCGATCGTTCCAGGCTTGTCACGGCTTTGTCGAAAGAGGCGGTTCGGGTCGGGCGTGAGGTGGGATGTCTCATCCAGGTCGCGCTCGACGCCGACGAGAGCGGCCGGGGAGAGCGGGGAGGTGTCGGTCCGGGCGGAATCGAAGAGCTGGCCGACCTCCTGGCCGGCGCGCCGGGGTTGCGGGTCGATGGTCTGATGACCGTCGCGCCGCTCACCGGGGAGTACGCCGGACGCCAACGGGCCGCGTTCGGGCGGTTGGTGGATTTGTCGACCGACCTGCGCCGAGCCCATCCGGCTGCGAACATGGTCTCCGCAGGGATGAGTGCGGACCTCGAGGAGGCCGTGGCGGCCGGAGCGACACATGTGCGCGTCGGCACTGCGGTACTCGGAGTCCGTCCCGGGCTCGGGTAACGTCGCCAAGAAGTCGGACCACAGCAGAAAATATGGTCATTCCGTCGAGAGGCGGGCGCAACGACCTCGTGGATCGCGGGCACTTGGAAGTCGTCAGGTCGATCCACCACAGAGCGGAGGACTCAGAGCATGGCCGGCGCGATGCGCAAGATGGCGGTCTACCTCGGCCTCGTGGAGGACGATGGGTACGACGGCAGGGGATTCGACCCCGACGACGACTTCGAGCCCGAACTCGACCCGGAGCCCGAGCGGGACCACCGCCGGCATGAGCCGGTGCACCAGTCCCACCAGTCACACCAGTCCCAAAGGGATGAATCGGTACGAGTGGTGCAGCCCCCGGTGCAGCGCGAACCGGTGTCGCACGCCACTTCGCTCCCCGCGGAATCGGTGCGACCCGCCCGGATCGCGCCCGTGGCGTCCATCACACAAGAACGTTCGAGTCTGGAGAAGAACGCCCCGGTGATCATGCCCAAGGTCGTGTCCGAGCGAGAGCCTTACCGGATCACCACGTTGCACCCGCGGACCTACAACGAGGCCCGTACCATCGGGGAACACTTCCGTGAGGGCACCCCGGTGATCATGAATCTGACTGAGATGGACGACACAGATGCGAAGCGACTTGTCGACTTTGCGGCCGGTTTGGTGTTTGGTCTTCACGGCAGCATCGAGCGGGTGACGCAGAAGGTGTTCCTGTTGTCGCCTGCTAACGTCGATGTCACGGCGGAGGACAAGGCCCGTATCGCAGAGGGCGGGTTCTTCAACCAGAGCTGAGACACAGGACCGGAACAAGGCGTGGAACAGGGGAGAGGGAAGCACGGATCATGAGCGTGGTTTGGCAAGTGCTCTGGATCGCTCTGATGTGTTTCCTCATCGTGCTGATCTTCCGGTTGGTCATGGACTACGTGTTCCAGTTCGCCCGCTCGTGGCAACCCGGCAAGGCCATGGTGGTCGTTCTGGAGGCCACCTACACTGTCACTGATCCACCGCTCAAGCTTCTGCGGCGGTTCATCCCGCCGCTGCGTCTCGGGGGCGTGGCGCTCGACCTGTCCTTCTTCGTACTGATGATCATCGTCTACATCCTGATCAACATCGTGGGTGGACTCGCGAGGTGACTGTGGACGATCCGGTCTTGCCGACTGCCGATGACTACGTTGAGGTGAAGAGATGCCGTTGACCCCCGAGGACGTGCGGAACAAGCAGTTCACGACCGTCCGCCTCCGAGAAGGCTATGACGAGGACGAGGTCGATGCCTTCCTCGATGAGGTCGAAGCCGAACTGACGCGCCTGCTGCGCGAGAACGAGGACCTGCGCGCCAAACTGGCCGCGGCCACGCGTGCTGCTGCCCAGAACCAGCAGAACATGCGCAAGCCCCCGGAGCCTCAGGACCAGCAGCAGGGCGGCATGCAGCAAGGCGGTATGCAGCAGGGCGGCGGTATGCAGCAAGGCGGCATGCAGCAGGGTGGCATGCAGCCGGGCGGTATGCAGCAACAGGGCGGTATGCAGCAGGGTATGCGCGGTCCCGGTGGACCCGTACCCGCCGGCATATCGGGCCCGCCGCAGCAGATGGGGGGCCCCATGGGTGGCCCGCCCCAGCTGCCGAGCGGTGCTCCGCAGCTGCCCGCGGGCCCCGGTGGCCAAGGGCAGCAGGGTCCCGGCCCGATGGGTCAGGGACCGATGGGCCAGGGCCCCATGGGTCAGGGCCAGATGCAGCCGCAGATGGGCCAGGGCCAGATGGGCCAGGGTCCCATGGGCGGCCAGCCTCCCATGCAGCAGATGGGTGGCCCGATGGGCGGCCCCATGGGTGGTCCGATGGGCGGCCCCGGTCAGGGTCCCGGCGGCGACAGCGCCGCGCGGGTGCTCTCGCTGGCCCAGCAGACCGCCGACCAGGCGATCGCCGAGGCCCGTTCCGAGGCCAACAAGATCGTCGGTGAGGCCCGTAGCCGCGCCGAGGGTCTGGAGCGGGACGCCCGTGCCAAGGCCGACGCCCTGGAGCGGGACGCGCAGGAGAAGCACCGCGTCGCGATGGGCTCCCTGGAGTCCGCCCGCGCCACGCTGGAGCGCAAGGTCGAGGATCTGCGTGGCTTCGAGCGCGAGTACCGCACGCGTCTGAAGTCGTACCTGGAGTCGCAGCTGCGTCAGCTGGAGACCCAGGCGGACGACTCGCTGGCTCCGCCGCGCACCCCGGCGACCGCGTCTCTGCCGCCGTCCCCGGCGCCTTCCATGGCCCCGGCCGGCGCGAGCGCCCCGTCGTACGGCGGCAACCCGGGTGGTATGGGCGGAGGCATGGGTGGAGGCATGGGCGGCGCCCCGGCTCCGGCCGCGCCCTCCTACGGCGGTCAGCAGCAGATGTCGCCGGCCATGACCCAGCCGATGGCTCCGGTCCGGCCGCAGGGCCCCTCTCCGATGGGACAGGCTCCCTCGCCGATGCGTGGGTTCCTCATCGACGAGGACGACAACTGACGACTACGCATACTGGTACGCCGTAGGCGTCGGCAGCGTTCAGGGCGGGGCCCCGGATTTTGATCCGGGGCCCCGCCCTTTCGCTGCGCCGGCTCGACCCGGGCGCCTACGGGGGTGCCGCGTTGTGTCTGGTGGCGGGTGCGGGTTCGCTGTGGCTGGTCGCGCAGTTCCCCGCGCCCCTGAAGGGCGCGGGGAACGGGGGCTTATGCCTTGCGCAGGCGGAACGTCAGGCCCAGCGACTCGTCCATGAAGGGCGTGCCGTAGGTGTCGTCGGCCTCGCCGGTCGCGAAGTCCGTCGCCAGGACCTCGTCCGCGATCAGCGCCGAGTGCCCGGTCAGCGCGGCGGTCACCGCCGGGTCCTCGGCCGTCCAGCGCAGGGCGATCCGGTCGGCCACGTCCAGCCCGCTGTTCTTGCGGGCCTCCTGGATGAGACGGATCGCGTCACGGGCCAGGCCCGCCCGGCGCAGCTCCTCCGTGATCTCCAGGTCGAGCGCGACCGTGGCGCCCGAGTCGGAGGCCACCGACCAGCCCTCGCGCGGGGTCTCCGTGATGATGACCTCGTCGGGGGCGAGGGTGACGGTCTCGCCGTCGACCTCGACCGACGCCGTGCCCTCGCGCAGGGCGAGGGACAGGGCGGCGGCGTCCGCGTTCGCGACGGCCTTGGCGACGTCCTGGACGCGCTTGCCGAACCGCTTGCCCAGGGCGCGGAAGTTGGCCTTGGCGGTGGTGTCCACCAGCGAGCCGCCGACCTCGGAGAGGGAGGCCAGCGAGCTGACGTTCAGCTCCTCCGTGATCTGCGCGTGCAGCTCGGGGTCGAGGGAGTCGAAGCCCGTCGCGGCCACCAGGGCGCGGGAGAGCGGCTGGCGGGTCTTGACGCCCGACTCCGCGCGCGTGGCGCGGCCCAGCTCCACCAGGCGGCGCACCAGGACCATCTGCTGGGACAGTCCGGGATCGATCGCGGAGAGGTCCGCCTCCGGCCAGGCGGCCAGGTGCACCGACTCGGGGGCGTCCGGGGAGACCGGCACGATCAGGTCCTGCCAGACCCGCTCGGTGATGAACGGGGTCAGCGGGGCCATCAGCTTGGTGACCGTCTCGACGACCTCGTGCAGGGTGCGCAGCGCGGCCTTGTCGCCCTGCCAGAAGCGGCGGCGCGAGCGGCGTACGTACCAGTTGGACAGGTCGTCGACGAACGCCGAGAGGAGCTTGCCGGCGCGCTGGGTGTCGTACGCCTCCAGGGCGCCGGTCACCTGGTCGGTGAGGGCGTGCAGCTCGGACAGCAGCCAGCGGTCCAGGACCGGGCGGTCGGCGGGGGCCGGATCCGCCGCGCTGGGCGCCCAGTTCGACGTACGGGCGTACAGGGCCTGGAAGGCGACCGTGTTCCAGTAGGTGAGGAGCGTCTTGCGGACGACCTCCTGGATGGTGCCGTGGCCGACGCGGCGGGCCGCCCAGGGGGAGCCGCCGGCCGCCATGAACCAGCGGACGGCGTCGGCGCCGTGCTGGTCCATGAGCGGGATGGGCTGGAGGATGTTGCCCAGGTGCTTGGACATCTTGCGGCCGTCCTCGGCGAGGATGTGGCCGAGGCAGACGACGTTCTCGTAACTCGACTTGTCGAAGACCAGGGTGCCGACGGCCATCAGTGTGTAGAACCAGCCACGGGTCTGGTCGATGGCCTCGCTGATGAACTGCGCCGGGTAGCGGGACTCGAAGAGCTCCTTGTTCTTGTACGGGTAGCCCCACTGCGCGAACGGCATCGAACCCGAGTCGTACCAGGCGTCGATGACCTCCGGGACGCGGGTGGCGGTGCTTCCGCAGCCGTCCTGGGGGCAGGGGAAGGTGACCGCGTCGATGAACGGGCGGTGCGGGTCCAGCTCGGACTGGTCGGTGCCGGAGAGCTGCGACAGCTCCTCGCGGGAGCCCACGCAGGTGAGGTGGTTCTCCTCGCAGCGCCAGATCGGCAGCGGGGTGCCCCAGTAGCGGCTGCGGGAGAGCGCCCAGTCGATGTTGTTGTTCAGCCAGTCGCCGAAGCGGCCGTGCTTGACCGAGTCCGGGAACCAGTTGGTCTTCTCGTTCTCCTGGAGGAGACGGTCCTTGACGGCGGTGGTGCGGATGTACCAGGACGGCTGCGCGTAGTACAGGAGCGCGGTGTGGCAGCGCCAGCAGTGCGGGTAGCTGTGCTCGTACGGGATGTGCCGGAAGAGCAGGCCGCGCTGCTGGAGGTCCTCGGTGAGCCGTTCGTCCGCCTTCTTGAAGAAGACGCCGCCGACGAGGGGGACTTCCGGGGAGAAGGTGCCGTCGGGCAGGACCGGGTTCACCACGGGCAGGCCGTACGCGCGGCAGACCTTGAGGTCGTCCTCGCCGAAGGCGGGGGACTGGTGGACCAGACCCGTACCGTCCTCGGTCGTCACGTATTCCGCGTTGACGACGAAATGCGCCGCTTCCGGGAACTCAACCAGCTCGAACGGACGTTGATAGGTCCAGCGCTCCATCTCGGCGCCGGTGAAGGTCTGGCCGGTGGTCTCCCAGCCCTCGCCGAGCGCCTTGGCGAGGAGCGGCTCGGCGACGACGAGCTTCTCCGTGCCGTCCGTGGCGACCACGTAGGTGACCTCGGGGTGGGCGGCGACCGCGGTGTTGGACACCAGCGTCCACGGCGTGGTCGTCCACACCAGGAGCGCGGCCTCACCGGCGAGCGGACCGGAGGTGAGCGGGAAACGGACGAAGACCGAGGGGTCGACGACCGTCTCGTAGCCCTGCGCCAGCTCGTGGTCCGACAGGCCGGTGCCGCAGCGGGGGCACCAGGGGGCGACGCGGTGGTCCTGGACCAGCAGACCCTTGTCGAAGATCTCCTTGAGCGACCACCAGACGGACTCCACGTACTCGGGGTCCATGGTCCGGTAGGCGTCGTCGAGGTCGACCCAGTAGCCCATGCGGGTCGTCAGCTCGGTGAAGGCGTCGGTGTGCCGGGTCACGGAGTCGCGGCACCTGGCGTTGAACTCGGCGATGCCGTACGCCTCGATGTCCTTCTTGCCGTTGAAGCCCAGCTCCTTCTCGACCGCCAGCTCCACGGGGAGGCCGTGGCAGTCCCAGCCGGCCTTGCGCGCCACGTGGTAGCCGCGCATCGTGCGGAAACGCGGGAAGACGTCCTTGAAGACGCGCGCCTCGATGTGGTGGGCGCCCGGCATGCCGTTGGCGGTGGGCGGGCCTTCGTAGAACACCCACTCGGGGCGGCCCTCGGACTGCTCCAGGCTCTTGGTGAAGATCTTCTGCTCGCGCCAGAAGTCGAGCACGGCGTGCTCCAGCGCGGGCAGGTCCACCTGGGCGGGCACCTGGCGATACGTCGGCTCTGTCATGAGCGGGCTTCCTCCAACGGACGTGCTGCCTTCCGTCGGAGGGACGAGAGCTTCGATCTTTCGTACGCCCTGTGCGGCGCGCTCCCGCGGTACCACCCTCCTTGGCTCCCCTGTGCGCCGTACGCGCCGGTGAGCCCCCTCATTGGGGTCGCGATACCGGGTCTACTCGCCGTGCTCCCTGCGGTGCGACCTGGATCGCGACACGGGCTGCGGCTTTCTTCCGGCGGCTCCGGGGTGATCTTCACATCGCGCTCGCCCCCGGGCTTCCACCGTCCCCGGGTCGCTCTGGGCTGCGTCCGACGCTACTCGTCCCCATCCACGCTTCTCGCTCCGCCCAGTGTACGGCGCCGGGCGGACGGCGGCGGACCGGTTTTCCGGGGTCCGTGGGCGGGGCCCGGCGGGGCTGTCGGAGGGGCCGGCGGCCGGGGCCGCGGTGACCTGCGGGGTGACCCGAATGGAGCGGGTCGGGCGTCCGGATCCTGGGACGACCGGCACGGCGGAATACCCGGCGGGGAGCTGGGCACAACGCTTGCAGGCTCGCCGCGCGACGGTCGTGGGGCGGGCGGAATGGGCGGTCCGCCCCGTTGCCGCGGGACTCGGGTCGATTTATCGTCCCAGCACGATTCGCGTGCAAGATCACAATATGTGAAGGGGCCGCGGCCATGGTGGCGAAGAAGACCGCCGTACAGCAGTCGGCGTCCGGCAGATCCACGGTGGCCGCCGGCGGCGGGGACGGCGGGGACGAGGGTGAGAGGGCCGCGGCGGTGAAGGCGGCCGGCGAGAAGAGGGTGGCGAGGAAGGCGACGGGGAAGAAGGCGACGACGAAGAAGGCGGCGGCCGGGACGGCCGTGGCCGAGGGGGCGGTCGTCGCGAAGGCGCCTGCGAAGAAGGCGGCCAGGAAGGCGACGACCGTCAAGCGGGCGACGGCGGCCGGGAAGCGTACGACGAAGAGCGCGGCGAAGAGCCCCTCTGCCAAGAAGAGCACGGTCAAGAAGGCGGGCGCGGCCGAGGCCGCCGAGACGACGGGAGCCACGACGGTGGTTGCGAAGAACACTCCTGGTACGGCTACGGCGGCGAAGCGGAAGCCCTCCGCCGTCCCCAAGGCACGGCCCGCCGCGGTGGAGCCCGGCGAGCTGGCGGTACGCCCGGGTGAGGACCCCTGGAGCCCGGAGGAGGTGGCCGAGGCCCGCACGGAACTGCAGTCCGAGGCGATGCGGCTGCGGGCGGAGCTGGAGGCCTCCGAGCGGGCGCTCACCGGCCTGATGCGGGACTCCGGGGACGGCGCCGGCGACGACCAGGCCGACACCGGGGCGAAGAACATCACGCGCGAGCACGAGCTGTCGCTCGCCCACAACGCGCGCGAGATGCTCGACCAGACCGAGCGCGCCCTGGAGCGGCTCGCCTCGGGCACGTACGGGCTCTGTGAGAACTGCGGCAATGCGATCGGAAAGGCACGGATGCAGGCATTCCCCCGGGCCACGCTGTGCGTGGAATGCAAGCAGAAGCAGGAACGCCGCTAGCGATCGCCGCCTGAGCCCCTGGTCCGCGCGGGTCGTGTCGTACCTTTGTCCTCAGTCAGGAACCTAGGTTGAGGGACTCACGTGGCAGAGGCGGAGCGCATCATCGGTACGCCGGACATTCCAGACGCGGCGGGGGCCGACCCGGAGCAGTCCGACGGCGGGAACGGCGCGGCACAGGAGCTGGCCGAGGCGGGCGCGCGCCCGCGCGGCAAGCGCCGGATCGCCGTGCTGTTCGGGGTCGCCGCGCTGGCGTACGCGCTCGACCTGGTCAGCAAGATGATCGTGGTCGCGAAGCTGGAGCACCACGAGCCGATCGAGATCATCGGGGACTGGCTGAAGTTCGAGGCGATCCGCAACGCGGGCGCGGCCTTCGGCTTCGGCGAGGCCTTCACGATCATCTTCACGGTGATCGCGACGATCGTGATCGTGGTGATCGCCCGGCTCGCCCGCAAGCTCTACAGCCTCCCCTGGGCGATCGCGCTCGGTCTGCTGCTCGGCGGTGCGCTGGGCAACCTCACCGACCGGATCTTCCGCTCGCCGGGCGTCTTCGAGGGCGCGGTCGTCGACTTCATCGCGCCCAAGGGCTTCGCGGTGTTCAACCTCGCGGATTCGGCCATCGTGTGCGGCGGCATCCTGATCGTGCTGCTGTCGTTCCGGGGGCTCGACCCGGACGGGACCGTCCACAAGGACTGACGCCGTCCACAAGGACTGACGCCGTTCGCGAGGGCTGGCCGGTCGCCCTGAGTTATCCACAGGCGCGGTCGGGGGTCACTCACCCGTCCGGCATACTCGACGGGTGAGCACGATTCCCGAGATCCGTACCCTGCCCGTGCCCGACGGCCTGGAGGGCGAGCGTGTCGACGCCGCCATCTCCCGCATGTTCGGCTTCTCCCGTACCAAGGCCGCCGAGCTGGCTGCCGCGGGGAAGGTCACGGTCGACGGGTCGGTGGTCGGCAAGTCGGAGCGGGTGCACGGCGGGGCCTGGCTGGAGGTCGAGATGCCGCAGGCGCCCGCGCCCGTGCGGATCGTCGCCGAGCCCGTCGAGGGCATGGAGATCGTGCACGACGACGACGACGTGGTCGTGATCGTCAAGCCGGTCGGCGTGGCCGCGCACCCCAGCCCCGGCTGGTCCGGGCCGACCGTCATCGGCGGGCTCGCCGCCGCTGGGTACCGGATCTCCACCTCCGGCGCCGCCGAGCGCCAGGGCATCGTGCACCGGCTGGACGTGGGCACCTCGGGCCTCATGGTGGTCGCCAAGTCGGAGTACGCGTACACCTCCCTGAAGCGCCAGTTCAAGGAGCGGACGGTCGACAAGCGGTACCACGCGCTGGTCCAGGGCCACCCCGACCCCACCAGTGGCACGATCGACGCGCCCATCGGACGGCACCCGAACCACGACTACAAGTGGGCCGTCACCGCCGAGGGAAAGCCGTCGGTCACGCACTACGACCTCATCGAGGCGTTCCGCGCCGCCTCCCTGCTCGACATCAAGCTGGAGACCGGGCGCACCCACCAGATCCGCGTCCACATGTCGGCCCACCGGCACCCCTGCGTCGGCGACCTCACGTACGGCGCCGACCCGACGCTCGCCAAGCGGCTCGGCATCACCCGCCAGTGGCTGCAGGCCGTCCGGCTCGGTTTCGAGCACCCCGGGGACGGGAGCTGGGTCGAGTTCGAGAGCGACTACCCCGCGGATCTGCAGAAGGCCCTGGACAAGGTCCGCGAGGAGACGTACGCGTGAGTCCCGTTCCGGTGTCCTACACGGTGCGGGTTGCCGATGATCCCGGCGACCGCGAGGCGTGCTTCGCGGTGCGCAAGGAGGTCTTCGTCGCCGAGCAGGGGGTGCCGGAGGACCTGGAGTACGACGCGTACGACGCCGTGGCCGTGCACGTCCTCGCCGTACGGGACGACGGGGTGCCCCTCGGGGCCGGGCGGCTGCTGTACGGGGAGGCCGCCGCCGGAAAGACCGGTGGGGAGCCCGGGGTGGGGTCGCTGGGGCGGCTCGCGGTCGTGACGGCGGCCCGGGGACTGGGCGTCGGGGTCGCGCTGGTGCGGGCCGTCGAGGAGGCGGCCCGGGAGCGCGGGCTGACCGCGGTGGACCTGGGGGCGCAGACACACGCGCTGGGTTTCTACGAGCGGCTGGGGTATGCGGCGTACGGGCCGGAGTTCCTGGACGCGGGGATACCGCATCGCGCGATGCGGCGCAGGCTTTAGCGTTCCGCGGTGCGGGTGGGGCACCCTGGGCATCCGGTCGGTCCTGATCGTCTAGCACCAGCGGAGCGCCCCCATGGATCAGTTGGCCCTGTTCTTCGTCCTGCTGGTCGGGGCCGTGGTCAGTGTGCCGGTGGGGGAGCGGCTGAAGCTGCCGGCGCCGGTGCTGATGACCCTGCTCGGCATCGCGCTCGCCGTACCCGGGTTCGTGCCCAATGTGGAGATCCCGCCGGACCTCATCCTGCCGCTGCTGTTGCCGCCGCTGCTGTACGCGGCGGTGCGGCGGACCTCCTGGCGGCAGTTCACGGCCAATGTGCGGCCGATCCTCCTGCTGGCCGTGGCGCTGGTGTTCGTGACGACCGCCGCGGTGGCCGCCATGGCGCAGGCGATCGTGCCCGGCCTGCCGATCGCGGCGGCCGTGGCGCTCGGCGCGCTCGTCGCGCCGCCCGACCCGGTGGCGGCGACGGCCGTGGCCGGGCAGCTCGGGCTGCCGCGCCGGCTGGTGTCGATCCTGGAGGGCGAGGGCCTCTTCAACGACGTCACCGCCATCGTGCTCTACCACGTCGCCATCGCGGCGGTCGTCAGCGGATCCTTCTCCTGGCCCGAGGCCGCGCTGCAGCTCGTGCTGTCGGCGGTCGTCGCCGTCGCCGTGGGGTTCGCGCTCGGCTGGGCCGCCAACAAGCTGATGGACTTCCTGGAGGACGCGACGCTGCAGATCGGGCTGACCCTGCTCGTGCCGTACGCGTCGTACGTCATGGCCGAGGAACTGCACGGGTCCGGGGTGCTCGCGGTGCTCACGACCGCGCTGTTCCTCTCGGAGTACGCGCTGGGTGCGGACGACGTGCTGACGCGGCTCGCCGGGCACACCGTCTGGGACGTCGTGGACACGCTGGTCACCGGCGTTGCGTTCGGGCTGATCGGGCTGGAGCTGCACAACGCGATCCGTACGGCGTCCGGGCGGTGGCACGAGATGCTCGGCTGGGCGGCGGCCGTCGTGGCCGTCGTGGTCCTCGTACGGCTGGTGTGGCTGCTGCCCGCCACGTGGCTGGCGCGGCGGTTGCACGCGAAGCGGGACTTCGACGAGGAGATCCCGATGTCGTGGCGCGAGACCGTGGTGATGTGGTGGTCGGGGATGCGGGGCGTGGCCTCCGTGGCGCTGGCGCTGGCGGTTCCGCTGGAGACGGACAGCGGGGCGCCGTTCCCCGACCGGGACGAGATCGTCTTCATCGCGTTCGGCGTGATCATGGCGACGCTGGTGCTGCAGGGGCTGACCCTGCCGCGGCTGGTGCGGTGGCTGGGGGTGCGGGCGGACGAAGGGGTCGAGAAGGAG
Source organism: Streptomyces griseiscabiei (assembly GCF_020010925.1). Classification (NCBI taxonomy): domain Bacteria; kingdom Bacillati; phylum Actinomycetota; class Actinomycetes; order Kitasatosporales; family Streptomycetaceae; genus Streptomyces; species Streptomyces griseiscabiei. The sequence continues at coordinate 3,665,785 of NZ_JAGJBZ010000001.1, read as the reverse complement.
TTCGAGAAGCAGCTGGCCGTGCGGGCGGCGAAGGCGGCGAAGCGGCGGCTGAAGGAGATCGAGGAGGTGGAGGAGCTGCCGGAGGAGATGTCCGAGCGGTTGCTGCGGCGGGCCTTCGAGATCGGGGTGCGGATCAGTCCGGAGGTGGGGGAGGACGAGCGGCGGGAGGGGCATGAGCAGCGGGTGCGCCGGCTTCGCCGGCTGCGGCGGATCCAGGGGGAGATGCTGAGCGCGGCCCGGCACGAGGTGCTGGCCGCGCGGAGTGAGCCGGGGGCGAATCCCGAGGTGGTGGATCGGGTGCTTCGGCATTTGGATGTGCGTAGTTTGCGGTGAGTCGGGGGGCGCCGGTGAGTCGGTGGGCGCGGGTTGGGGTGGGTGACCCCTGGGGGGTCTCCCACCCGCGCACCGCCCGTTGTTCCCTGGTGGAGCGTCTGCGGACCGTGGGTGGTTCCTACGGGCGTCAGGTCCGGCCCGGTGTCCTCGGGGGCTCGTGGACGCGGCTTCGGTTGGCGCGGGGGGCCGTGCCGTCGCGGAGGGCGTCGGGGTGGGTCGGGGGGAGGACCGCGTCGGCGGTGTTGACGCGGGGGAGGGCGTAGGGGTGGGTCTCGGTGAGCCAGTGGATGAGCTGTTCGCGGACGGTGACGCGGACGGTCCACAGGTCGTCCGGGTCCTTGGCGGTGACGAGGGCGCGGACCTCCATGGTGGAGGGGGTCGCGTCGGTGACGGTCAGGTCGTAGTGGCGGCCGTCCCAGGCGGGGCAGGCGCGGAGGATGTCGCGGAGCCGGTCGCGCATCGCGGGCAGCGGCGCGGCGTGGTCGACGTGCAGGAAGACCGTGCCCGTCATCTGGGCGCCGCCCCGGGACCAGTTCTCGAACGGCTTCGAGGTGAAGTACGAGACCGGCATCGTGATGCGGCGCTCGTCCCAGGTGCGGACCGTCAGGAAGGTGAGGGTGATCTCGTCGACCGTGCCCCACTCGCCCTCCACCACGACGACGTCACCGAGGCGCACCATGTCGCCGAAGGCGATCTGCAGCCCGGCGAAGAGGTTGCTCAGCGTGGACTGCGCGGCGATACCGGCGACGATGCCCAGCAGGCCGGCCGAGGCCAGCAGCGAGGTGCCGGCCGCGCGCATCGCCGGGAAGGTCAGCAGCATCGAGGCCACCGCCACCACACCGACGATCGCCGAGACGACCCGCATGATCAGCGTCACCTGGGTCCGCACCCGGCGTACCCGGGCCGGATCGCGGTGGGCGCGGGCGTAGCGGCTGTACGTCGTCTCCACGATCGCCGCCGCGATCCGGATCACCAGCCAGGCCGTCGCGCCGATCAGCACCAGCGTCAGGGTGCGGCCGACGGCGGTCCGGTGCTGCTCCAGCAGTTGCGCCTCGTCGTAGGACGCTCTGAGGAAGGCCGCGCACAGGACCAGCTGGTAGGGGATGCGGCCGCGGCGCAGCAGGCCCCACAGAGGTGTCTCGTGGTGCCGCTGGTCCGCCTTGCGCAGCAGCAGGTCGGTCGTCCAGCCGATGAGCAGGGTGAGGACGACCGAGCCGCCGATGACGATCAACGGTCGGAGTAGGTTCTCCATGCCTTCGAACGTAACCGGCCTCGCGGGGTCATGAACATGTGACTTCCGACGCCCTCGGGGTACGGGCGCCGGAGCCGGTCGGCGGACCGGTCGTCCGACCCGGCTGGCACGATGGCCTCATGAACATCATGCTCTTCCACTCGACCTACGGATTGCGGCCCGCGGTGCGCGAGGCCGCGGACCGGCTGCGTGCCGCCGGACACGAGGTGTGGACCCCCGACCTCTTCGACGGACGGACGTTCGACACGGTCGAGGACGGCATGGCCTTCAACCAGGAGTTGGGCAGGGAGGAGCTTCTCAGGCGCGCGGTCCTGGCCGCCGCGCCCTACTCGGAGCGCGGGCTCGTCTACGCAGGGTTCTCGCTCGGCGCCGCCACCGCGCAGACCCTCGCGCTGGGCGACAAGAACGCGCGTGGGCTGCTGCTTCTGCACGGCACCTCGGACATCGCGGCCTCCGCGTCCGTGGACGAACTGCCCGTGCAGCTGCACATCGCCGAGCCCGACCCGTTCGAGCCGGACGACTGGCTGAGCGCCTGGTATCTGCAGATGCGCAGGACGGGGGCCGATGTCGAGGTCTACCGGTACGCCGGGGCCGGTCACCTCTACACCGACCCCGAGCTGCCCGACTACGACGAGGAGGCCGCCGAGGCCACCTGGCGGGTGGCCCTCGGCTTCCTCGAAAGCCTGTAGCTACACGGGGTCGTACGTCCGCTCCACCTTCTGGGTCCCGGTCCGTGTGCGGTACGAGCGCGCCCAGGTGGACCTCGCGTCGGCCTTCGTCCGGTCGGACAGGACGTAGAAGTCCATCTGCGCCCGTGCGGCGGTGATGTCCAGGACGCCGTAGCCGTGGCGGTCGGTGTCGACCCAGTGGACGTGCCGGTTGGCGGCGCGGATCAGCGGGGAGGCCACCGCGGAGACGGTGCCCTCGGGCACCTTGACGAGGTCGTCCAGGTTGTCCGAGGTGACCGACGTGACGACGAACTCGGTGGCCGCGGAGGCCGACAGCGGGTACGTACCGGCGTTGACCGGCACGTCGTTGGCCCAGGCCATGTGGATGTCGCCGGTGAGGAAGACCGTGTTGCGGATCGCGTTCTCCCGCAGATGGGCGAGGAGTTCGCGGCGGTCGTCGGTGTAGCCGTCCCACTGGTCGGGGTTGAGGGCGAGACCCTCCTTCGGCAGGCCGAGCAGCTCCGCGAGGGGCTCGAAGAGGTCGGCGGTGAGGTTGCCGAGGGCGAACGGGGCGATCATCACCGAGTTGCCGACCAGCCGCCAGGTCGTGTCGGAGGACTTCAGCCCGGCCTTCAGCCAGTCGAGCTGGGCCCGGCCGGTCAGGGTGCGGTCCGGGTCGTCGACCTCGCCGTCGCCGATGCCCACCTGCTGCGAGCGGAAGGAGCGCAGGTCGAGGAGCGAGAGGTCGACGAGCCTGCCGAAACGCAGCCGGCGGTAGGTGGTGCCCGAGATCGCCGGGCGCACCGGCATCCACTCGAAGTACGCCTGCTTGGCCGCCGACTGACGGGCCGCCCAGGCGCCCTCCGTGCCCTCGGTGTGGTTCTCGGCGCCGCCCGACCAGGCGTCGTTGGCGATCTCGTGGTCGTCCCAGATGGCGACGACGGGCGCCGCAGCGTGCAGGGCCTGGAGGTCCGGGTCGGTCTTGTAACGGCCGTGCCGGACGCGGTAGTCGGCGAGGGAGAGGATCTCGTGGGCCGGCGCGTGCGGGCGTACGACCTTGTCGCGGGTGCCGTACTGGCCGGTGCCGTACTCGTAGATGTAGTCGCCGAGGTGCAGCCAGGCGTCCAGGTCGCCGCGGGCGGCGAGATGGCGGTAGGCGGCGAAGTAGCCGCCCTCCCAGTTGGCGCAGGAGACCACTCCGAAGCGCAGGCCGGTGACGGCGGCGTCGGCTGCCGGGGCGGTGCGGGTGCGGGCGGCGGGCGATGCGGCGCCCTCGGCGGAGAAGCGGAACCAGTAGTCCGTGGCGGGTGCGAGGCCGCGCACGTCCGCCTTCACGGTGTGGTCGGAGGCGGCGGTCGCGGTCGTCGAACCCTTGGCGACGATGTTCGTGAACGCCTTGTCCCGGGCCACGGTCCAGCCGACCTCGACGTCCGGGCCGAGCCCGGAGCCGGGTGTCGCGGCGGCGGTGGGGGTCACCCGGGTCCACAGCAGGACACCGTCGGGCAGCGGGTCACCGGAGGCGACGCCGTGCAGGAAGGCCGGGGCGTCGGCGGCGCGCGCCGGGATCGCGGCGGCCAGGGGGGCCGCGAGGACGGCCCCGGCCGTGGCCGCCTTGACGACCGTACGGCGGCTCGGGGCGGCCGAACCCGCGGGCCGGGCGGGGGAGTCGGGGCAACCGGGGCTGGAGTGAGATCTGCGACTGGTCACGGCGGATGAGATTACTGATCGGTAGGGCCCGGGGTAAGGCGGTAGCCCGGAATCCGCTCAATGTTCAGGCGGGCGTGCGCTGTTCGTCGGCCGGGGAACAGCCGGGGCGGGCCGGGAAGCGGGGCTCCGCGCCCGGCGGTCACGGCGCGTCGGCGTACCGCTTGGCCAGGGCGATGAGGGCGGCGCGGTCGGGGCGGCCGGTGCGCTCACGGAGGCTGGCGAGGTGCTTCTCGACCGTGCGCGGGGAGAGGAACAGGTGCTCGGCGATCTCCTGGTTGCCGAGCCGGGCGCCGAGCAGCCGCAGCACCTCGTACTCCCGGGCCGTCACCCCCGCGCGCCGCAGCTCCGGCGGGATCGTGTCGTGGCCCTGGCGGCGGCGGGGTACGGGGGCGCCGGCGTCGCGCAACAGGGACCGGCAGGCGGCCGACACCCGGGTCGTGCCCCGCTCGTGGAAGAACTGCTCGGCGGTGCGCAGCCATTCGACGGGCCGGCCCCAGCCGTCGGCGAGCGCGGCCTGGGCGCCCAGACGCAGACAGAGATGGGCGGCCAGGGGCGTGTCGGCGGTCCCGGTCAGCGCCTCCTCCGCCGTCTTCGCCGCCTCGGCGGCCCGTCCCTCGCGGCCCAGCAGGACGGCCCGGGACCAGCCGACGAAGGGGCGGTCCCAGTGGACCCGGGTGAGCCGGTCGGTGCCGGTGCCGTCCAGTTCGGCCCAGTCGGTCGCGCCGCGCAGGGTGCGCAGCAGGAGGTACGGGCCGAGGAACCCGGTGACGCCGCCGGTGCTGGGCAGCGCCTTCATGACGCCGTCCGCCTCGGTGAACTCGGCCAGCGCGCGGTCGGGTTCCTCCCGCAGCAGTGAGCAGACGCCCTGGGCCCAGCCCCACACGGAGGTGTCGGCGTAACCCCAGAGGGCGCCCGCGCTCCGTCCGGCCAGCGCACGCTCCAGGGTGCGCAGGGTGGCGTCCAGCTTCTCCCGCTCCCCGAGCGAGGCGGCGATGATGCCGTCCACGCCGGCGCCGATCAACTCCACCTCGCGCAGCCGCAGTCGGCGTGCCGTCGCCTGGAGCCGACGCGCGGACGCGGTGGCCCGGTCGTGTTCGTCGCGCAGGATGTGGGCGAGCGTCAGATGCATGTCGGCCCAGGCCGTCAGCAGCACCGCGCCGGTCTCCTCGGCGGCCCCGCGCGCGGCGAGCAGCCGGTCGGTGCCGGTGAACCGGACCCGGTCGAGCACCCCCAGCTCCAGCAGGCCGCGGATCCGCCACACCGGGAGCGCGTGGGCCTCGGCGGTGGCGACCAGCCGGGCGAACGCGTCCTCCGCCTCGCCGAGGTCCCGGGGCCGCAGGCAGTAGCCGAGCATGTTCAGCGCCTTGCACGCCACCTCCGGCAGGCCCACCTCCTCGGCGGTCGCGACGGCGCCCTCGGCGAGCGCCCGCGCGCTCTCCAGACGGTCCGGGCGCTGGGAGTTGAGCACCAGATGGGCGGCGACGGCGTCCAGGGCGGCACGGGACGCGGGGTCGGGCGTGTCGCCGAGCAGATCCCTCGCCCGCCGTACGGCGGTCAGGCCCTCCTCCCACTGCTGGGCGGTGGCCGCGGCCCGCGCCCGGGTCAGAAAGCCGGCCGCGCGCCGGCCCGCCGACGCGCCCGACACCGTCAGGACCCGGTCCAGCCGCTCCCCGAGTTCGGGTACCCGTCGCACATCACCGGTGAGGACCAGCGTGCCGAGCAGTTCCTCCAGCAGCCGGGCCACCGCCTCCGGCGGCGCGTCCGGCGCGCCGGCGGTCAGCTCCAGGCCCCGGTCGAGCAGTTCCACGGCGGTCAGCAGGGCACCCCGCGCGACGGCCTGCCGTCCGGCCCGGGTGAGCAGTACGGCGGCCCGCGCAGGCCGGCCGCCGGTGACACACAGCTCCGCCGCGAGCCGGTACAGGTCGTCGGCCGCGTCGGTGGCGTCGGTGGCGAGGGTCCCGCCGGTGACGGCCGGGCCGGTCGGCCCGAGGGCCCGGGCGCCGTGGGCGACCGGCGTGTCGGGGTCCGTGGCGGCGGGCGGCTCCGGGTGTGTCGTGCGCTCGATCGCGTCCGCCGCCGCCAGGCAGAGGGAGGCCCACTCGGCGGGGAGGAGGCGGTGGGTGATGGCGTCGGCCGTGAGGGCGTGGCGGAAGCTGTGCCAGCCGGGGTCGGACGGGACGGTGGCGTCGGAGACGAGGTGGGCGCGGGCCGCGTGGCGGAGCTGGGCGAGGGCGGTGGTGTGGTCCAGCCCGGCGGCGCGGGCGGCGATGTCCACGGGGAAGCGTCTGCCGAGGACCGCCGCCGCCTCCAGCAGGGCGATCCCGGGCGTCGGCAACTGGTCCACGCGCTGCAGCACGGCGGCGGCGACGGTCGCGGGCACACCGGCGTCGAGCGAGCCGGTCACCGTCCAGCGGGTGGCCCCGTCCCGGACGAGACCGCCGCCGTCGACCATCGCGCGCAGCAGTTCCTCCACCACGAAGGGGACGCCCTCGGAGACGGTGTGCAGCCGGTCCAGCACCGCCGCCGGGACATCCTCGGCGGTGTCATGGCCCAGGCACCGGGCCGCCAGCTCCGCCGTACCGGCCGGCCCGAGCCGGGCGAGCCGGACCGTCCTGGCCGTACGCCGGGAGGTGGCGGCCTCGGCGAGGCCGAGCGCCGGGCCGGACTCGCCGCGCAGGGTGGCCAGCAGGACGGCCCGCTGGCCGGTGAGGTTGTCCGTCAGATAGTCGACGATGGCGAGCGTGTCGGCGTCCGCGTCGTGCAGGTCCTCCAGCACCAGGACACAGCCGTCGTCGCGACCGAGGACATGCAGGAGCCGCAGCACCGCCTCGGCGTACCCGACGAGCGGCGCGCCGTCCTGGGGCGCCAGCCCGCACAGCCGGGACAGCAGCGGCTCGTAGAGGCCGAGGTCCCCGCCCGAGGGCGCGCCGTCGCCCCGCAGTCCGGAGAACACCGCCTCCGCCAGCGGGCGCAGGGGCACCGCGCGTCCGGCGGACGCGGCCCGCCCGCGCAGGACCCGCGCCCCGGCGTGCGCGGCGGCGGACGCGGCTTCCTCGACCAGCCGGGACTTGCCGATACCGGGCTCGCCCAGCACGAAGACCGACGAGCCGCGTCCGTCCCGGGCCGCCCGGACGGCGGCCGCCAGCAGATCCCGCTCCGCCTCCCTGCCCACCAGGGCCGACGACGACAGCGACGAGTACGACGTCAACTCCAGGCCCCCTGAGCCCTGTTGGGATGGTCGTGGCAACCCTCGAATGCGCCTTCGAGGCGCGTAACAGCGTAGCCCCCAGTCTCACAGGGCCCGCACAACTACATGGGGGATCTTCCCCGATACCCCGGGGAGCGGGGTCCGGCACGCTTCTGTTTCGGCAGGGCAGGGGGGACAGGGCATGATCCGGGGGGACATGCCCTGCCTGCTTCATTTTCTTTCTCAGAATTCTTTCTCAGATTCTTTCTCAGGTTGTTTCGCAGGTTCTTTCGGCAGGGAGGTCGTCGATGCAGCGTGCCCGGACATGGGTCGCCGCCGGAGTGCTGGGCATGGTGCTGTGCGGGTGTTCGTCACTCACGGGAAGCACCGGAAGCACCGGTGCCGGCAGTGGCAAGGGGAGTGGGAGCGGCGGCGGTTCCTCGTCGGCCGGCGCCGCCGCGGACGCGCCGGAGGTGCCGGTGACCACCCAGGACCTGGAGCGGGTCTGCACGGACGGACTCGGCTTCGAGGGGCTGCCGGCCTACGACCGCAAGAAGAAGACCGTGCACCCGGCGCAGCTCATGAACAGCACCGGCGACGGCTGGACGAGCAGCGTGCCCCTCGACGGCGACTTCCCCAAGGGCTGGTTCCTCGGCTACGACGACAAGCCCGAGCAGACCGAACTGGTCGTCTGCGTCGAGCGCACCAAGGCCACCGCGACCGGCAAGGTCTGCGACATGGAGGCCGACGGCAAGCCGCTGAAGATCAAGACGTACAACACCTCGTACCGGCTGCGGGTCGTCGAGGCGCGCACCGGCAAGGAGCAGTACGCGTACAGCGGCAAGGTCGAGTCCGACGAGTGCCCGGTGTACATCTTCACCTCGGACGGCGAGGACGCCGACAAGTACTACAACGAGGTCCGGTCCGAGGACTACCGGGGGCGGGTCAAGCCGTACATCGCGCCGTAGGGCGTGGCGCCGCCCCCGCGGGACGGACGGGCGGGTGCTCCGGAGCGGCCTCCGGGAGCACCCGCCCGTTCCCGTGCGCGGCGCGGGCGCCGCTTGCGGGGTGTCGCTCGGCGGGGTGGTGCCTCGGGGCGCTACTTGGTGACGCCCGCGTCCTTGAGCGCCGTCTCCCAGTCCGCGACCGACGACGGGTTGGTGATCTTCTTGTCGTTGATCTTGATGGTCGGGGTCGAATCGACCCCCTCGGCGTCGTCGAAGGACTTGCTCATCTTCATCGCCCAGGCGTCGTAGGTGCCCTTCTCGACGGCGTCCTGGAACTTCTTGTTGTTCTTGAGCGCGTCGACCGTGTTCGCCACCTTGATCAGATAGCTGTCCTTGGCGAACTCGTCGGTCGACTCCTGCGGGTGGTACTTCGTCGAGTACAGCGCGGCCTTGTAGTCGAGGAAGGCCTCCGGGCCGACGTTCAGCGCGGCGCCGAGCGCGCTGAGCGCGTTCTTCGACCCCTCGCCGCTGAGGTTGCCGTCGAGGAAGGTGCCGAGGGTGAAGGAGAGCTTGTACTCGCCGTCCGTCATGCCCTTGTCGACGGTCTCGCCGACGGTCTGCTCGAAGCTGGCGCAGGCCGGGCAGCGCGGGTCCTCGTAGAGGTGGACCACGTTCTTGGACGTGGAGTCGCCGATCAGCACCGTGGTGCCGTTCTTGCCCGAGGTGTTGGCCGGGGCGACCACCGTGGCGTCGGCGGCCTGCTCCCACTTGGTGGGCTTGTTGTTCTGGACGACGGCGTAGCCGATGCCGCCGGCTATCGCCAGCACCGCGACGACCGAGGCCCCCACGATCGCCTGCCGCCTGACCTTGGCGCGCTTGGCCTGGCGCTCGCGCTCCAGCCGCAGCCGCTCACGGGCCGCCGACTTCGCCGCGTTGCTGTTCCGCTTGCTCATGGTGGGTGAACTCCCTGAAGGACGCGCACACGTGGTGCGCGGAGAAATGGGTGGTGGAGGACGTGCTCGTGCTCGGACGGCGGTCACACGAAGGCGACCGAGCACGGCGGTCCTCGCCGCCCCAGGGAGTGGGCGATGAGGAGGGTGCGGGCGATGGCCGTACGGTGCGAGGCGCGCGCCGGCCGGGGCTGCGCCGGGGCGGGCCGCACCATGACCGAGGCGACCGCGATCAGCAGCGGCCGGAAGCCGGCGGCGACCGCGGCGTCCAGCAGCTGGGCCAGCGCCCGCTCGCCCCGCCGCAGCCAGGCGGCGGCCAGCAGGCCCACGGCGATGTGCGCGGCGAGCAGCAGCCAGGCGGCGGCCGGACCGGCGCCCGCCAGCAGCACCCCCGCCCGCTCGGAGCCGCCGGCGACCCGCGCCAGCGGCGCGCCGACACTGCCGCCGCCGCACAGCATGTCGAGTCCGACCTGCCGCAGCGGACCCGTGACGGGACCGCCCGCCTCGCCGTAACAGGCGTGCTGACCCGTGGTGAAGACCGTGTCCGCGGCCAGCTCCAGCGGGATCAGCACCCCGGCGATCCGTCCGAAGCCGCGCTCGCGGCCGGCCAGCGCGTAGGCGACGAGGAAGACGGCGACGGCGATCGCGGCGACCGTGGTGAACGGCAGCGGGACCCCGGACAGCAGCACGTGCGACGCGGTGCTGAGCGTCACGACGACCGCCGTGAACAGCGCCGCGCGCACGGCTCTGAAGTGGGTCCCGGATATGTCCATGGCGCTGACGAGTCTCCCACGCCCACCCGTAAGGGACCGCTAAAAGGCCCCTGTGAGTGGGCGATGCCTCATTCCTCGATACGTTCCCCGACGCCGTCCCCGATTCCGTCCCGGCGGTGGCCCGCCGCAGGGATCAGTCGTTGCGCAGACCGGGGATCCGGCCGTTGCGGAACAGGTCGACGAAGATCTGGTGGTCCGCACGCGCGCGTGCGCCGTACGCGTGGGCGAAGTCGACCAGGAGCGGTGCGAAGCCCTCCTCGTCGGCCGCGATCGCCGCGTCGATGGCCCGCTCCGTGGAGAACGGCACCAGGGACTGCCCGGTCAGGTCGTCCGCCGCCGCGTGCATCGTGGCCGTGGCCCGGCCCAGGTCGGCGACGACCGCCGCGATCTCCTCCGGGTCGTCGATGTCGCTCCAGTCCAGGTCCACCGCGTACGGCGACACCTCGGCGACCAGCTGCCCGGCGCCGTCCAGCTCCGTCCAGCCCAGCCACGGGTCCGCGTGCGCCTGCAGGGCGCGCTGGGAGATGACCGTGCGGTGGCCCTCGTGCTCGAAGTAGTCACGGATGCGCTGGTCGGTGATGTGCCGGGAGACGGCCGGGGTCTGGGCCTGCTTGATGTAGATCACCACATCGTTCTCCAGGGCGTCGCTCTGCCCCTCCAGCAGGATGTTGTACGACGGCAGGCCCGCGGAGCCGATACCGATGCCCCGGCGGCCGACGACGTCCTTCACCCGGTAGGAGTCCGGGCGGGTCAGGGACGACTCCGGGAGCGTCTCCAGATAGCCGTCGAAGGCGGCCAGCACCTTGTAGCGGGTGGCCGCGTCCAGCTCGATGGAGCCGCCGCCCGGCGCGAAGCGGCGCTCGAAGTCCCGGATCTCCGTCATCGAGTCCAGCAGACCGAAACGGGTCAGCGAGCGGGCGTCGCGCAGCGCGTCCAGCAGCGGGCCCTGCGCGGTGTCCAGCGTGAACGGGGGCACCTCGTCCCGCTTGGCGCCGGTCGCTATGGCGTGGATGCGCTCCCGGTAGGCGGCCGCGTACGTCTCCACCAGCTCGGTGATCTGCTCGTCGCTCAGCGCCTTCGCGTACCCGATGAGCGCCACGGAGGCCGCGAAGCGCTGCAGGTCCCAGGTGAAGGGGGCGACGTACGCCTCGTCGAAGTCGTTCACGTTGAAGATCAGACGGCCCGTGGAGTCCATGTACGTGCCGAAGTTCTCCGCGTGCAGATCGCCGTGGATCCACACGCGCGACGTGCGCTCGTCCAGGTACGGACCGGATGCCTTCGACTCCTCCAGGTCCTTGTAGAACAGGCACGCCGTGCCCCGGTAGAACGCGAAGGCCGAGGCCGCCATCTTCCGGAACTTCACGCGGAACGCGGCCGGGTCGGCGGCCAGGAGCTGGCCGAAGGCGGTGTCGAAGACGGCGAGGATCTCCTCACCGCGTCGCTCGTCGTTGAGCTGCGGAACCGACATCGCTGGGTGCCTCCTGGTGGATCACGGGTGGGTCGACCTCTCAACGTGCGAGGGCGCACGGAAGTGCCCACGACTCCTCCCCGAAAGGTACGGGGGAGGAGCCTCGCGGTGTCAGTGCCGAGGCATAGACTTCGACGCTGTCCCCCAGACTGTCCGCAGCCCGTGGGGCAGTCGTTCACGTCTGTTTTCCCCGTGTCCCCTGGAGGCCGAAGCCGTGTCAAAGCCGCCGTTCACGCACCTGCACGTCCACACCCAGTACTCGCTGCTGGACGGTGCCGCGCGGCTCAAGGACATGTTCGACGCGTGCAACGAGATGGGCATGACCCATATCGCCATGTCCGACCACGGCAACCTCCACGGGGCCTACGACTTCTTCCACACCGCGAAGAAGGCCGGTGTCACCCCGATCATCGGTATCGAGGCGTACGTCGCCCCCGAGTCCCGGCGCAACAAGCGCAAGATCCAGTGGGGCCAGCCGCACCAGAAGCGGGACGACGTGTCCGGTTCGGGCGGTTACACGCACAAGACGATCTGGGCGGCGAACAGGACGGGGCTGCACAACCTCTTCAAGCTCTCCTCGGACGCGTACGCCGAGGGCTGGCTGCAGAAGTGGCCCCGGATGGACAAGGAGACCATCTCCCAGTGGTCCGAGGGGCTCATCGCCTCCACCGGCTGCCCCTCCGGCGAGCTCCAGACCCGGCTGCGCCTCGGCCAGTTCGACGAGGCGGTGAAGGCGGCCTCCGAGTACCAGGACATCTTCGGCAAGGACCGCTACTTCCTGGAGCTGATGGACCACGGCATCGACATCGAGCACCGGGTCCGTGAGGACCTGCTCCGGGTCGGCAAGAAGCTCGGCATCCCGCCCCTGGTCACCAACGACTCGCACTACACGTACGCGCACGAGGCGACCGCGCACGACGCCCTGCTGTGCATCCAGACCGGCAAGAACCTCTCCGACCCGGACCGCTTCAAGTTCGACGGCACCGGCTACTACCTGAAGTCGACGGACGAGATGTACGCCGTCGACTCCTCGGACGCCTGGCAGGAGGGCTGCGCCAACACCCTGCTGGTCGCCGAGCAGATCGACACCTCCGGCATGTTCGAGGCCAGGAACCTCATGCCGAAGTTCGACATCCCGGAGGGCTTCACCGAGGTCACCTGGTTCCGCGAGGAGACCATGCGCGGGATGCACCGGCGCTTCCCCGGAGGCATCCCGGACGACCGTATGAAGCAGGTCGAGTACGAGATGGACACCATCATCTCGATGGGCTTCCCGGGCTACTTCCTCGTGGTCGCCGACTTCATCATGTGGGCCAAGAAGCAGGGCATCGCGGTCGGCCCCGGCCGAGGCTCCGCCGCCGGCTCGATCGTCGCGTACGCCATGGGCATCACCGACCTCGACCCGATCCCGCACGGACTGATCTTCGAGCGGTTCCTCAACCCCGAGCGCATCTCGATGCCCGATGTCGACATCGACTTCGACGAGCGCCGGCGCGTCGAGGTGATCCGGTACGTGACCGAGAAGTACGGCGCCGACAAGGTCGCCATGATCGGCACCTACGGCAAGATCAAGGCGAAGAACGCCATCAAGGACTCCGCGCGCGTGCTGGGCTATCCGTACGCCATGGGCGACCGGCTCACCAAGGCGATGCCCGCCGACGTCCTCGGCAAGGGCATCGACCTCAACGGCATCACCGACCCCTCCCACCCGCGTTACAGCGAGGCGGGCGAGATCCGGTCGATGTACGAGAACGAACCCGACGTGAAGAAGGTCATCGACACCGCCAAGGGCGTCGAGGGCCTGGTCCGGCAGATGGGCGTGCACGCGGCCGGCGTGATCATGTCCAGCGAGCCCATCGTCGACCACGCCCCGATCTGGGTGCGCCACACCGACGGCGTCACGATCACACAGTGGGACTACCCGCAGTGCGAGTCGCTCGGCCTGCTCAAGATGGACTTCCTGGGCCTGCGCAACCTCACGATCATGGACGACGCCATCAAGATGGTGAAGGCCAACAAGGGCATCGACCTGGAGATGCTCGCTCTCCCACTGGACGACCCCAAGACCTTCGAACTGCTCTGCCGCGGCGACACCCTCGGCGTCTTCCAGTTCGACGGCGGCCCCATGCGCTCCCTGCTCCGCCAGATGCAGCCCGACAACTTCGAGGACATCTCCGCCGTCTCGGCCCTCTACCGGCCGGGCCCGATGGGCATGAACTCGCACATCAACTACGCGGAGCGCAAGAACAAGCGCCAGGAGATCACGCCGATCCACAAGGAGCTGGAGGAGCCGCTCGAAGAGGTCCTCGCGGTCACCTACGGCCTGATCGTCTACCAGGAGCAGGTGCAGAAGGCCGCCCAGATCATCGCCGGGTACTCGCTCGGCGAGGCCGACATCCTCCGCCGCGTGATGGGCAAGAAGAAGCCCGAGGAACTGGCGAAGAACTTCGTCCTGTTCCAGAAGGGCGCCCGCGACAAGGGCTACAGCGACGAGGCCATCCAGGGCCTGTGGGACGTCCTGGTCCCCTTCGCCGGCTACGCCTTCAACAAGGCGCACTCCGCCGCGTACGGCCTCGTCTCCTACTGGACCGCGTACCTCAAGGCCAACTACCCGGCCGAGTACATGGCCGCGCTGCTCACCTCCGTCAAGGACGACAAGGACAAGTCGGCGGTCTACCTCAACGAGTGCCGGCGCATGAAGATCAAGGTGCTCCCGCCGAACGTCAACGAGTCGGTGCACAACTTCGCCGCCCAGGGCGACGACGTGATCCTCTTCGGCCTCGAAGCCGTCCGCAACGTCGGTACGAACGTGGTCGAGTCGATCATCCGCAGCCGCAAGGCCAAGGGGAAGTACGCCTCCTTCCCCGACTACCTCGACAAGGTCGAGGCGGTCGCCTGCAACAAGCGGACCACGGAGTCGCTGATCAAGGCGGGCGCCTTCGACACGATGGGGCACACCCGCAAGGGCCTCACCGCCCACTTCGACTCGATGATCGACAACGTGGTCGCGGTCAAGCGCAAGGAGGCCGAGGGCCAGTTCGACCTCTTCGGCGGCATGGGCGAGGAGGAGAGCAGCGAGCCGGGCTTCGGACTCGACGTCGAGTTCACCACCGACGAGTGGGAGAAGACCTATCTCCTCGCCCAGGAGCGGGAGATGCTCGGTCTCTACGTCTCCGACCACCCCCTCTTCGGCCTGGAGCACGTCCTGTCCGACAAGGCCGACGCGGGCATCGCCCAGCTCACCGGCGGTGAGCACGGGGACGGCGCGGTCGTCACCATCGGCGGCATCATCTCCGGCCTGCAGCGCAAGATGACCAAGCAGGGCAACGCCTGGGCGATCGCCACCGTGGAGGACCTCGCCGGTTCCATCGAGTGCATGTTCTTCCCGGCCACCTACCAGCTCGTCTCCACGCAACTCGTCGAGGACGCGGTCGTGTTCGTGAAGGGCCGCCTCGACAAGCGCGAGGAGGTGCCGCGCCTGGTCGCCATGGAGATGCAGGTCCCTGACCTCTCCAACGCGGGCACCAACGCCCCGGTGATCCTCACCATCCCGGCCACCCGCGTCACCCCGCCCATGGTCAGCCGGCTCGGTGAGATCCTCACCCACCACAAGGGCGACAGCGAGGTCCGGATCAGGCTCCAGGGCCCGACCAAGACGACCGTGCTGCGCCTGGACCGGCACCGGGTGAAGCCGGACCCGGCCCTGTTCGGTGATCTCAAGGTGCTGCTCGGCCCGTCCTGTCTGGCCGGCTGAGCGGACCTCGGCGGCCCGACGGGCGTGAACAGCGTGAGGGGCGCATCCGATCCTTCGGACGCGCCCCTCGGTGTACCCGGGCCTCAACAGCCCGTACCGCTGATGTCAGTTGTGACCGAAGCGCTTCTGCCGACCCTTGCGGGCCATGTCGCCGGGCGTCACCTGGGTCGCGCGCTGCTCGGCCTGCGACTCCAGCGAGGACTGCTGGGCCTCCTGCTGACCACGCTCGGACTGCGGCTGCTTCCGGTCCTGCTTCTTGTTCTTGGCCATGGGGATCTGCCTCCTGAAGGGGGTCTAGGGGCCAGGGCCGCGACCAGACTCACATAGCATGACAAGGTACGCATTTCGGAAAATCACCGTCCGTGACGAGAGTTGTCGGACCGTGTGCCGTACGGCGGGTCGCGCGCGGCCAATACGCCACGCCGAAGATCGAGTTCCGGCCGTTAACCTCCGCGCGGTCGGGCAGACTCGAAGGAAGCCCGAAGCAAACCTCCCGGAAAGAGGGTGGATCGCGTGGACCGCTGCATCGTCCTGGTGGACGCCGGGTATCTGCTCGGCGCGGCCGCCAGCCTCCTCGCCGGGGAACCCTCCCGCTCCCGTATCACCGTCGATCACGCCGCCCTCATCCAGGGGCTGCGCGAGCGCGCCGAGGCCGACACCGAGCGGCCGTTGCTGCGCATCTACTGGTTCGACGGCGCCCCCGACCGCGTCCCGCAGCCCGAGCACCGCAGACTGCGGGTGATGCCCCGGGTGACGGTCCGGCTGGGCGCGCTGACGCGCAGCGACGGACGGTGGGCGCAGAAGGGCGTGGACGCCGCCATGCACGCCGAACTGACCGAGCTGGCCCGCAACCGCGCCTGCTCCGACGTGGTCCTGGTGACCGGCGACGGAGATCTGCTGCCCGGCATGATGGCCGCCAAGGAACACGGGGTCGCCGTCCATCTGTGGGCCGTGCAGGCCGCCGACGGCGACTACAACCAGTCCGAGGACCTGGTCGCCGAGGCCGACGAGCGGCGGGTGCTCGACCGTGCCTGGATCACCAAGGCCGTACGGGCCAAGGACCTCGGCGGGATCTGCGCGCCGCAGCCGGTGCCGCGGCCCGAGATCGCCGCGATCCTGTCGGCGCCGCTGCCCGAGTCGGCCCTCGCGGCCGCCGCCGAGCGGGCGCCCGGGGAGCCCGAGCACGCCTCCGCGGCCGGTGCCGCGCGCAACGGCGCCGAGGAGCGGGCGTCGGCGCCCAAGGGCGTGCCCACGCCGAAGGATCTCGCGGCCATGCGCGGCCCCGGGGCGCACGCCGTGCAGCACCCGGCGACCGCGACCCTGCGGTGGTCCTCCGACAAGGGCTGGGTGGACCGGCCCGGGGGCGCGGCGGAACCGCCGGAGGCGGCGGCCATGCCGACGCTCGCCCAGCTGACGACGGCGGAGCAGCGGTGGGCCGACCGGGAGGAGGACATCACGACCGTGGGGGGCGACCCCTTCGAGGTCGGGCAGGTGTTCGCCCGGCGGTGGATGGCCCGGCTGACCGACCAGGTCCATCTGCAGAAGCTGTCGACGATGTATCCGCGGGTGCCGCACCGGGTGGACGGTGAGCTGCTGCGCTACGCGGCGCGGTTCGGGCTGCTGGCGCACAAGGACGATCAGATCGACGAGCACGACCGGTACGCGATCCGGGCCGGGTTCTGGCGGGAGATCGATGTGCGGACCACCTCGGGCGGTAGTGCGAGCGCCTCATAGCTCGCAGGCGCCGGTTCGCGGGCGGCCGCGGGTTCGTTGTGGCTGGTCGCGCCCACGCGGCGGAGCCGCATATGTGACTGCCCGCGCTCCTTCGGGGCTCGGCTGGGGTGCCCCGGAGGTAAATCGGTGCCCGCGACCCCTTAGGCTCGTCCCTCGTGAGCACGCGTACGGCACAGGCGATCCGGCATGGTGGGGACGTCGTGTGCGCTGTGCGGGGACTCACCAAGACATATCCGGCGACGCGCGGGCGGCGGGGTACGCCGGGGACCCCCGAGGTGCGGGCCAACGACGCGGTGACGCTGGACGTCCGGCGCGGGGAGATCTTCGGTCTGCTCGGGCCCAACGGGGCCGGCAAGACCACGCTCGTACGGCAGCTGACCGGGCTGATGCGGCCCGACGACGGCACCGTCGAGATCCTGGGCCACGACATCGTGCGGCACCCGGAGCGGGCCGCGCGGATCCTCGCCTATCTGGGGCAGGAGTCGACCGCCCTGGACGAACTGACCGTGGCGCTCGCCGCCGAGACCACCGGGCGGCTGCGCGGCCTGGAGGTACGGCGGGCACGGGCCGAGCGGGACGCCGTGCTGGAGGAGCTGGGGCTGACCGAGCTGGCCTCGCGCCCCCTGAAGAAGCTCTCCGGCGGACAGCGGCGGCTCGCCTGCTTCGCCACCGCGCTCGTCGGGGAACGGCCCCTGCTCGTGCTCGACGAGCCCACCAGCGGCATGGACCCGGTGGCCCGGCGCGCCGTCTGGGCCGCCGTCGACCGGCGGCGCGACCGCTCCGGCACCACCGTTCTGCTGGTCACCCACAACGTCATCGAGGCGGAGACCGTGCTCGACCGGGTCGCCGTCCTCGACCAGGGGCGCGTCATCGCCTGCGACACGCCGGCCGGACTGAAGGAGCAGGTCGCGGGCGAGGTCCGCGTCGAGCTGGTGTGGCGGGAGAAGGCACCGCTGGACGTGCCCGAGGTCGCGGCCCTGCGCCCGCGCGCGGTGGAGTCCGGACGTCGCTGGACGCTCCGGCTCGCGCCCGAGGAGGCGCGCGCCGTGGTGGCCACGGTCACCGGGGGCGCCGCCTTCGTGGCGCTCGACGACTTCACCCTCGCCACGCCGAGCCTGGAGGATGTCTACCTGGCACTCGGCGGCAGCGCGGGCAGCGCCCAGGGACTGGTCAAGGGGTGAGGGACGCGGGCGTGAGCCGGAGAACAGCCGAAGCGGATATGAACGGCAGGGCTGCCGCGGCCGTACGAAAATGGGCGACAGCCGAAGCGAAGGGGAGCAACTCGACGTGAGTGTCGTACCCGCCGAGATCCTGCCGGGCAAGGCCCTGGCCGCACAGGAGCGCGTGGAGCGCGGAGCCGCCGAGCTGGGGCCCCGCGCGCGCCTGTGGCCGTCGCTGTGCGCGGTGTACGTGGCGCAGCTCTCCCGGGCGCGGGTCGCACGGATCCCCCTGCTGTTCGTGGCCACCTTCCAGTCGATCGGGATCATGATCCTGATGCGTGGAGTGGTGGACGGCGGAGCCGAGGCGCACGCGGTGGTCGCCGGTTCGGCCGTGCTCGTCGTCGCCTTCGTCGCGCTGAACCTGCTGGCCCAGTACTTCGGGCAGCTGCGCTCCAGCGGCGGGCTCGACCACTACGCGACGCTGCCCGTGCCGCCCGCGGCCGTGGTGCTCGGCGCGGCCGGCGCGTACGCCTCCTTCACCGTCCCCGGCACCGTGGTCACCGCCGTCTTCGGCTGTGTCCTCTTCGGGCTGCCGCTGACCCATCTCTGGGTGCTCGCCGCCGTGATCCCGCTCGCCGGGGCCGCGCTCGCCGGGCTGGGTGCCGCGCTCGGCCTGCTCGCCCCGCGCCCCGAACTCGCCACCGTGCTCGGACAGCTCGGCATGTCGGCCGCGCTGCTCCTCGGCGTGCTGCCGGCCGACCGGATGCCGGGCTTCGTCCAGTTCGCGCGGGATCTGCTGCCCTCGACCTACGGTGTGGAGGCGCTCGCGCGGACGTTCGGGCCGGACCCCGACTGGGCGTTCGTGCTCGGCGACCTCGCCGTGTGCGCCGGGGTCGGGGTGGTCTCGCTCGCCGTCGCCACCTGGGCGTACCGGCGGGCCGCCGTCCGGTGACGCGGCGCACAGCCGCGCCTGGCACGATGGCAGGGTGACCGCACCGTTGACGCCCCCTCCGCCGCCGCACGACCAGTCCCCGAACGACCCGTGGGCATCACCGCCCACCAGCGGTGGGGGCGAGGACGCGCTCTGGTACGAGCCGGAGAAGCAGGCCGGGCCCGGCCTGCGGACCGAACTGATCGAGGCCGCCGTCGTCACCGTGGTCATGGCCCTGCTCGGGGGCGTGCTGCTCGGTCTGCTCTGGTGGTGGCTGGCGCCGCACGTACCGCTCGTCTCCGACGGTTCGGCGGTCTACTTCAAGGACACCGAGGGCGAACAGGCCGTCGGTGTGGACGGGACGTTCACTCTGCTGGCCCTGGGCGCCGGTGCGGTGAGCGGGCTCGTCGTCTTCCTGCTGCGTCGGCGCGGCGGGGTGCCGCTGGTCGTGGCGCTCCTGGTGGGCGGGCTGCTGGGGGCCGTGCTGGCGTGGCGGCTCGGGGTGTGGCTCGGGCCCGGCACGGATGTCGCGGCGAGGGCGAAGGAGGTCGGGCAGGGGGTGACCTTCTCGGCACCGCTGAAGCTCGCTGCGAAGGGGGCGTTGCTGGCGTGGCCGCTGGCGGGGCTGTTGGTGCACCTCGGGTTGACGGCGCTGTTCGGGCCGCGTGATCCGGAGCCGATGGAGCACGAGCCGGTGTTGGGCGCCTCATAGCTCGGGGGTGGGGGCGTTTGGCGGGTGCGGCCCGGTGGGGCTTCTCGCGCAGTTCCCCGCGCCCCTGAAAGCCCAGGCCCCCTGCGGGCCTGAAAGACCAGGCCCCCTGCGGGCCTGAAAGGCGGCGGGGCTGCGGGTTGAAAAGCAAGGGGCGCAGCCCCTGCTTTTCAGGGGCGCGGGGAACTGCGCGAGAAGCCCCACCGGGCCCGCAGCCGACGACGCACCGCCCCCGGCAGGGTCACGCGCGAGCGATCGGCGCGGTCACCGCATCCGTGAGCTTCGCGAGGTCCCCCGGAGCCAGCTCCACCTCCAGACCGCGGCGCCCGGCGGAGACGCACACCGTGGCGTGGCCGTCCGCCGACGCGTCCAGCACCGTGCGGAGCTTCTTGCGCTGGCCGAGCGGGGAGATACCGCCCCGGACGTACCCCGTCGTGCGCTCCGCGAGCACCGGGTCGGCCATCGCCGCCCGCTTGCCGCCGACCGCCGTCGCCAGCGACTTCAGGTCCAGCGACCCCGCCACCGGCACGACCGCGACCACCAGCGCGCCGTCCACGTCCGCCACCAGCGTCTTGAAGACCCGCTCGGGCGACACGCCCATCGCCTCGGCCGCCTCGTCGCCGTAGGACGGATGCGCCGGGTCGTGCTCGTACGCGTGCACGGTGTACGCCACGCCCGCCGCGGTGAGGGCCACCGTCGCGGGCGTGCCGCCCGCCTGCTGCTTCTTCGGCTTCTTCGCCATCGTCTTCGCCATCGGCCTTCTCGTGTACGTCAGTTGAGGCTGGTCGGGCCCCGCGTCAGCTCCGACGCGGGCAACGACGGCAGACTACGGATGATCGCGGACTCGGCGCGCAGGAGTTTCAGCTCGTCGCGCAGCCGGGACGCGGTGTCGGGGGCCTGCAGGAGCCGCTGCTTGGCGGGCGTGTCGAGCATCATCGCCGCCGCGACGAGATACGAGACGACGGCCGGCTCGTCCGGGAGGTCCGCCCCCGTCGACAGCGAGCGTTCCCGGGCACCAGCGAGCCGCTTCTGATACTGGCGGAACGCCCGCAGGACCCCCTCGGCGAGGGCGCCCGCCTCGTCGCCGGCGTCCTCCGGCAGTTCCTCCAGGTCCGCCACCAGGAACGGCCCCGAGGCGTCCACCGAGAGCAGACGCACCCGGCTGGTGCCGGTCGCGAGCACCTCGAACGTGCCGTTGTCCCGCTCCCGGATGGTCGCCGCGTCCGCGACACAGCCCACGGAGTGGAACGCCTTCGTCGGCTCGTCGCCGAAACCGGCGGTCGGCCCCCGGTCGGGCTGCGCGGTCGGATCCGGCATGCCGGGGGCGCTCGGCGCGACCTCGTGGCCGTCGCGGATGGCGACGACGGCGAAGCGGCGGGGTTGGTCCTCGGGGGTCTTCAGCAACTCGCGCATCATGGCGCGATAGCGCTCCTCGAAGATGTTCAGAGGAAGCACGAGCCCCGGGTACAACACCGAGTTCAGGGGGAAGAGCGGCAGCCGGACGGTGGTCACGAGGCCAGAGCCTAATGGTCGTCGGGGCGCGCGCGTTCGCCCGTATTCGTTTGGTGACCTCCGGTGAGACCTATCCTTCGGTCCGCGCGGGCCTCTTCGGCCGTGCGCACAGCGGGATCGAGCACGCCACCTCCAGCCGTACGCCGTCCCGTAACTGGAGGAACTGGCCCAGCGGATCGTCCGACACGCGGTCCCACGGGAAGGACGTGGCGTACGGGCCGATCATGCGCAGCTGGGCCAGGGCGTCCGTCCAGCGCTCCAGGCGGACGAGGACGTAGGTCAGCAGGTTGCGGACCTCGGCCGGCCAGGGGTCGCCGGGCGCGTACTCGGCGGAGAGCGCGATCGCGCCGTCCGCCGCGCGGTCCAGCCGGGCGCGGGGGATCACGGCACCGCCGCCCTCGGTGAGGTACGAGAAGGCCGCCCGGACCGGCAGGGCCCGGACGAGGGAGCCGGGGAGGGCGTCCTCGGCGGCCCGCTCGGCGAAGTCGAAACACTCGCGGTGCGAGCCGTACCAGGAGGCGGAGAGGTACTTCAGGGCGGAGACATGACAGCCGTAGTGGTGCGGGGAGCGGCGGACCGCCTCCGCCCACAGCCGCTCGAAGCCGGTGTGGCCGAGGCCCGTGCCCCGGGCGTGGTCGAGGGCGATCCGCCACGGCACCGGATCGCGCGGCTCGCCCTCGGCGGCAGCGGCGATCAACGGCGTGACCTCGTGCAGCAGTTCGACTCGGGCGGGGGAGCGCCAGCCGCGCGACACCGCCAGTTCGGCCTTGACCAGCAGCACGTCCGGGTCGTGCGGGACGGCCGCCTGCCAGGCCCGCAGCCATGCGTCGCGCGCGCGGGCGAAGGCGGTGAGCCGCAGCACGTACCGGTCGCGGTTCTCCCACTCGGCGGCCTCCCGGGTCGCCGCCAGCAGCTTCGCCGCGGGCGCGTACTCCCCGCGGCCGGCCGCCACCAGCACGGATCCGATCCGCTCGTCGGGGGCGTCGAGCAGCACCTCGTCGTCCGGGGGCAGTCCTGCGGCGAGCCGTGACGTATGGCGTGCCATCCGGGCGGTACGGACGAGCGCGCGCAGCGGATCCATGGCGCCGGCCCCCTTCGCGCCTCGACCGGCGACGCTCTCGCGGGCCGGGTGCTCACCGTCGTGGTGTCGCGGTTGATGGTGTCCGTAGCAAGACGGAGGGAAGGCGAGCGAGGTTGTGTGCTTCTCGGACCGGTTCCGGTACCGAGTGTTCTTCGTTTCCCTGGGCCCTTCCTGGGCGGAACCTGTCAGTTCCGGCTGAGGAGCCGGGTGGCGCCCGCCGCCACCGTCGTCGCGAGGATCCAGCCCAGGATGATCACCACCGCCGCGAGCCACTGCCAGCCACCGCGCAGCTGCCAATAGCCGGCTTGGCCGAGGTCGATGACCGGCAGCAGCAGGTCCAGGGCGAACAGGGACGGGCTCCACTGCGGGTGCTCGCCCTGCTTCATCGGCGGATGGTCGGCGTGCGAGAAGGCGTACGAGGTCAGCGCCCACAGCACCGCCATCCACACCGCGGCCCGGCCCGGCCGGTACCCGTAGGCGACCGTCCAGTCCTGCGCGTAGCCCCACAGCTTGGCCGCGAGCGGCAGGTTCTCCCGGCGGTGGCGCTGTTTGGCGAGGAGCACCTCGCGGGCGCCCTCGTCGTCCCCGCCGGCCCGCAGCACGGTCGCCAGCCGCTCGTACGGCTCCGGGCTGTACTCGGCGGTCGCCGCCGCCACCCACTCCAGCCGCCTGGTCAGCGGGAACTTGTCGCGCGGTACGAGGCTCTCGTACTGGAAGCCGCCCATGTGGAGGTTGCCCGGACCCGGCCAGCTGTCCGCCCGGTCGATCAGGACGCCGACCCGGGCGCCGGACAGGACGACCTTGCCGCGCTCCGGCCGCTCCCCGAGGAACCGCAGCTCCGGCACCTGGACGCGGCGCAGCGACAGCTCCTGTTCATCCGTGAAGGTGAACCTGGCGCGCTCCAGGTCGACGGAGTCGCCGAACCGCCCGTCGTCCAGCCGGATCCCGCCCTGGCACTCGAAGCGCTGCACCCGCGTGCCGCGCGCGGGCGTGCTGCCGCTGGTGTGCAGCGGGTTGCCCACGCCCGCCGGGGTCAGATAGAGCGTCCGTTCGACGGTCAGCTGGGGTGCGTTCAGGGCGAGGCGGTCGTACGGGTTGGCGAGCCGGCTGCCGCGCAGGCTGAGCGAGGCGCCGACGGTCGCGCCGCGCAGGCTCAGCTCGCCGTGCGACTCCAGCATCTCCGCCTGCACGTCCTGGGCGACGGTCAGCCCGTCGGCGGAGAGTGAGCGGCCGTGCCGGTCGCGGTAGACGATCGCCTGGTTGAGCAGCAGATCGGTGCCGATGTGCGCGTCCGCGAGCCGCACCCCGTTGTGGAACCGGCAGCGCGGCAGATGCAGATCGCCCTCCGTGTGCAGCCGGGCCGCCTCCAGCCGGGGCACCGAGCAGTCCACCAGCCGTACGGTCGTGAACCGGGCCTCCGGAACCAGGATCTCCTTCTCGAACCGGCAGCCCCGCATCTCCACGTACGGCACCACCTGGCCGCCCGCCAGCTCCAGGACGCCCTTGATCTGGACGCCCACCAGCTTGAGCGCGGACACCCGCCCGGCCAGCGCCGGCGGTCCGTCCAGCAGCAGCCAGGCCACGATCCGGGCCCGCACGGTCCGCTCGGGCCCCCAGGGGTGGCCGCCGTGCGGATCGTCCACGGCGATGTCGCCGTCACGCAGGTCGTACACACTGCCGTTGCGGAACGCCTGCCACATGCCCGCCTCGGCGGCCGTCAGGTCGTCCGGCAGGTCCCCGTCGTCCCGGATGCCGGGCCCCTCACTCACTGCTCTTCCTTCCCCCGTCCCTCACTCGCGTGTATGGCACAACCGGTCACACCGGTGATGCCCGCCGAGTCACCCCTCGAACACTCAACGTGAAGAAGATCTTCCGCGTTCCCCGCCGATCTGTATCAGCCATTGATACGCGCGAACAGGGGGTCACGGAGGTCTGAGAGAATTGGGCGTGTGATCTCCCGAATCGATCTGCGCGGCGACGCCCTCCCGGAGGGACCCGCTCTGCGCGACCTGCTGCCCCGAGCCGACTTCGACGTCTCGGCCGCCCTGGAGAAGGTGCGTCCGATCTGCGAGGCCGTGCATCATCGGGGCGACGCGGCGCTGATCGACTTCGCGGAGAAGTTCGACGGCGTGCGCCTGACCTCCGTACGGGTCCCGGCCGAGGCCCTCACGCGCGCGCTGGAGGAGCTCGACCCGGCCGTCCGCGCGGCCCTGGAGGAGTCGATCCGCCGCGCCCGTATCGTCCACCGCGAGCAGCGCCGCTCCACCCACACCACCCAGGTGGTCCCCGGCGGCACCGTCACCGAGAAGTGGGTCCCGGTCGAGCGCGTCGGCCTCTACGCCCCCGGCGGCCGGTCCGTGTACCCCTCCTCGGTGATCATGAACGTGGTCCCGGCGCAGGAGGCCGGTGTCCCCTCGATCGCCCTCGCCTCCCCGGCACAGGCCGACTTCGACGGGCTTCCGCACCCCACGATCCTGGCCGCCTGCGCGCTGCTCGGCGTCGACGAGGTGTACGCCGCCGGTGGCGCCACCGCCGTCGCGATGTTCGCGTACGGCACCGAGTCCTGCCCGCCGGCCAACATGGTCACCGGGCCGGGCAACATCTGGGTGGCCGCCGCCAAGCGGTACTTCACCGGCGTCATCGGCATCGACTCCGAGGCGGGCCCGACCGAGATCGCGGTCCTCGCGGACGACACCGCCGACCCGGTGCACGTCGCCGCCGACCTGATCAGCCAGGCCGAGCACGACCCGCTGGCCGCCGCCGTGCTCGTCACCGACTCCGTCGCGCTCGCCGACGCCGTCGAGAAGGAGCTGGGGCCGCAGGTCGAGGCCACCAAGCACATCGAGGACCGGATCCGCCCCTCGCTGGCCGGACGGCAGTCCGCGATCGTCCTGGTCGACGGCGTCGACGAGGGCCTGCGGGTCGTCAACGCGTACGGCGCCGAGCACCTGGAGATCCAGACGGCCGACCCCGCGGCGGTCGCCGAGCGCGTCGTCAACGCGGGCGCGATCTTCATCGGCCCCTGGGCGCCGGTCTCCCTGGGCGACTACGCGGCCGGCTCCAACCACGTGCTCCCCACCGGCGGTTGCGCCTGCCACTCCTCCGGTCTGTCCGTCCAGTCCTTCCTGCGCGGCATCCACATCGTCGACTACACCGAGGACGCGCTGGCCGAGGTCGCGCACCACGTGGTCACGCTCGCGGAGGCGGAGGACCTGCCCGCGCACGGCGCGGCGATCAAGGCTCGGTTCGGCTGGAAGGTACCTGGTAAGTGAGCTTCGGAATCGACGATCTTCCCGTACGGGACGAACTGCGCGGCAAGAGCCCGTACGGCGCCCCCCAGCTCGACGTCCCCGTACGCCTGAACACCAACGAGAACCCCTACCCGCTGCCCGAACCGCTGGTCGAGCGGATCGCCGAGCGGGTGCGGGAGGCGGCCCGGCACCTCAACCGCTACCCCGACCGGGACGCGGTGGAGCTGCGGACACGGCTCGCCGAGTATCTGACGAAGACGTCGGGCCACGGTGTCGACCTGACAAACGTTTGGGCGGCCAACGGCTCCAACGAGGTCATCCAGCAACTGCTCCAGACCTTCGGCGGGCCCGGCCGTACCGCGATCGGCTTCGAGCCCTCGTACTCCATGCACGGGCTCATCGCGCGCGGCACCGGCACCGGCTGGATCTCCGGTCCGCGGAACGACGACTTCACGATCGACCTCGCCGCCGCCGAGCGGGCCATCGCCGAGCACCGCCCGGACGTCGTCTTCGTCACCACCCCCAACAACCCCACGGGCAACGCGGTCCCACGCGAGACCGTGCTCGCGCTGTACGAGGCGGCCCAGGCCGCGGGGCCGTCCATGGTCGTGGTCGACGAGGCGTACATCGAGTTCAGCCACGGCGACTCGCTGCTGCCGCTGCTCGCCGGACGCCCGAACCTCGTCGTCTCCCGGACGATGTCCAAGGCCTTCGGCGCGGCCGGTCTGCGCCTCGGCTATCTCGCCGCGCACCCGGCGGTCGTGGACGCGGTCCAGCTCGTCCGGCTGCCGTACCACCTCTCCGCCGTCACCCAGGCGACCGCGCTGGCCGCCCTGGAGCACACCGACACCCTCCTCGGCTATGTCGAACAGCTGAAGACGGAGCGGGACCGGCTGGTCGCCGAACTGCGTGCCCTCGGCTACGCGGTGACCGAGTCCGACGCCAACTTCGTGCAGTTCGGCAGGTTCGAGAACGCGCACGAGGTCTGGCGGAAGATCCTCGACCGGGGCGTCCTGGTCCGGGACAACGGTGTGCCGGGATGGCTGCGGGTCACCGCCGGAACCCCCGCCGAGAACGACGCGTTCCTCGACGCGGTACGTGAACTGAAGAAGGAGACGGACGTATGAGCCGTGTAGGACGCATAGAGCGGACGACCAAGGAGACCTCGGTCCTCGTCGAGATCAACCTCGACGGCACCGGACGGACGGAGATCTCCACCGGGGTCGGCTTCTACGACCACATGCTCGACCAGCTCGGCCGCCACGGTCTGTTCGACCTGACCGTGAAGACCGACGGCGACCTGCACATCGACTCCCACCACACCATCGAGGACACCGCCCTCGCGCTGGGCGCCGCCTTCAAGCAGGCCCTCGGCGACAAGGTGGGCATCTACCGCTTCGGCAACTGCACGGTCCCGCTGGACGAGTCCCTCGCCCAGGTCACCGTCGACCTGTCCGGCCGCCCCTACCTCGTGCACACCGAGCCCGAGAAGATGGCGCCGATGATCGGCGAGTACGACACCACGATGACCCGGCACATCCTGGAGTCCTTCGTCGCCCAGGCCCAGATCGCGCTGCACGTGCACGTGCCGTACGGACGCAACGCGCACCACATCGTCGAATGCCAGTTCAAGGCGCTCGCGCGGGCCCTGCGCTACGCCTCCGAGCGCGACCCGCGCGCGGCCGGCATCCTTCCCTCCACGAAGGGCGCGCTGTGAACGGGCTGTCCACCGTCCTGATCGTCGTCGGCCTCTTCCTGGTCGGCGGGATCATCTCGTTCGCCAAGCAGCAGATGCCGAAGAGCCTCATCACCCTGCTGTCGATCGGCGCCGCGATGTGTCTCGTCGCGGGCATCCTGCGGCTGGAGGTGTGGAATTGAGCGCCGCCTCGAAACGGGTCGTCGTCTTCGACTACGGCTTCGGGAACGTACGGTCCGCCGAGCGCGCCCTCGCGCGCACCGGTGCCCAGGTCGAGATCACGCGTGACTTCGACACCGCCATGAACGCCGACGGGCTGCTCGTCCCCGGCGTCGGCGCCTTCGCCGCCTGCATGAAGGGCCTGAAGGAGGCGCGCGGCGACTGGATCATCGACCGCCGGCTCTCCGGCGGACGTCCGGTCATGGGCATCTGCGTCGGCATGCAGATCCTCTTCGCCCGCGGCATCGAGCACGGCGTGGAGACCGAGGGCCTCGACGAATGGCCCGGCGCGGTCGAGCCGCTCCAGGCCGAGATCGTGCCGCACATGGGCTGGAACACCGTCGACGCCCCGGCCGGCACCCGGCTGTTCGCCGGCCTCGACGCCGACGCCCGCTTCTACTTCGTGCACTCCTACGCCGTCCACGACTGGTCCCTGGAGACGCACAACCCCGCGCTCACCGCGCCCAGGGTCACCTGGTCCACGCACGGCAAGCCCTTCGTCGCGGCCGTGGAGAACGGCGCGCTCTGGGCCACCCAGTTCCACCCCGAGAAGTCCGGCGACGCCGGAGCGCAGCTGCTGAACAACTGGATCGGAACCCTCTGATGGCTTCGAAGCTCGAACTCCTGCCCGCCGTGGACGTCCGTGACGGCCAGGCGGTCCGGCTCGTCCACGGCGAGTCCGGCACGGAGACCTCCTACGGCTCCCCGCTGCAGGCCGCCCTCGCCTGGCAGCGCGCGGGCGCCGAGTGGCTGCACCTGGTCGACCTGGACGCCGCGTTCGGCACCGGCGACAACCGGGACCTGGTCGCCGAGGTCACCCGGGCCATGGACATCAAGGTCGAACTCTCCGGCGGCATCCGGGACGACGCCTCCCTGGCGAAGGCCCTGGCCACCGGCTGCACCCGCGTCAACCTCGGCACCGCCGCCCTGGAGAGCCCCGAGTGGGTCGCCAAGGCCATCGCCGAGCACGGCGACAAGATCGCCGTGGGCCTCGACGTCCGCGGGACGACCCTGAAGGGCCGCGGCTGGACCAGCGAGGGCGGCGACCTCTACGAGGCGCTGGAGCGCCTCGACAAGGAGGGCTGCGCGCGGTACGTCGTCACCGACATCGCCAAGGACGGCACCCTCCAGGGCCCCAACCTGGAGCTGCTGAGGAACGTGTGCGCGGCCACCGACCGCCCGGTCGTGGCCTCCGGCGGCGTGTCGTCCCTCGACGACCTGCGGGCCATCGCCGAACTGGTGCCCCTCGGCGTCGAGGGCGCCATCGTCGGCAAGGCCCTGTACGCGAAGGCGTTCACCCTGGAAGAGGCCCTGGAGGCCACCTCTTGAGACGGGACACAGTGTCATGACGTCCGATGCCGTACGGCGGGTGCAGAGCGGGAGTCCCTGGGAGGAGTCCTTCGGTTTCGCGCGCGCCGTCGCGGCGGGCGACCGCGTCCTGGTGGCGGGCACGACGGCCTTCAAGGGCGATGTGCTGTACGGGGAGGGCGACCCGTACGAACAGGCCAAGGTGGCCTTCACCACCGCGGTCGAGGCGCTCGGAGAGTTCGGGCTCGGTGCCGGGTCCGTGATCCGTACGCGGATGTATCTGACGCACATGCGGGACGTGGAAGCCGTGGGGCGGGCCCACAAGGAGATCTTCGACCCGGTGCGTCCGGCCGCGACCCTGCTGGTCGTGGAGGGTTTCGTCGACCCTCGCATCCTGGTCGAAGTAGAGATCGAAGCATTCAGAGGCTAGGCCTTCCCGGGCCTAGGTTAAGGAGCCGTGGATTCATGACCCTGGCGGTCCGAGTCATCCCCTGCCTGGACGTGGACAACGGCCGGGTCGTCAAGGGCGTCAACTTCCAGAACCTGCGCGACGCGGGCGACCCCGTCGAGATGGCCAAGGTGTACGACGCCGAGGGCGCAGACGAGCTGACGTTCCTGGACATCACCGCCTCGTCGGGCAACCGCGAGACGACCTACGACGTGGTGCGCCGCACCGCCGAGCAGGTCTTCATCCCGCTCACGGTCGGCGGCGGCGTCCGCACGGCCGAGGACGTGGACAAGCTGCTGCGGGCCGGCGCGGACAAGGTCGGCGTCAACACCGCGGCGATCACCCGCCCCGAGCTGATCCGCGAGATCGCCGAGCGCTTCGGCCGCCAGGTGCTGGTCCTGTCGGTGGACGCGCGCCGCACCGCGTCCGGGTCCTTCGAGGTCACCACCCACGGCGGCCGCAAGGGCACCGGCATCGACGCCGTCGAGTGGGCCCACCGCGCCGCCGACCTCGGCGCCGGCGAGATCCTGCTCAACTCGATGGACGCGGACGGCACCAAGGACGGCTACGACCTGGAGATGATCACCGCCGTCCGCAAGCACGTCACCGTCCCCGTCATCGCCTCCGGCGGCGCCGGCGGGCTGGGGGACTTCGCCCCGGCCGTCGAGGCGGGCGCCGACGCCGTCCTCGCGGCCTCCGTGTTCCACTTCGGCGACCTGCGCATCGGTCAGGTCAAGGACGCGCTGCGGGGCGCGGGACACCCGGTGCGCTGACGCCGAGGCGTCTCCTCGGATCCTGGCGTAAGCCCCGGTCACCTGGTGGCCGGGGCTTACCGCCCAAGGCTCGTCACAGCACGCGCGCGGTGGCCCGGCTCAGATCCCCAGCTGCTTCGTCTCGTGCAGCTTGGTGATCGCCTCCTTGTCGCCCTCCAGCTCCACGTCGGCGACCTGCTGGCGGCCGTACAGGAAGAGGAGCAGCTCGGAGGGCTCGCCGGTGACGGTGACGACCGGGGCGCCGCGGTGGGCGACCGCGGTCCGGCCGTCCGGGCGGCGCAGCACCATCCCGGTGGGGGAGCCGCGGCCCATGAGGCGGGCGGTGCGCTCCAGACGGGACCACAGGGCGTCCTGGAAGACGTGGTCCAGCTCGCGCGGCGTCCACTCCGGCCCGGCGCGGCGGATGTCCTCGGTGTGGACGTAGAACTCGATCGTGTTCGACGCCTCGTCGATCTGCTTGAGGTTGAAGGGCGAGAAACGCGGCGGACCGGTGCGCACGAGCTGGATCAGCTCCTCGTACGGCTTCGCGGCGAACTCCGCCATCACCCGGTCCAGGCGCGACGCGAGCTGCTTGATGAGGATGCCCCCGGCGGCGTCGGGGCGGCGCTCGCGCACCACGACGTGCGCGGCGAGGTCACGGGTCGTCCAGCCCTCGCAGAGGGTGGGGGCCTCGGGGCCCGCGGTCTCCAACAGGTCGGCGAAGAGAAGCCGTTCACGCTTGGCATGGGTCGACATGCCGCCAGCCTACGACCGGGCCGACGCTCCGCCCAGCGCGGGTGCGGTCGAGACGGGACGGACCCCCGCGCCCGGGGTGGTGTTCGTACGACAAGCGGGTCCGGCCTGTGGACAACCGGCGAGGCCGGTCCGCGCGGCGCGGCACAATGGCACGCATGACCAGCACGCCGTCCCCCAGCAGCCCTCCCGGTCCCGGAGCCCCCGCCGGCCCCGGCACTTCCAGCGCGCTGGACCCGGAGATCGCCGCCCGCCTCAAGCGCGGCGCCGACGGGCTCCTGCCCGCCGTCGCCCAGCAGTACGACACCGGTGAGGTGCTCATGCTCGGCTGGATGGACGACGAGGCCCTGCACCGCACGCTCACCACCGGCCGCTGCACCTACTGGTCGCGCAGCCGCCGCGAGTACTGGGTGAAGGGCGACACCTCCGGCCACTTCCAGTGGGTGAAGTCCGTCGCCCTGGACTGCGACGCCGACACCCTCCTCGTCAAGGTCGACCAGGTCGGCGCCGCCTGCCACACCGGCGCCCGCACCTGCTTCGACGAGGACGTCCTCAAGGCCGTGGAAGGCGCCGAGGGCGGCGCCGATTCCGGCGTACCGTCACGGGATCAGTAAGGTCAGCCGCCATGGACCTCGAGACCTTCCGCAAGCTGGCCGACGACCGCCGGGTCATCCCCGTCAGCCGCAAGCTCCTCGCCGACGGCGACACCCCGGTCGCGCTCTACCGCAAGCTCGCCGCCGAGCGCCCCGGCACCTTCCTGCTGGAGTCCGCGGAGAACGGCCGCTCGTGGTCCCGCTACTCCTTCGTGGGCGTCCGCAGCCACGCCACCCTCACCGCCCGGGACGGACAGGCCCACTGGCTCGGCACCGCGCCCGTCGGCGTCCCCGTGGACGGCGACCCCCTCGCCGCCCTGCGCGCCACCATCGAGACCCTCCACACCCCCCACCAGGAGGGCATGCCCCCCTTCACCGGCGGCATGGTCGGGTACCTCGGCTACGACATCGTGCGCCGCCTGGAGAAGATCGGCCCCGGCGAGCGGGACGACCTCGGGCTGCCCGAGCTGACCATGCTGCTGACCAGCGATCTGGCGGTCATGGACCACTGGGAGGGCTCGGTCCTCCTCATCGCCAACGCCATCAACCACAACGACCTCGACACCGGCGTCGACGAGGCCTGGGCCGACGCCGTCGCCCGCCTCGACGCGATGCAGGCCGACCTCGCCCGGCCCGTCGCCCAGCCTCCGGCGGTCCTCCCGCCCTCGGAGCTGCCCGAGTACACCGCGCTGTGGGGTGGCCCCGACTTCCAGGAGGCCGTCGAGGACATCAAGGAGCGCATCCGGGCCGGCGAGGCCTTCCAGGTCGTCCCCTCCCAGCGCTTCGAAACCCCGTGCACGGCAAGCGCGTTGGACGTCTACCGCGTCCTGCGGGCCACCAACCCGTCGCCGTACATGTACCTGTTCCGCTTCGACGGCTTCGACGTCGTCGGCTCCTCCCCCGAGGCCCTGGTCAAGGTCGAGGACGGCCAGGCCATGGTCCACCCCATCGCCGGCACCCGGCACCGGGGCGCCACCCCGCAGGAGGACCAGGCCCTCGCCGAGGAACTGCTCGCCGACCCCAAGGAGCGCGCCGAGCACCTGATGCTCGTCGACCTGGGCCGCAACGACCTGGGCCGGGTCTGCGAGCCGGGCTCGGTGGAGGTCGTCGACTTCATGTCCGTCGAGCGGTACTCGCACGTCATGCACATCGTGTCCACCGTCACCGGCCGGGTCGCGGCGGGCCGCACCGCCTTCGACGTGCTGACCGCCTGCTTCCCCGCAGGCACCCTCTCCGGCGCCCCGAAGCCCCGCGCGATGCAGATCATCGACGAGCTGGAGCCGTCCCGCCGGGGTCTGTACGGCGGCTGCGTCGGCTATCTCGACTTCGCCGGCGACTCCGACACGGCCATCGCCATCCGCACGGCCCTCCTTCGGGACGGCACGGCCTACGTCCAGGCCGGCGCCGGCATCGTCGCCGACTCCGACCCCGTCGCCGAGGACACCGAGTGCCGCAACAAGGCGGCGGCGGTCCTCCGCGCGGTGCACACGGCCAACCGGCTCGCACGACAGGACGCTTCTCACGTGAACCCCGGGTGACGATCCACCCGGGCGGCAGGCGATAGTGGAGTACGTGACCGCAGTACCGCACCCCCGTTCCGAACCCGTGGCCCTCCGCGCCGGCCGGCGCAGCCTCGCCGTGGCGCTGCTCAGCGGTGCCCTCGGCGCGGCCGTCGCGCTGCTCGCCAGCCGCCAGCGCTGGTCGGAGGGCACCATCTCGCTGGCCGGCGGCGACTTCCCGCTGACCGCCCAGGGCAGCGACGTCACCGGTGTGCCCGCGGCGCTCGCCGTGGTGGGCCTCGCCGCGCTCGTCGCCGTCTTCGCCGTACGCCGGTCCGGGCGCGTCCTGGTCGCCGCCCTGCTCGCCCTCTCCGGCGCGGGCACGGTCGCCGCCGCGCTGCTCGGCGCGTACGACGGCTCGGCGCTCGACGAGAAGGCGGCCGAGGCCTCCGGCGACAACGCCGCGACCGTCGAGACGCTCAGCCACACCGGCTGGCCGTACGTCGCGGCCGTGGGCGGCGCGCTCATCCTGCTCGCCGGGCTGCTCGCGCTGCGCTACGGACGGCTGTGGCCCGCGATGTCCGGCCGCTACGAACGCGACGGCACCCCCCGGCCGCGCAAGGCGAAACCGGTCGACCCGGACCGGCCCGAGGACATGTGGAAGGCCCTGGACCGGGGCGAGGACCCGACGGGCCCGGACACCGCCTAGGCCGTACCGGCCGTACGGAGCCGGGAAGGTGCCGCCGAACGTGAGAGTGGACACCCCCGCTCATGGCACCCGCATCCGTACGGGACAATGGACGGCGAGCGTCCGACTCAGCACAGGCATCGAGCGACACGCATCGAGCACCGCGCAATGAACAACGAGGAGCAAGTCATGGCGGGCAGCAGCCACGGTCACACCCCGGCCGCCTGGACCGGCGTCACCATCGCCTTCATCGGTTTCTGCGTCTCGGGCGCCTACATGGTGATGGCCCAGCCGCTGGGATTCTGGGCCGGCATGGTCATCGTCGTCCTCGGCGGCGTCGTCGGCATGGTCATGAGGTCCATGGGCCTGGGCCAGCCGAAGGACGCGCACGCCGTGTACGAGACGGCGACGGTCCGCGCCCGGACCGCGACCCCCGAGCCGGCCGGCGCCAAGAGCTGACTCCAGCCGGACTTCCGCACGAGGGACGACCGGGCACACCGCCCGGCCGTCCCTCGTGCGCGTGTACGGCCCGCGCGGGGCAGAATGCGGTGTGTGAACGCCGAGACCCAGCCGACCGCGCCCGTACACCCGACGCCGCGCCCGGCGCGCGCCGGGCTCTGGCTGCCCGCCGCGGTGCTCACGGCCGTGGGCGGGGCCTTCGCGTATGTCGCGGCCGTGGACCCCAACGAACCCGGCCACTACCCGGTCTGCCCGCTGTGGCGTTTCACCGGTCTCTACTGTCCAGGCTGCGGCGGTCTGCGCAGCGCGCACGCCTTCGCGCACGGCGACCTCGCGACCGCGCTCACCGACAACGCGCTGGCCGTCGCGGGCTTTTTGGGCTTCGCGGTGCTGTGGACCGTCTGGGTGGTCCATGTGGCGCGCGGGCGACCGCTGCGGCTGCGGCTCGGGCCGGTGCAGATGTGGTCACTGGGCGCGTTGGCGCTGGTCTTCACGGTTGTCCGGAACTCGCCGTTCGGTGGCTGGCTCCATCCTTGATCAAATGGCGAACGTCCAGGTAGTGGGACCGCCGTCAACCGGATGCGAGGCCTACGCCCTCCTGCGGATACCATCACAGTGAACTGCCTGAACCCTGGGAACGCTCGGCTGTCAATACATGACCGTCAAACGTTGTCACTGATTTTTGCCGTTTCCACCGTTTCACCGTCTGAAAGGGG
Organism: Streptomyces griseiscabiei; assembly: GCF_020010925.1. NCBI lineage: Bacteria > Bacillati > Actinomycetota > Actinomycetes > Kitasatosporales > Streptomycetaceae > Streptomyces > Streptomyces griseiscabiei. The sequence goes on along the minus strand of NZ_JAGJBZ010000001.1, from coordinate 3,631,237 downwards.
ACCGCTCGCGTGAGTGTGCTCGACGAGATCATCGACGGAGTCCGTGCCGACCTCGCGGAGCGGCAGGCGCGCGTCAGCCTCGACGAGCTCAAGGAGCGCGCGGCGAAGGCTCCGGCGGCCAAGGACGGCGCGGCCGCGCTGCGCGGCGACGGCGTCAAGGTGATCTGCGAGGTGAAGCGGTCCAGCCCCTCCAAGGGCGCGCTCGCCGCGATCGCCGACCCGGCCGGACTCGCGGCCGACTACGAGGCGGGCGGTGCGGCGATCATCTCCGTCCTCACCGAACAGCGCCGCTTCGGCGGTTCGCTCGCCGACCTGGAGGCCGTTCGCGCGCGTGTGGACATCCCCGTCCTGCGCAAGGACTTCATCGTCACCTCCTACCAGCTGTGGGAGGCGCGGGCCTACGGCGCCGACGTGGCCCTGCTGATCGTCGCGGCCCTCGACCAGCCGGCGCTGGAGTCGCTGATCGAGCGCGCCGAGTCCATCGGGCTCACCCCGCTCGTCGAGGTCCACGACGAGGACGAGGTCGAGCGGGCCGTTGACGCCGGCGCCCGGGTGATCGGCGTCAACGCCCGGAACCTCAAGACCCTGGAGGTCGACCGCACCACGTTCGAGCGGGTCGCCCCCGAGATCCCCGACTCCATCGTCAAGATCGCCGAGTCCGGCGTCCGGGGCCCGCACGACCTCATCGCCTACGCCAACGCCGGCGCCGACGCGGTCCTCGTGGGCGAGTCCCTCGTCACCGGCAAGGACCCCAGGACGGCCGTCGCCGACCTGGTCGCCGCGGGCGAGCACCCGGCGCTGCGGCACGGCCGGAACTGACCCGGCCATGACGGACCCCGCCGCACCCGGTGTCGCCCACCCGGGTGACACCGGAGCGGTAGGCTGTGCCTCGATGTTCTCGATCACCATGACTCCCAGGGACCCCTACGCCCGCCTCGCGCGCGGGTGCCGTCCCCGTGGCTGCCGGGCGCCCGCCCGCCGGGTCCACGGGCGCCGGGTCCGTTATGTCATCGGTGACGAGCCGGGTCAGGTGAACGGCATGCGATGGCCCCGGTCACGTACGCGCCGATACCCTGCGGGCGGCTGAGCCGCGTCCCTCTTCCTCGGGACGGCGGTCGGCGGGCCCTCGGGCAGCGCGTGCGTGTGTGACCGCCGTGAGCCATAGTCCGACCGACGACGGGGCCATCCATGCCCCTGCGAGGTATGCGCATGTCCAGTGAGTTCTTCATTCCCGACCCCGAGGGTCAGGTTCCCAGCGCCGAGGGGTATTTCGGCGCGTTCGGCGGCAAGTTCATCCCGGAGGCGCTGGTCGCCGCCGTGGACGAGGTCGCCGTGGAGTACGACAAGGCGAAGCACGACCCCGAGTTCGCGCGTGAGCTCGACGATCTGCTCGTGCACTACACGGGGCGGCCCAGCTCGCTCACCGAGGTGCCGCGGTTCGCCGAACACGCCGGCGGGGCGCGGGTGTTCCTCAAGCGCGAGGACCTCAACCACACCGGATCGCACAAGATCAACAACGTGCTCGGGCAGGCCCTGCTCACCAAGCGCATGGGCAAGACCCGGGTCATCGCCGAGACCGGAGCGGGCCAGCACGGCGTCGCCACGGCCACGGCCTGCGCGCTCTTCGGCCTCGACTGCACCATCTACATGGGCGAGATCGACACCCAGCGGCAGGCCCTCAACGTCGCCCGTATGCGCATGCTGGGCGCCGAGGTCGTCGCCGTGAAGTCCGGCTCCCGGACCCTCAAGGACGCCATCAACGAGGCGTTCCGTGACTGGGTCGCCAACGTCGACCGCACCCACTACCTGTTCGGCACCGTGGCCGGGCCGCACCCCTTCCCCGCCATGGTCCGCGACTTCCACCGGGTGATCGGCGTCGAGGCACGGCGGCAGATCCTCGAACGCGCCGGGCGCCTCCCCGACGCCGCCGTCGCCTGCGTGGGCGGCGGCTCCAACGCCATCGGGCTCTTCCACGCCTTCATCCCGGACGCCGGCGTACGCCTCATCGGCTGCGAACCGGCCGGGCACGGCATCGAGACCGGTGAGCACGCGGCGACACTGACCGCCGGTGAGCCGGGCATCCTGCACGGCTCGCGCTCGTACGTCCTCCAGGACGAGGAGGGCCAGATCACCGAGCCCTACTCGATCTCGGCGGGTCTGGACTACCCGGGCATCGGCCCCGAGCACTCCTACCTCAAGGACAGCGGGCGCGGCGAGTACCGCGCGGTCACCGACGACGCGGCCATGCAGGCGCTGCGGCTGCTGTCGCGCACCGAGGGCATCATCCCGGCGATCGAGAGCGCCCACGCGCTCGCCGGGGCCCTGGAGGTCGGCCGGGAGCTGGGCAAGGACGGGCTGATCGTCGTCAACCTGTCCGGGCGCGGCGACAAGGACATGGACACGGCCGCGCGCTACTTCGGTCTGTACGACAGCGGTGCCGACGCCGAGGTGGCCGCCGACGCGGCCGATCTCGCGGAGATCGAGGGGGACGCCAAGTGAGCGGCAACATCCAGCTGTTGAGCGACACCCTCGCCGCCGCCAGGGCGGAGGGACGGTCCGCGCTGATCGCCTATCTGCCGGCCGGGTTCCCGACCGTCGACGGCGGCATCGCCGCGATCAAGGCCGTCTTCGAGGGCGGCGCCGACGTCGTCGAGGTCGGACTGCCGCACAGCGACCCGGTCCTCGACGGACCCGTCATCCAGACCGCCGACGACATCGCCCTGCGGGGCGGCGTCAAGATCGCCGATGTGATGCGGACGGTCCGGGAGGCCTTCGAGGCCACCGGGAAGCCCGTCCTCGTCATGACGTACTGGAACCCCATCGACCGCTACGGCGTCGAGCGCTTCACGGCCGAGCTGGCCGAGGCGGGCGGCGCGGGCTGCATCCTGCCCGACCTGCCCGTCCAGGAGTCGGCGCTGTGGAGGGAGCACGCCGGGAAGCACGGCCTCGGCACGGTCTTCGTGGTCGCGCCCAGCAGCAGGGACGCCCGCCTCGCCGAGATCACCGCGGCGGGCAGCGGCTTCGTCTACGCCGCCTCGCTGATGGGGGTCACCGGCACCCGGGCGTCGGTGGGCGCACAGGCCCAGGACCTGGTGGAGCGGACCCGGGCCACCGGTTCCGGCCTGCCGGTCTGCGTCGGGCTCGGGGTCTCCAACGCCGAGCAGGCCGCCGAGGTCGCCGGGTTCGCCGACGGGGTGATCGTCGGGTCCGCGTTCGTGAAGCGAATGCTGGACGCGCCGGACGAGGCCGCAGGACTGGACGCCGTACGGGAACTGGCGGGCGACCTGGCCAAGGGCGTACGCCGGGGCGCGTGAGCCGGTCGGCCGGCGGATGTGTGATCCGGCGCGCCGAGGGGGCTCGTGACGTTCACCCGTTATTCGTACGGGAGGCCTGGACGTAACGGGCAATACGCTCACTCGAACGGGTGGAAGTGGGATCGGGGAGGCGCTGAGCGCCTCCCCGGTTCGTTCTGCGGGATGTGAGCGAGAAGAACCGTGAGGGAAAGCGCACCGCCCGGGAACGGCTGGCGGAGGAGCGCGAGAAGCAGAAGACCGCCGAGAAGCGTCGTCGGGCCCTGATCGTGGGCGCCTCGGTGGTGGGCGTGCTGGGACTGGCCGCAGTGATCGGCGTCGTGGCGGCGAACGCGGGCAAGGACGACGCCGACAGCGCGGGCCCGGTCGTCGCGCCCTCGGGGGCCAACGGCGAGGACAGCCTCGCGATCCCCGTCGGGGACGCCGGCGCCAGGTCGACCCTCTCGGTGTGGGAGGACTTCCGCTGCCCGGCCTGCAAATCCTTCGAGGACGCCTACCGCTCGACGATCCACGAGCTGACCGAGGCCGGAAAGCTGAAGGTCGAGTACCACCTCGCCACCCTGATCGACGGGAACATGGGTGGCAGCGGCTCCCGCAAGGCCGCGAACGCCGCCGCGTGCGCGCAGAACGAGGGCAAGTTCCCGGCGTACCACGACGTGCTGTACCAGAACCAGCCGCCCGAGACGGACGACGCCTTCGCCGACGAGGCCAAGCTCCTCGACCTGGCGAAGAAGGTGGACGGCCTGGACACCGCGGAATTCCGCGGCTGCGTCGAGGACGGCACGCACAACAGCTGGGTCGCGAAGTCGAACGAGGCCTTCCAGAAGGGCGGCTTCTCCGGCACGCCCAGCGTCTTCCTCAACGGCACCAACATCTACGCGGACCAGTCCATGACCCCCGCCAAGCTGAAGCAGATGGTGGAGGCCAGGGCCGCGGGGTGAGATTCCGGGTGTCCCGTGGGGGCCGTGGGGTGTCAAGGCGGGCGTGGTACGGCGTTATGGACCCGTTGCCGGGGCGCCCGCCGTCGGCCGGGCCCGGCAGGGTAGCGTCGACCCTGCCATGGAACTTGCCTACATTCCCAGCCCGTCGCGCGGGGTGCTGTACCTCGGTCCCGTCCCGCTGCGCGGCTACGCCTTCTGCATCATCATCGGTGTCTTCGTAGCCGTCTGGCTCGGCAACAAACGCTGGGTCGCTCGGGGCGGACAGGCCGGTACGGTCGCCGACATCGCCGTCTGGGCCGTGCCGTTCGGTCTGATCGGCGGACGGCTCTACCACGTGATCACGGACTACGAGCTGTACTTCAGCGAGGGCCGTGACTGGGTCGACGCCTTCAAGGTCTGGGAGGGCGGGCTCGGCATCTGGGGCGCGATCGCGCTCGGCGCGGTGGGCGCGTGGATCGGGTGCCGGCGGCGGGGGATCCCGCTGCCCGCGTACGCCGACGCCGTCGCCCCCGGTATCGCGCTCGCCCAGGCGATCGGGCGCTGGGGCAACTGGTTCAACCAGGAGCTGTACGGCAAGCCGACGGATCTGCCGTGGGCCGTGGAGATCACGTCCTCCACGGACGGACGGCTGCCGGGGACGTACCACCCGACCTTCCTCTACGAGTCGCTGTGGTGCATCGGTGTCGCGCTCCTCGTCATCTGGGCGGACCGCCGGTTCAAGCTCGGGCACGGGCGGGCGTTCGCGCTGTATGTCGCCGCGTACTGCGCGGGGCGGTTCTGGATCGAGTACATGCGGGTCGACGAGGCCCACCACATTCTCGGGCTGCGCCTCAACAACTGGACCGCGATCTTCGTCTTCGTCCTCGCCGTCGTCTACATCGTCCTGTCGGCGCGGAAGCGGCCGGGGCGGGAGGAGATCGTCGAGCCGGGGGTCTCCGACGGTGGAGGGGACGAGGGCGCTGCCGCGCTGGAAGATGGTGCGGAGTCGAAGTCGGAGTCGGTGTCGGGGGAGTCGTCCGGCAAGGCGAAGGGCGACGAAGAGGACGAGAAGAAGGATGCGGAGGCCTCCGGCGCGGAGGGCGGGAAGAAGGAGCCCGAGTCCGCGGAGAAGAGCTGAGCGTCGCTGTTCCGGTTGATGTGGTGCCCACCCACCTGCCCCTTCGGGGCGGGTGGGTTTTTGGTTCGGGGGACTGGGGTGGCTGGGGGTGCGTGGTCGGGTGCGGGTCCGGTGGGGGCTGGTCGCGCAGTTCCCCGCGCCCCTAAGAGACCAGGCCCCCGCGGCCCTGAAAGGCGACCGGCGGCGGGCCTGGAAAAGCACGGGGCGCAGCCCCGCTTTTCAGGGGCGCGGGGAACTGCGCGACCAGCCCCCACCGGGCGGACGTCTGGGGGTCGAAGGGGCGCAACCCCTGGTGGATGGGACGGGTAGGGGCGGCGGGGGCGATCAAAGTCTGCTGGGGCGGGCAGCAAGGGTCAGGGTTCTGTGGGCCGCGGCGACGACGGCCGGATCGATGAAGCGGCCGTCAGGGAGGGCCTGGGCCCCGGCCGTGGTGGTCGCTGCTCGGAGCGTCCGCTCGGCCGACTCCACCTCCTGAGGAGTCGGGGTGTAGGCCCGTTCGATCACCGGCAGCTGGCGCGGGTGGATGGCGGCTCGGCCCAGGAACCCCAGCGCGCGGCCGTGCGCGGAGGAGGACGCCAGACCTTCGAGGTCCCGCGTGTCCGGGTAGATCGACTGCGCGGGGGAGGGGAGCCCCGCGGCACGGGCCGCCACGATCACCCGGGAGCGGGGCCAGTCCAGCGCCCGGTCATCGGCCGCGGCCAGATCCGCGCGGAGATCCGCCTCGCCGAGGGCGATCCCGCGCAGGGCGGGATGCGCGGTGGCGATGTCGTACGCCCGTTCCACACCCAGCGCCGATTCGAGGAGGGCGTAGAGCGGGAGCGCTCCGCCGTCCGCCGGTGCGGTGCGCTCCGCGACCCTCGCGATCTCGTCGGGGGAGGTGACCTTCGGGAGACGGAGGGCCGCCAGGGCGGGGAGGGGGGAGAGGGTTCTCAGGTCCTCCTCGGCCTCCGGGGTGCCCAGGGCGTTCACCCGGACGTGGACCGGGACGGGCGCCGGGGCCGAGAGGAGTTCGGCGGTGGCCGCGCGGGCGTAGGTCTTGCGGTCGGGGGCCACCGCGTCCTCCAGGTCCACGATCACCACGTCCGCGCCGCAGGACAGGGCCTTGGTGACCACCTCCGGGCGGTCGCCGGGGACGTACAGCCAGGTCAGCGGGAGGGGCGCCGACGGCGGCGGGGTCATAGGGCGCCCTCCGCGCGGAGGGTCTCGATGTCCGGTTCGGACAGGCCCAGTTCGGTGAGGACCGCGTCCGTGTCGGCGCCGTGCGCGCGGCCCGCCCAGCGGATCGCGCCGGGGGTCGCGGAGAGCCGGAAGAGCACGTTCTGCATCCGCAGCGGACCGAGGTCGGGGTCGTCGACGGTCGTGATCGTGTCCAGGGCGCGGTACTGCGGGTCGGTCATCACCTCCCGGACGTCCTGGATGGGGGCCACCGCCGCCTCCGCCTTCTCGAACACCTCGATGACCTCCTCCCGGGTGTGGCGGGCGATCCACGCACCGACCGCCTCGTCCAGGACGTCCGCGTGCCGGGCCCGCTCCGCACCCGAACCGAACCAGGGCTCGTCGATCAGCTCGGGCCGTCCCACCAGGCGCATCACGCGTTCGGCGATCGACTGGGCCGAGGTGGAGACCGCCACCCAGGAGCCGTCCGCCGTGCGGTAGGTGTTGCGGGGCGCGTTGTTGGCGGAGCGGTTGCCCGTACGGGGCTGGACGTGGCCCAGCTGGTCGTACCAGAGGGGCTGGGGGCCGAGGACGGTGAGGATCGGCTCGATGATCGCCATGTCGACCGTCTGCCCCTGACCGGTGCGGTCACGCGCGGTGAGCGCGGTCATCACCGCGTACGCCGTCGCCAGACCCGCGATCGAGTCGGCCAGGCCGAAGGGCGGCAGCACGGGCGGGGCGTCCGGCTCGCCGGTGATCGCCGCGAAGCCGCTCATCGCCTCGGCGAGCGTGCCGAAGCCGGGGCGGTGCGCGTACGGGCCGAACTGTCCGAAGCCGGTGACCCGGGCCAGCACCAGGCGCGGGTTGGCCGCCGACAGCTCCTGCCAGCCCAGGCCCCATTTCTCCAGGGTGCCGGGGCGGAAGTTCTCGATGATCACATCGGCGGTGGCGGCGAGGCGCAGGAGGGTGTCCCGGCCGCCGGGGGTGGAGAGGTTCAGCGTCAGGGTGCGCTTGTTGCGGCCCAGCAGCTTCCACCACAGGCCCACGCCGTCCTTCGACGGGCCGTGGCCCCGGGACGGATCCGGTTTCGTGGGGTGCTCGACCTTGATGACCTCCGCGCCGAAGTCGCCGAGCATCGTGGCGGCGAGGGGGCCGGCGAAGAGGGTGGCGAGGTCGAGGACGCGGAGCCCGCTGAGCGGGGGGTCGTACGCCTGGGTCGTCGTAGGTGGCGCCTGGGTCATGGGTGGGGGGTCTCCCGGAGGGTGAGATGGGCCAGGGTGTCGAAGCCGATGCCGTTGAAGTCGGCGATCGAGGTGGCCAGGCGGTTCTTGAGGGGGGCCGTCCAGCGGTCGGGGAGCGCGTCCGGGGAACCGGTCAGGAGGCCGGCGATGCTGCCCGCCGTCGCGCCGACCGAGTCGGTGTCCCAACCGCCGGACACCGCACGGCAGATGGAGGCCGTGAAGTCGCCGTCCGCGTGGGTGAGGGCGGCGGTGAGCAGGGCCGTGTTGGGCAGGGCGTGGACCCAGTGGTGGTCGGCGTAGGTGGTGTGGAGGGTGTCGACGACCTCGTCGAAGTCCCTGATCTCCCGGGCGAGTCGGACGGCGTGGGCGACCGCCCTCGCCAGGCGGGAGTCCGGGGGGACGACCGTCAGGCCGGTGCGCAGGCAGTGGTGGATGTCGTGGGTGCCGGTGGCCGCCTCCGCGATGGTGGCCGCGACGAACATCGCCGCGTAGACGCCGTTCGCGGTGTGGGTGAGGGTGGCGTCGCGGTGCGCCTGTTCCGCCGCGCCGGCCGGGTCGCCGGGGTTGGTCCAGCCGTGCACGTCGGCGCGGATCAGGGCGCCGATCCACTCGCGGAACGGGTTGCGGTGGCGGGCCGTGTGCGGAGGCTCGATGCCGCTGAGGAGGTTGCGGTAGGCGACGCGTTCGGCGGTGAAGGTGCGGCCGGCGGGGAGTTCGTCGAGCCAGAGGGTCGCCACGTCGGTGGTGGTGAAGGCGCGGCCGTGGCGGGCCAGGAGGAGCAGGTTGAGGAGGGGGTAGTTGAGGTCGTCGTCCTCGGGCATGCCGTCGATGTTCTCGGCGAGGGAGGTGGGGGCCGAGCGGCGGTTCCAGGGGTGGGCGGCGAGCAGGTCCGCGGGGACGCCCCGGGCGGTGAACCAGGTGGTGAGGGGCCAGTTGCCGGACGCCCGCGCGAGGTCGCGGATCGCGGCGAGGGGGAGCTTCTCGACGGGCTTGCCGAGGAGGCAGCCTGCGGCGCGCCCCAGCCACGCGGCCTCCAGGCGGGGGAGGTACGCGGCCGGGGCGGGGCGGGGTGGCGCGCCCGGGGTGCCGGGGCCGGCCGGGAGCGTCGGCCAGTGGGGGCACAGCGCCTTGATCCCGCTCAGGGCCGTCGGCTCGACCTCGCTCAACCCGCTCGGCAGATCGGCGAGTTCGTCCAGCAGGTCCTCGGCGAGCTGCCGCAGGTAGCGGGAGACCCGCCCCGGGGAGGCGCCGGCGCGCAGGGGGGCCGCGGGGCCGCCCGCCGCTCGCCAGCGGGCCGCTACGGCCGACGGTTCACGGCCGTCCTGCACCGCCTGGTGGAGTTCGTGGCCGAGGAGGTCCTCCGGCTGCACCCAGGTCAGACGCAGCGGGGTCACCGGAGAGAGACCAGCGTGGCGAAGGCGGACTCGTGGGCGCGGCGGCGCCGTACGTCCTGGGCGTGGATCTGGCGGGTGACCTCCGCCAGGGTCGCGGCGGGGGCGTGCAGGTCCAGACGGCTGGCCTCCGCCACCGTCTTGGCCCAGTCGGACGGGATCTCCGAGCCCAGCGCGCCCGCCAGGGCACCGGCCATCGTGGCGATCGAGTCGCAGTCGCGGCCGTAGTTCACCGAACCCAGCACCGCGTGCCGGTAGTCGCCGCGGGCCACGAGCAACATGCCGAGCGCGATGGGGAGTTCCTCGATCGCGTGGAGGCGGGAGGGGCGGCGGGCGCCGAGGGAGGGGGTGCGGTAGTCGGGGCCGACCGTGTCGAACGGGGTGACCGCCTCGCGCAGCGGTCGTAGTGCCGACTCGAAGTCCGTGTGACGGCGGGCCGTTTCGCACACCGCCTCGATCGCCGCGCGGGTGCCGTCCTTCGCCAGGGCCAGCGCGGTCTCGATCACCGACTCCGCGGTCGCGCCCGGCGTGCACGCCGCCGCGACCGCCGCCGCGAACACGCCCGCCGCCTCCCTGCCGTACGACGACTGGTGGGCGCCCGCGACGTCCAGCGCCTCGGCGTACGCGCCGGGCGCGTCGGCCGCGTTGACCAGGCCGACCGGGGCCATGTACATCGCGGCGCCGCAGTTGACGATGTTGCCGGTGCCGGCCTCGCGCGGGTCGATGTGGCCGTAGTGGATGCGGGCGACGAGCCACTTCTCGGCGAGGAAGACCCGTTGGAGGGGGAGGGCCTCCGCCTCCAGTTCGGGGATCCAGCGCGGAGTCGTCATCATGTCCGGCACCAGGTGCTCGGCGACGGAGTAGGCGTCGAGGTGGTCGCGGACCCGGTCGTACACCCGTACCAGCGCATGGGTCATCAAGGTGTCGTCGGTGACGTGGCCGTCGCCCTTGTGGTACGGGGCGATGGGGCGGGCGGTGCGCCAGTCGTCGCCGTTCCAGGGGCCGACGACGCCGTGGACGCGGCCACCGTGGCGTTCGAGGATCTGCTCCGGGGTGTAGCCCTCGACCGGGCCGCCGAGGGCGTCGCCGACGGCCGCGCCGACGAGGGCTCCGGTGATGCGTTCTTCGAGGGTCGCGGCGGGGGTCCGCGTTTCGCGGGGCGCTGCGGTGGGGGGTTCGGTTGGGGGCGTCATGCCCGAATCATCCTCCTGGGGCGGCGAGTTCCGTGGCTGCGAGAAGTTCGGCGAGGTGTACGAGATCGGTGCCGGTGAGGCGGGGGAGCGCGCAGCCGGAGAGGGTGCGGCAGGCGTCCCGCCAGGTGTCCGGGACGGCGGTGCCGCCGCTGAGCGCGCCGGTCAGGGCGCCGGCCAGGGCCGGGGCGGAGTCGGCGACGCGGGAGAGACAGGCGGCGGCGGGGACGGCCTCGGCGATCCGGCCCCGGGCGGCGGTGGCCAGGGCGAGGGCCACGGGGACGGTCTCGGCGGCGGCGATGCCGTAGCTGTAGACGTGGTCGACGATCTGGTGCTCCAGGAGCGGGACCAGAGCGAATGTTCCTTCTCTTTTGTGGCGGTGGGCGAGGTCCAGGGCGTGGCGGGCGTTGCGGCCGATCTCCGTCCCGGCGGGGAGTTCGGCGAGGGCCGCCGCCGTGCAGTCGTCGACGTCCGCGCCGACGAGCGCCAGCGCGAGCGCGGCGGCCATCGCGCGGGCGCCGTGCACGCCGTCGCCGTCCTGGGTGTAGCGGGCGTCGAACTCGGCGAGGTCGGCGGCGCGGTGCGGGTCGCCGGGGTGGGCCACGGCCAGGACGCAGGCGCGGACACAGGCCGCGTCGTCGAAGTAGTGCGGGTTGTCGTGGCCGGTGGCGGGTGGGCGCAGGCCGGTGGCGAGGTTGCCGAGGCCGGCGCGTACGGAGATACGGGCGCGCAGGGGGAGCACGGCGGACTCGACCTCGGGGGCGCGTTCCGCTGCCGCGGCGATCTCGCTGGCGACGGCGTTCCAGGAGAGGTCGATCGAGGCGCGGGTGCGGCGTTCGAGGCTGAGGTCGCCCAGGGCGGCGGTGTCGGCCGCGCGGAGCAGGGACTCCGCGGCGAAGGCCGCCCATTCCGCGTCGTCGGAGGGGCCGAGGCGGAGGGGCTCGGGGGGCTGGTTGAGGGCGATGGGGACGGGGAGGGTGGTGGTGGCGTTCTGCTCGGCGAAGGTGTCGAGTTCGCGGGTGAGGCGGCGGGTCCACTCCGGCATACGGGCGGCGCGGTGGCGGGCGGCGGGCCAGCCGGCGGCGTCGCCCGCGGCGAGGCCGAGGAGGAGGCCCTCGATACGTCGGCCCGCCGGGGGGTGCGGCGTGCCGAGGCGCGTGGCCCTGCCGGCCTCGGCTTCGCCTTCGGCCGGTTCGTCGTTCCCACCCGCACCGCCCGTGCGGGTTTCGTCGTCGGGTGCGGGTGGCCCCTGTGGGGCGTCCTCGCCGTCGGCGACCGCGGGTCGGGGGGCGACCGGCTCCGCCACGATCGTCCGTCCGCTTCCGGTCGGCTTCGCCATGATCGTCCGTCCGCGCCCGGTCGGCTCCGCCGCGCCTCCGAGTTCGTCACCGGTCGGCTTCGCCACGACCGTGTCTTCGATGTCGGCCGGCCTTGCTCCCGCCGTGGGTTCGGTGCCGGTCGGCCTCGCCACGTCCCTCCGTCCGCGCCCGGTCGGCTTCGCCGGGACCGTCTCTCCGGTACCTGTCGACTTCGCCGCGCCCCTGCGTTCGGTGCCGGTCGGCTTCGCCACGACCGTGTCTTCGATGTCGGCCGGCCTCGCTCCCGCCGTGGGTTCGGTGCCGGTCGGCCTCGCCACGTCCCTCCGTCCGCGCCCGGTCGGCTTCGCCGGGACCGTCTCTCCGGTACCTGTCGACTTCGCCGCGCCCCTGCGTTCGGTGCCGGTCGGCTTCGCCGCGACCGTGTCCTCGGTGTCGGCTCGCTTCGTCGGCACCGTGAGGGCGGGGTCGGTCGGCCTCGCCGTGGTCGTGGGTTCGGCTGCGGTCGGCTCGGGTGTGGTCGTGAGTTCGTCGGTGGCGGTCCGCTTCGCCGTGGTCGTGGGATCGGTACCGCCGGGTGTGGTGAGGGGGGTGGTCTCCTCCCACGGTGTCGGTGGGGTCATGTGGGGGTCTCCGAGGTGGGGGCCGGGGCCAGGGTGAAGGCGGTCGGGGGTGGGGTGGGCCGTTCCTCGCGATGGAGGGGGGTTGTCGTGGTGGCCCACTTGCCGCACTCGCCCGGTACCAGGAGTTCGGCCACGTCCAGGACGTGGTGGCCGGCCATGGAGGGGAGGCAGCTGCCTCGTGCCGGGCCGATGGCGCTGGTCCACTCGGGCGGGATCGCGGACGCGCCCCGGGTCGCTCCGGCCAGCGCGCCGGCGACGGCGGCGGTCGTGTCGGCGTCGCGGCCCATGTTCACCGCCGTCAGCACGGACTCGGTGAAGTCGCCGTCGGCCGCCGCGTAGGCGCCGAAGGCGAGGGCGACGGCCTCGGGGGCGAGGTCGGTCCAGGGGTAGCCGCCGATGACGACGGCGGAGCGGACCGCGCGTTCGCCGCGATGGGCGACGGCCACCGCCCGGCGCAGGGAACGGGCCGTCCAGGAGTCGTCGGGGACGACGGCGAGGGCGGAGGCCACGACCGCGATCGTCGGGGCGCCCGCCATCGCCGCCGCCACTCCCGCCGCGACCGCCTGGCCGCCGTAGATGCCCTCGCCGTCGTGGCTGACCGAGCCGTCGACGGCGACCAGCCGGGCGGCCTCCGCGGGGCGGCCCGCCGCGAAGACACCGAAAGGGGCAGCGCGCATGGCCAGGCCGTCGCTCCAGGCGTGCCGGTGCTGGGCGGAGATCGGCGCGGCGAGGCCCCGGCGGAGGTTCTCCAGGGTGCCGCGTTCGCTGAAGCCCGCGCCCCGGAACGGGCCCTCGTCCAGGTCCGCGATCCACTGGTGCCAGGCCGTCTCCACATGGGCGACCGTGAGCGCCGAGCCGTGCCGGGCCAGCAGCAGCCCGGAGAAGATGGCGTACTCGGTGTCGTCCGTGCCCGAGGGGTTCTCGGCCACGTACCCGGTGATGCGCCCCCAGCGTGCGCGGATCTCGGAGGGCTTCATGTTCTCGGCGGGCGCCCCCAGCGCGTCCCCGACGGCGAGCCCGAGCATGGCCCCGCGTGCCCGCTCACGCAGATCGGCGGCGTCGCCGGACGCCGGGGCCGGGGGAATGCAGGCGATGGAAGGCATAGGACGCCTCTCTGACCCGTGGGCAGGACCCGTGGGCAGGTCCGGCCCGATGGGCGGTCGATCCGCTCTGAGGATGTGCCGGCTTTCGCTGTGAAGATCTCTCCCACACCGGGCGGCCCGGCGGCGCGCGGAACGCTCACGTATCACCCGGTCGACATCTGTGCAGGCCCATGTACGAATGAGCGGATACGGTTTCTCGAACAGCGTCGCACCCTGGTAAGTACGGCCTTCCTTGCTGGCAGAAGCGATTTTCCGAGCGTACGTTCGAGGTCGGAAGCGTGAGGAAAGGAAGCCGGATCGTGGCGATCATCGACACCGAAGCCGCGTTGCACGAGGCGCACCGCGACAACCACACCCACCGGGACGTGAACGGCGGCTGGCTGCGGCCCGCCGTGTTCGGGGCGATGGACGGGCTCGTGTCCAATCTGGCGCTGATGACCGGTGTCGCGGGCGGGACGGCCGGCCGGGAGGCGGTGGTCGTCGCCGGACTCGCGGGGCTCGCCGCCGGGGCCTTCTCCATGGCCGCCGGCGAATACACCTCCGTGGCCTCGCAGCGCGAACTGGTCGAGGCCGAACTCGACGTCGAGCGCCGGGAGTTGCGCAAGCACCCCCAGGACGAGGAGGAGGAACTGGCGGCGCTCTACGTGAGTCGTGGGGTCGAGGCCGGGCTCGCGCGGGAGGTGGCGAGGCAGTTGTCGCGCGATCCGGAGCGGGCGCTGGAGATCCATGCCCGTGAGGAGCTGGGTGTCGACCCAGGCGACCTCCCGTCGCCGGCCGTCGCTGCCGTGTCGAGTTTCGGCGCCTTCGCGCTCGGGGCCCTGCTGCCCGTACTGCCGTATCTGCTCGGCGCGGGCGCGCTGTGGCCCGCCGTGCTGGTGGCGCTCGCGGGGCTCTTCGGGTGCGGGGCGGTGGTGGCCAGGGTGACGGCCAGGAGCTGGTGGTTCAGCGGGCTCCGGCAGCTGGCTCTCGGGGGCGCGGCGGCGGGTGTGACGTACGCCCTGGGCAGTCTGATCGGCGCGGCCGTATGATGGGTCGGATGGCTACGTATGCGCGGGACCGCATAAGTAGTCGTTACCGCGCGGTTTCGAATGCTTAACCGCTGGGCATGAGCCGTAAGCGCCGCAGGCAACGACGCCTGTACAGCACCTGAAGCAGTGGGCGACGGCGCCCCCTGCGCCCCCTCGGTCGACCGACATCGATCTGTCCGGTCGACTCCCTTTGATCGCGTTTGATCACGCCGCCGAGCGCACACCCATCCGCGCCCGTGGCGTCCGCATGTTGGGACGAAGTATCCGGTTCCCGAGAACCGTTCCATCATGTAACCTGCACGAAATTTTGCGCTATTACCGCGCTATTACGCAGAGGGCCAACGTCGTCCCTCGGCAATCACATATGCCAGATGACGACGACGGGAGAGCCGATGCGTACGCCGCGCCAGCCGTCCCAGCACTCCGCGAATGGCCAGAAGTGGTCCTTCATGGATGCTCGCCCTGCTGCGCAGGGTATGTACGACCCCCGCAACGAGCGCGACGCCTGTGGCGTCGGCTTCGTGGCCACCCTCACCGGCGAGGCGAGCCATGCGCTGGTCGAGCAGGCGCTCACGGTTCTTCGCAATCTGGAGCATCGCGGCGCGACCGGTTCGGAGCCCGATTCGGGGGACGGCGCCGGCATTCTCTCGCAGGTTCCCGACGCGTTCTTCCGTGAGGTGGCCGGATTCGAGCTGCCCGAGGCCGGCTCGTACGCCGTCGGTATCGGCTTCCTGCCCGAGCAGGGCACCGAGGACGCCGTCGCCCGCATCGAGGCCATCGCCGCCGAGGAGGGCCTGACCGTCCTCGGCTGGCGCGAGGTGCCCGTCGCCCCCGAGCTGCTCGGTGCCACGGCCCGCTCGACGATGCCCGCCTTCCGCCAGGTGTTCGTCACCGACGGTTCGTCGAAGGACATCGACCTCGACCGCAGGACGTTCGTGCTGCGCAAGCGCGCCGAGCGCGAGGTCGACGTCTACTTCCCCTCGCTCTCCGCGCGGACGATCGTCTACAAGGGCATGCTGACCACCGGCCAGCTGGAGCCCTTCTTCCCGGACCTGTCCGACCGCCGCTTCGCCTCCGCGATCGCGCTCGTGCACTCCCGGTTCTCCACCAACACCTTCCCGTCGTGGCCGCTCGCCCACCCGTACCGCTTCGTCGCGCACAACGGCGAGATCAACACGGTCAAGGGCAACCGCAACTGGATGGTGGCCCGCGAGTCCCAGCTGGCCTCCGACCTGTTCGGCTCCGCCGGCGAGGGGCACGGCGACACGCAGGCCACGCTGGACCGGATCTTCCCGATCTGTACGCCGGACGCCTCCGACTCGGCGTCCTTCGACGAGGTCCTGGAGCTGCTGCACCTCGGCGGCCGCTCCCTGCCGCACTCCGTGCTGATGATGATCCCGGAGGCGTGGGAGAACCACGACTCCATGGACCCGGCACGCCGCGCCTTCTACCAGTTCCACTCCACGATGATGGAGCCCTGGGACGGCCCGGCCTGTGTCACCTTCACCGACGGCCGCCAGGTCGGCGCGGTCCTCGACCGCAACGGTCTGCGCCCCGGCCGCTACTGGGTCACCGACGACGGCCTCGTCGTCCTCGGCTCCGAGGTCGGCGTCCTCGACATCGACCCCGCCAAGGTCGTCCGCAAGGGCCGCCTGCAGCCCGGCCGGATGTTCCTGGTCGACACCGTCGAGCACCGCATCATCGAGGACGACGAGATCAAGGCCCAGCTCGCCGCGGAGAACCCGTACGCGGAGTGGCTGGAGGCCGGCGAGATCGAGCTCTCCGACCTGCCCGAGCGTGAGCACATCGTGCACACCCACGCCTCGGTCACCCGCCGCCAGCAGACCTTCGGCTACACCGAGGAGGAGCTGCGCGTCATCCTCGCGCCGATGGCCAAGACCGGCGGTGAGCCCCTCGGTTCGATGGGCACCGACTCGCCGATCGCCGCGCTGTCCGCGCGCCCGCGCCTGCTCTTCGACTACTTCACCCAGCTGTTCGCGCAGGTCACCAACCCGCCGCTGGACGCCATCCGCGAAGAACTGGTCACCTCGCTCAGGAGCTCCCTCGGCCCGCAGGGCAACCTGCTGGAGCCGACCGCCGCCTCCTGCCGGTCGGTCACCCTGCCCTTCCCGGTGATCGACAACGACGAGCTGGCCAAGCTCATCCACATCAACGCCGACGGCGACATGCCCGGCATGACGGCGGCCACCCTCTCCGGTCTCTACCGGGTCTCCGGCGGCGGCGACTCCCTCGCCGCGCGCATCGAGGAGATCTGCGCCGAGGCCGACGCCGCCATCGACAACGGCGCCCGGCTGATCGTGCTCTCCGACCGCCACTCGGACGCCGAGCACGCGCCGATCCCGTCGCTGCTGCTCACCGCCGCCGTCCACCACCACCTCATCCGCACCAAGCAGCGCACCCATGTGGGCCTGCTGGTCGAGGCCGGTGACGTCCGCGAGGTCCACCACGTCGCCCTGCTCATCGGCTTCGGCGCCGCCGCCGTCAACCCGTACCTGGCGATGGAGACCGTCGAGGACCTCGTCCGCGCCGGCACCTTCCTCTCCGACATCGAGTCCGAGCAGGCCATCCGCAACCTGATCTACGCCCTCGGCAAGGGCGTCCTGAAGGTCATGTCCAAGATGGGCATCTCCACGGTCGCCTCCTACCGCGGCGCCCAGGTCTTCGAGGCCGTCGGTCTCGCGGACGAGTTCGTGGAGAAGTACTTCAACGGCACGGCCACCAAGATCGGCGGCGTCGGCATCGACGTCATCGCCAAGGAGGTCGCCGCCCGCCACGCCAAGGCGTACCCGGCCAGCGGCATCGCGCCGGCCCACCGTGCCCTGGAGATAGGGGGCGAGTACCAGTGGCGCCGCGAGGGCGAGCCGCACCTGTTCGACCCGGAGACGGTCTTCCGCCTCCAGCACTCGACCCGCACGCGCCGCTACGACATCTTCAAGAAGTACACGGACCGGGTGAATGAGCAGTCCGAGCGTCTGATGACGCTGCGCGGCCTGTTCGGCTTCAAGTCCGGTGACCGTCAGGCGATCTCCATCGACGAGGTCGAGCCCGCCTCCGAGATCGTCAAGCGGTTCTCGACCGGTGCCATGTCGTACGGCTCGATCTCCCGCGAGGCGCACGAGACGCTCGCCATCGCCATGAACCAGCTGGGCGGCAAGTCCAACACCGGTGAGGGCGGCGAGGACCCGGACCGTCTCTACGACCCGGCCCGGCGTTCGTCGATCAAGCAGGTCGCGTCCGGCCGCTTCGGCGTGACGAGCGAATACCTCGTCAACGCGGACGACATCCAGATCAAGATGGCCCAGGGCGCCAAGCCCGGTGAGGGCGGTCAGCTGCCCGGCCACAAGGTGTACCCGTGGGTCGCGAAGACGCGTCACTCGACGCCGGGCGTGGGCCTCATCTCCCCGCCGCCGCACCACGACATCTACTCCATCGAGGACCTGGCCCAGCTGATCCACGACCTCAAGAACGCCAACCCGCAGGCCCGCATCCACGTGAAGCTGGTCTCCGAGGTCGGCGTCGGCACGGTCGCCGCGGGTGTCTCCAAGGCACACGCGGACGTCGTCCTCATCTCCGGCCACGACGGCGGTACGGGCGCCTCCCCGCTGACCTCGCTCAAGCACGCGGGCGGCCCCTGGGAGCTGGGCCTCGCCGAGACCCAGCAGACGCTGCTGCTCAACGGCCTGCGCGACCGCATCGTCGTGCAGACCGACGGCCAGCTGAAGACCGGCCGTGACGTCGTCATCGCCGCGCTGCTCGGCGCCGAGGAGTTCGGCTTCGCGACCGCGCCGCTGGTCGTCTCCGGCTGCGTCATGATGCGCGTCTGCCACCTGGACACCTGCCCGGTCGGCATCGCCACGCAGAACCCGACGCTGCGCGACCGGTTCTCCGGCAAGGCCGAGTACGTCGTGAACTTCTTCGAGTTCATCGCCGAGGAGGTCCGCGAGATCCTCGCCGAGCTGGGCTTCCGCTCCATCGAGGAGGCCGTCGGCCACGCCGAGACGCTCGACGTGACCCGCGCGGTGAACCACTGGAAGGCACAGGGCCTGGACCTGGAGCCGCTGTTCCACGTCCCCGAACTGCCCGAGGGCGCGGTCCGCCACCAGATCATCGAGCAGGACCACGGCCTGGAGAAGGCGCTCGACAACGAGCTGATCAAGCTCGCCGCCGACGCGCTGGCCGCCTCGGACGCCACCGACGCCCAGCCGGTCCGCGCCCAGATCAAGGTCCGCAACATCAACCGCACGGTCGGCACCATGCTCGGCCACGAGGTGACGAAGAAGTTCGGCGGCGCAGGGCTCCCCGACGACACCATCGACATCACCTTCACCGGCTCGGCGGGCCAGTCCTTCGGCGCCTTCCTCCCGCGCGGTGTCACGCTGCGCCTGGAGGGCGACGCCAACGACTACGTCGGCAAGGGCCTCTCCGGCGGCCGGGTGATCGTCCGCCCCGACCGGGGCGCCGACCACCTCGCCGAGTACTCGACCATCGCGGGCAACACCATCGCCTACGGCGCCACCGGCGGCGAGCTGTTCCTCCGCGGTCGTACGGGTGAGCGGTTCTGTGTCCGTAACTCCGGCGCCCTGGTGGTGTCCGAGGGCGTGGGCGACCACGGCTGCGAGTACATGACCGGCGGCCACGCGGTCGTCCTCGGCGAGACGGGCCGCAACTTCGCGGCCGGTATGTCCGGCGGCATCGCGTACGTCGTCGACCTGGACCGCGACAACGTCAACGTCGGCAACGTGGGCGCCGTCGAGGCCCTCGACGACACCGACAAGCAGTGGCTGCACGACGTGGTGCGCCGGCACGCCGAGGAGACCGGTTCGACGGTCGCCGAGAAGCTGCTCGCCGACTGGCCGGTGGCCGTGGCCCGCTTCAGCAAGATCATCCCCAGCACGTACAAGGCAGTGCTCGCCGCCAAGGCCGCCGCCGAGCAGGCCGGTCTCTCCGAGACCGAGATCACCGAGAAGATGATGGAGGCGGCGATCAATGGCTGACCCGAAGGGCTTCCTCAACCACGGGCGCGAGGTCGCCAAGTCCCGCCCCGTCGACGTACGGCTGAAGGACTGGAACGAGGTCTACGTCCCCGGCTCCCTGCTGCCGATCATCAGCAAGCAGGCGTCGCGCTGCATGGACTGCGGCATCCCGTTCTGCCACAACGGCTGTCCGCTCGGGAACCTCATCCCCGAGTGGAACGACTACGCCTACCGCGAGGACTGGGCGGCGGCGAGCGAGCGCCTGCACGCGACGAACAACTTCCCGGAGTTCACGGGCCGTCTGTGCCCCGCTCCCTGCGAGTCGGCGTGTGTGCTCGGCATCAACCAGCCGGCCGTCACCATCAAGAACGTCGAGGTCTCGATCATCGACAAGGCGTGGGACAGCGGCGACGTCGCGCCCCAGGCCCCGGAGCGTCTCTCCGGCAAGACGGTCGCGGTCATCGGCTCGGGCCCGGCGGGTCTGGCCGCCGCCCAGCAGCTGACCCGGGCCGGTCACACGGTCGCGGTGTACGAGCGCGCGGACCGCATCGGTGGTCTGCTCCGCTACGGCATCCCCGAGTTCAAGATGGAGAAGCGGCACATCAACCGCCGTATCGAGCAGATGCGCGCGGAGGGCACCCGCTTCCGGACCGGCATCGAGATCGGCCGCGACCTCAAGGCCACGGACCTGAAGAAGCGGTACGACGCCGTCGTGATCGCGGCCGGTGCCACCGCCGCCCGTGATCTCCCGGTCCCCGGCCGCGAGCTGGCCGGTATCCACCAGGCCATGGAGTACCTGCCGCTGGCCAACAAGGTGCAGGAGGGCGACTTCGTGGCGCCCCCCATCACGGCCGAGGGCAAGCACGTCGTGGTCATCGGCGGCGGCGACACCGGCGCGGACTGCGTGGGCACCGCCCACCGCCAGGGCGCGGCCTCCGTCACCCAGCTGGAGATCATGCCGCAGCCGGGCGAGGACCGTGCCCCGAACCAGCCGTGGCCGACCTTCCCGATGCTCTACAAGGTCACCTCGGCGCACGAGGAGGGCGGCGAGCGGGTCTACTCCGTCTCCACCACCCACTTCGAGGGCGACGAGGACGGCAACGTCCAGTCCCTGCACCTCGTCGAGGTCGAGTTCGTCGACGGCAAGCTGACGCAGAAGCCGGGCACGGAGCGGAAGATCCCCGCCCAGCTGGTCACGCTGGCGATGGGCTTCACCGGCACCGACCGCGAGAACGGCCTGGTCGACCAGTTCGGCCTGGACCTCGACGAGCGCGGCAACATCGCCCGCGACGCGGAGTTCCAGACCAACGTCCCCGGCGTCTTCGTCGCCGGTGACGCGGGCCGCGGCCAGTCCCTCATCGTCTGGGCGATCGCCGAGGGCCGCTCGGCCGCCCAGGGCTGCGACCGCTTCCTGACGGGGGCGAGCGAACTCCCGGCCCCGATCCGGCCCACGGACCGCTCCCTGATGGTCTGACCCAGCTCTGACCAGCGCTGACCCAGCTCTGACCCGCCGGGTCGACAGACGTCCCGTACAAAGGCGTACGGAACACTGACGGCGCCCGCCCACCAGTCCCCGACCGGACTACTGGGCGGGCGTCGTCGCATGTCAGCCCGTCATCGCCGCGACCCTCGCCACCGCCGCCACCAGCGGCAGCGCCAGCACCGCGACGCACACCCCCGCCTGCACCGGCACCCGCCGCCGGTCCCGGGGCGCGTAGGCGAAGCCGAGGGCGATCAGGCCGCCGGTGATCAGGCCGCCGAGGTGGCCCTGCCAGGACGTGACGACAGCCGAGATGACCAGCCACACCAGCAGGCCCGCCATGAAGCGGTTGATGCCGGCCGGGTCGGCGCCCAGGCGGCGGGCCAGGACGTAGTAGGCGGTGCAGACGCCGAAGATCGCGCCGGAGGCGCCGACCGTGCTGGCGTCGGGGGCGAGGAGAAGGACGAGGACGGAGCCGCCGAGGGCGGAGAGCAGGTACAGGGCCAGATAGCGGGCGCGGCCGAGCTGGGCTTCGACGATCCTGCCGACGTTCCACAGCGTGACCATGTTCATCACGATGTGCAGGATGCCGAACGTGCCCTCGGTGGGCGGGAGATGGAGGAAGGCGCCGGTGATCAGGCGGTACCACTCGCCGTCGATCACGCCTTCGAGCCGGAAGTCCGCCGGGTAGGTGCTCTGCCATACGTAGTGGAGGCCGTCCGCGCCGAGCAGGCCGCGGCCGAGCATCGCGAAGTCGTCCACGACCGTGGAGCGGAGGAGTTCGGCGACGTAGGCGACGACGTTCAGGCCGATGAGGACGTACGTCACCAGCGGGACGGTCGAGATACGGCCGCCGAACGCCGTACGGGCCTGGCGGACCGTTCTCGCGCCCTCCTGCACGCACTCCGGGCACTGGTGGCCCACGGCCGCGTCCCGCATGCAGTCCGGGCAGATGAACCGCTCGCAGCGCGTGCAGCGGACGTACGACTCCACTTTCGGGTGGCGGTAGCAGGTGGTGACGGCGGGCTCGGACGACGACGGGGACTCGGGTTCCACGGCCGGCTCCTTGTGGGTGCGGGACTGATGACGAGCCGGTGAGGACGGCGGCGAACAAAATAGCGAACCTGGGTGGGGGTCTGGTGAGGGGGAGTGGGCCTAGCCTCAGGGGCTTCGTCGCGCTTCAGTGTCAGGAGGCCCTCTCATGCCCGCGATCAGCCTCAGCAAGATGCGGGAGACCGCCCCCGCGCTGGTGGACCTGTACAAGGCCGCCGGAGCCTCTCTCGACAGACACGGGCTGCAGGGGCAGCGGGCGGCCGTCTACCTCGTGGTGGACCACAGCGGGTCCATGCGGCCGTACTACAAGGACGGCAGTGTGCAGGCGCTCGCCGATCGTGTGCTCGGGCTGTCGGCGCAGCTCGACGACGACGGGACCGTGCCGGTCGTCTTCTTCTCCACCGGGATCGACGCGGTCACGGAGATCGGGCTCGCCGAACACCACGGCCGGATCGGGCGGATCGTCTCCGGGCTCGGGCACATGGGACAGACTAACTACCACCTGGCCATGGACGCCGTCATCGACCACTACCTCGACTGCGGCGCGCGGGACCCGGCCTTCGTGGTGTTCCAGACGGACGGCGGTCCGACCGGCAAGCTCGCCGCCGAGCGGTACATGTGCAAGGCCGCCAGGCTCCCCCTCTTCTGGCAGTTCATCGGCTTCGGCGACCCCCACAGCAAGCAGTTCGACTTCCTGCGCAGGCTCGACGAGCTGGCGGTGCCGGGGAAGCGGGTGGTCGACAACGCCGGTTTCTTCCATGCCGGTTCGGATCCGAAAGCCGTGTCCGACGGGGAGCTGTACGACCGGCTGCTGGGGGAGTTCCCGCAGTGGCTGGTGGCGGCGCGGGCCCAAGGGATCGTGAAGTAGAGGGAGTCGGCGAAGTGGGGAGTGGGCCCCATTTACATTCGCGGGGGTGCGTGCCAGGCTGACGGGAGCCGAGGGGAGGGCTTCGCGTGGGTGGGGTGCGGGCGGTCGGGGCGGGTGCCGGCGAGGGCCGGAGGAAGGCCGCGCCGGGCCGGGGGGAGCGGGTCGCGGACTGGGCCGACGGGCGGCTCGGGCTGTACGGGATCGCCAGGGCCAATCTGCGCAAGGTGTTCCCGGACCACTGGTCCTTCATGCTGGGCGAGATCTGCCTCTACAGCTTCCTCGTCCTGATCCTCACCGGTGTCTGGCTCACCCTGTTCTTCGAGCCGAGCGGCGTCCAGGTCGAGTACCACGGCACGTACGAGCAGCTCAACGGCGTCCTGATGACCCGGGCCTATGAATCCACGCTGGAGATCAGCTTCGATGTACGCGGCGGTCTGCTGATCCGGCAGATCCACCACTGGGCGGCGCTGGTCTTCGTCGCCGGGATGCTGATCCACATGATGCGGGTCTTCTTCACCGGCGCGTTCCGCAAGCCGCGCGAGGTCAACTGGGCGTTCGGCTGGACCCTGCTGTTCCTCGGCATCATCACCGGACTCACCGGCTACTCGCTCCCGGACGACCTGCTCTCCGGCACCGGCCTCCGCTTCGCGCAGGGCGCCATCCTGTCCGTGCCGATCGTGGGCACGTATCTGTCGTTCTTCCTCTTCGGCGGGGAGTTCCCGGGGCACGAGATCATCTCCCGGCTCTTCCCGATCCACGTCCTGCTGCTGCCGGGGATCATGCTGGCGCTGATCGTCGCCCATCTGATCCTGGTCTTCCACCACAAGCACACGCAGTACCCCGGGCCCGGACGGGACCAGAAGTCGGTGGTCGGCATGCCGTTCATGCCGGTCTACATGGCCAAGGCGGGCGGCTTCTTCTTCCTCGTCTTCGGCGTGCTCACGTGCATGGGCGCCGTCGCCACCATCAACCCCGTGTGGGCCTTCGGCCCGTACCGCCCGGACCTGGTCACCACCGGCGCCCAGCCCGACTGGTACCTCGGCTTCTCCGAGGGCCTGATCCGGGTGATGCCGGGATGGGAGATCAACGCCTTCGGACACACCCTCGCCCTCGGCGTCCTCATCCCCTTCTCCCTCTTCCCGCTGATCATGCTGGCCATCGGTGTGTATCCGTTCGTCGAGGCCTGGATCACCGGCGACAGACGCGAGCACCACCTCCTCGACCGGCCCCGCAACGTCCCCGTCCGCACCGGCCTGGGCGTGGCCTGGCTCAGCCTCTACGGCGTGCTGCTGATCGGCGGCGGCAACGACATCGTCGCCACCCGTCTCCATCTCTCCATCAACGCCATCACCTGGTTCGTCCGCATCGGCTTCTTCGTGGTGCCCGTCCTCGCCTTCGTCGTCACCAAGCGGATCTGTCTGGGGTTGCAACGCCGCGACCGCGACAAGGTGCTCCACGGCCGCGAGACCGGCATCGTCAAACGGCTTCCGCACGGCGAGTACGTCGAGGTCCACGAACCCCTCACCCAGGCACAGCTGTTCGCGCTCACCCAGCACGAACAGGACCCGCCGTACGAACCCGGGCCGGTCGTCGACGCGAACGGGGTGCGGCGGCGGGTGCGGCGCGTCGACCGCGTACGGGCGCGGCTCGCCCGCGCCATGTTCGGGCCCGGCACCCGGATCCCGAAGCCGACGGCCGAGGAGTACCGCGAGATCAGCGGTGGCGGGCACCACCACTGAGCACCACGGCTCGGCACTCGCTCGGGCCGCCCCACGCGGACCGCAGCGCGGTGGCCCTGGTCAGCCAGAGCGACAGGTCGTACTCGGCCGTGTAGCCGATCGCGCCGTGCAGCTGGAGCGCCGTGCGCGCGGTCGCGTACGCCGCCTCGCACGCCGTCACCTTGGCCGCCGCCACATCCGCCGGGTCCAGGGTGACCGCCGCGCCGAGGACCAGGGGGCGCGCGAACTCCAGGGCGATCTTCGCGTCCGCCAGCCGGTGCTTCACCGCCTGGAACGAGCCGACGGGCACCCCGAACTGGGTGCGCTGCCCGACATACGTCACCGTCCGGTCCAGCAGGGCGAGGCCGACACCCAGGGCCTGCGCGGCCACCGCGAGACGGGCCCAGGTCAGGGCCTGGGCGAGGACGGGCGGGTGCGTGGGGAGGAGGGCGCCGCCGGGGGAGAGCGGGGTCCTGCGGCGGGCCGGGTCCAGGGAGGGGCGGACCGGGCCGTGGCCGGGGGAGAGGCGTACGCCGCCCGCGTCCGGGTCGAGCGAGAAACGGGCCGTCGCCACATCGCCGTCCAGCGCGTACGCCCCCGGCGCGGGCGCCACCGTGGCCATGGTCTCCCCCGACACCAGCGCCGGAAGCAGCCGCTCGGCCGGACCCGGGTCCGCCAGCCCGGCCAGCAGGACCGCCGCCGTCACCGTCTCCACGAGCGGGCCCGGTACCGCGTGTCGGCCCAACTCCACGAAGGCGACGGCCAGTTCGACGGGGAGCGGGCCGACTCCCGCGTACTTCTCCGGCGCCGCCAGTGCGAACACACCGGCCTGCGCGAGCCGCGACCACACCGCGCGCCCCGGCTCATGCTCCCCGCGCCCCCAGGCCCGTACGACGGACGGGGTGTCGGCGGCCGTCAGCATGGCGTCCAGCGACGCGGCGAACGCCCGCTGCTCGGTGTCCAGGAGGAAACGCATCAGCGGCGGCCCTTCATGAGGAGGCCCCGCATCAGCGGCGGCCCTTCGGCAGGCCGAGGAGGCGCTCGGCGATGATGTCGCGCTGGATCTCGTTGGTGCCGGCGTAGATCGGGCCGGCCAGGGAGAAGACATAGCCCTCGGACCACCCCGTGTCCGCCGACTCGCCCTCCTCGCCGAGCAGTTCGCGTGCCGTCTCGTGCAGGGCGATGTCGTACTCGGACCAGAAGACCTTGTTGAGGCTGGACTCGGGGCCGGCCGGGGCGCCCTCCAGCAGACGGGAGGCGGCCGCGTGGGTGAAGAGCTGGTAGGCGCGGGCACCGATCAGCGCGTCGGCCACCCGGTCGTGCGCGGACGCCGGAGCCCCCTGGGCGCGCCAGAGGTCGAACAGCCGGTGCGCGGAGGCGAGGAAGCGGCCCGGGGAGCGGAGCATCAGACCGCGTTCGTTGCCGGTGGCGGACATGGCGATCTGCCAGCCCCGGCCCGGCTCGCCGATCACGTCCTCGTCCGGGACGAACACGTCGTCCAGGAAGAGCTCCGCGAAGGCGGGCTTCCCGTCGAGGCGGCCGATCGGGCGGACGGTCACGCCCGGCGCGCGCAGGTCGAACATCAGATAGGTGAGGCCCTGATGCGGCTTCGGGGTGCCCGGCTCGCTGCGGAACAGGCCGAACGCCCGGTCCGCGAAGGCCGCCCGCGACGACCAGGTCTTCTGGCCGGTGAGCAGCCAGCCTCCGTCCGTGCGTACGGCCCCGGCGGTGAGCGAGGCCAGGTCCGACCCGGCCTCCGGCTCCGACCAGGCCTGCGCCCAGACCACCTCGCCGGTGGCCATCGGGGGCAGTACGCGCGCCCGCTGCTCCGCCGTACCGTGGTCGAAGAGGGTGGGGGCGAGGAGGGTGACGCCGTTCTGGCCGACCCGTCCCGGGGCGCCCGCCGCGTGGTACTCCTCCTCGAAGACCAGCCAGCGCCACAGGTCCGCGTCCCGGCCGCCGTACTCCGCAGGCCAGTTCACCACCGACCAGCGGTCCGCGGCCAGTTCGGCCTCCCAGGCGCGGTGGGCGGCGAAGCCCGCCTCGGTCTCCAGGGAGGGCGGCGGCTCGGCGGGGACGTGGGCGCGCAGCCAGGCACGGGCCTCGGCGCGGAAGGTCTCGTCGGAGGGGGAGTGGGTCAGGTCCATGGAGCGCTGCTCCTTCCCTAACAAGTGTTTGGTAGGTTAGCGTGCCCGCATGAGCAACGTCGAGACTCCGGCGTACCTCCCCGCCCACGGCCTCCTCACCGGCCGCACCGCCGTCATCACCGCGGCGGCCGGCGCGGGCATCGGCGGAGCGACGGCGCGGCGCTTCCTGGAGGAGGGCGCGCGCGTCGTCATCAGCGACGCCCACACGCGCAGACTCAAGGAGTACAAGGCCGAGCTGGCCGACGAGTTCGGGGCGGAGAACGTCCGGGCCGTGCCGTGCGACGTGACCGACGAGGACCAGGTACGGGCGCTGTTCGAGGCGGCCGCCCGGCTGCACGGACGGCTCGACATCGTCGTCAACAACGCGGGCCTGGGCGGCACTTCGGCGGTCGTCGACATGACCGACGAGCAGTGGTCCAAGGTGCTGGACGTGACCCTGAACGGCACCTTCCGGTGCACCCGGGCCGCCCTGCGGCTGATGCGGGAGAGCGGTGGAGGCGTGATCGTCAACAACGCTTCCGTCGTCGGCTGGCGGGCCCAGGCAGGCCAGGCGCACTACGCCGCGGCGAAGGCCGGGGTGATGGCGCTGACCAGGTGCGCGGCGATCGAGGCGGCCGAGTACGGGGTCCGCGTCAACGCCGTGTCGCCGAGCCTCGCCCTGCACCCGCACCTGGTGAAGGTCACCACCCCGGAGCTGCTGGAGGAACTGACCGCGCGGGAGGCCTTCGGGCGGTACGCCGAACCCTGGGAGGTGGCCAATGTGATCGTCTTCCTGGCGTCCGGCTACTCCTCGTACATGACGGGTGAGATCGTCTCCGTCAGCAACCAGCACCCGTAAGGACAACGAACAGCGTGCCGACCAAGAAGAAGCCCCAGCCGGCCAAGAGGCCCCAGGCCCCCGACACCGCGCCCGCCCGTCGCCGGGAACTCCTCGACAAGGCCGCCAACGTCTTCGCCGCCGTGGGGTACACCGCCACCACCGTGCGCAGGATCGCGGACGACGCGGGCATGCTCGCGGGCAGCCTCTACTACTACTTCGAGTCCAAGGACGCGATGCTGGAGGAGATCCTGCGGACCTTCCTCGACGAGCTCTGGGAGGCGTACGACGCCGTCCTGGACGCCGGGCGGAGCCCGCGGGAGACCTTCGAGGCGCTGGTCGTCGAGTCGTTCCGGGCCATCGACCGGCACCGGCCCGCCGTGGAGATCTACCAGAACGAGGCCAAGCAGCTGGTCGCCCAGGACCGGTTCCTGTTCCTCGACGCGTCGCGGACGAAGTTCGAGAAGGCCTGGCTGTCGACATTGGAACGCGGGGTCTCCGTAGGGGAGTTCCGGGCCGACCTCGACACGAGGGTCACCTACCGGTTCGTGCGCGACACCGTCTGGGTCGCCGCCTCCTGGTACCGGCCGGGCGGACGGTACAGCCCGGAGGAGATCGCCCGGCAGTACCTGTCGATGGTGCTGGACGGGATCGCCGTACGCGCGCAGCCGCACGGGCACGGCGGCACGGAAACACCCGCACGGAACAGCCGCACGTGAAGCGCCGCACATGAAGCACCTTTGACACCAGGGGAGTTGCCATGGCCGAGGCCTATATCGTCGAAGCGGTCCGGACGCCCGTCGGGCGGCGCGGGGGAGGGCTCGGCCGGGTCCATCCGGCCGACCTCGGCGCACACGTCCTCAAAGCGCTGGTCGCGCGCGCGGGGGTGGACCCCGCCGCCGTGGAGGACGTCGTCTTCGGCTGCCTGGACACCGTCGGACCGCAGGCCGGTGACATCGCCCGCACCAGCTGGCTGGCGGCCGGGCTGCCCGAGGAGGTGCCGGGCACGACCGTCGACCGGCAGTGCGGCTCCTCGCAGCAGGCGGTGCACTTCGCCGCCCAGGCCGTGCTCTCCGGCACCCAGGACCTGGTGGTCGCGGGCGGCGTCCAGAACATGACGATGATCCCCATCGCCTTCGCCTCCCGCCAGGCCGCCGTACCGCTCGGCCTCACCGAGGGGCCCTTCGCGGGCAGCGAGGGGTGGCGGGCCAGGTACGGGGACCGGCCGGTGAACCAGTTCGCCGGCGCCGAGATGATCGCCGCCAAGTGGGGCATCGGCCGCGGCGACCAGGAGGAGTACGCGCTGCGCTCCCACCGGCGGGCGGTACGGGCGGTCGACGAGGGCCGCTTCGCGCGCGAGACCGTGCCGTACGGGGACGTGACCGTCGACGAGGGGCCGCGCCGGGACACCTCCCTGGAGAAGATGGCCGCCCTGAAGCCGGTCATCGACGGCGGCACCGTCACCGCCGCCTGCTCCTCCCAGGTCTCCGACGGCGCCGCCGCGCTGCTCCTCGCCTCCGAACGGGCCGTACGGGAGCACGGGCTGACCCCGCGCGCCCGCGTGCACCACCTCTCCGTACGCGGCGAGGACCCCATCCGGATGCTCACCGCGCCGATCCCCGCGACCGCGTACGCCCTGAAGAAGACCGGCCTCACCCTCGACGCGATCGACCTCGTCGAGATCAACGAGGCCTTCGCACCGGTCGTCCTGGCGTGGCTGAAGGAGACGGGCGCCGACCCGGAGAAGGTCAACGTCAACGGAGGCGCGATCGCGCTCGGCCACCCCCTGGGAGCGACCGGCGCCAAGCTCATGACGACCCTCCTGCACGAACTGGAGCGCACGGGCGGCCGGTACGGGCTCCAGACGATGTGCGAGGGCGGCGGGCAGGCCAACGTGACGATCGTCGAGCGGCTGTGAACCGAGGGCGTGCCGGGGTCAGCCGCGTCCGAGCCGCGTCCGTACCTCGTCCGCCTCCTTCATGATCCGCTCCACCAGCTCCGCGCACGACGGCAGGTCGTCGATCACCCCGGCGACCTGCCCGGCCGCCATCACCCCCAGGTCCGTACGGCCGTCCACCATCGCGGACCGGAGCAGCATCGGCGTGTTGGCGGCGAGCAGGACCTGACTCCAGGTGAGGTCCTTGCCGTGCCGCAGCGCGAGGCCGTCGCGGACCATACGGCGCCAGGTGAGCCCGGAGAGCCGCCGGAAGCCGGCCGCGTGGCGCACGGCGCGCAGCAGGGCGCGCGCCCTACCGGACGCCTCCAGCGCGCTCACCAACTCCGTGCGCAGCATCCGGTGCGGCAGCCCGTCCACGGCCCTGGTGACGGTGACGTCCTTGACCGTCGCGGCCAGATAGCGGGCCTTCACCGCGTCGGGCACCGTCGAGTCCGAGGTGAGCAGGAACCGGGTGCCCATCGCGACCCCGGCCGCCCCGAACGCCAGCGCCGCCACCAGCCCGCGCCCGTCGTGGAAGCCGCCGGCCGCGACGACGGGGATGTCGACGGCGTCCACGACCTGCGACAGCAGCACGGTCGTCGCCACCTCCCCGGTGTGGCCGCCGCCCTCGCCGCCCTGCACCAGCACCGCGTCCGCACCCCACGCCGCGACCTTCTCGGCGTGCCGCCGGGCACCGACCGACGGGATCACGACCACACCCGCGTCCTTCAGCTCGGCGATCAGCTCCCTGGACGGCGCGAGCGCGAACGACGCGACCCGCACGTCCTCCTCGACGATGATCCGCACCCGTTCCCGCGCGTCACCCGCGTCGGCCCGCAGGTTCACCCCGAAGGGCGCGCCGTCCGTACGGGACCGCACCTCCCTCACGGCGTCCCGGAGTCGCGCGGGCGTCATGGTCGCGGAGGCCAGGATGCCGAGCGCTCCCGCGTTCGCCGTGGCGGAGACCAGCCGGGGGCCGGCGACCCAGCCCATCCCGGTCTGCACGAGCGGATGGCGGACGCCGACGAGCCGGGTGAGTGCCGTCTCCATCAGCCCTGGACCTCACGGGCGCGGGTGCCCGCCGGGTCGAGCACCACACGGATCAACCGCAGCTCCTCCGCCGAGGGCTCCCGGGTGTACGGCACCTCGTCGGGGACGGCGAGCGCGAAGCCGGTCGCCTCCCGGACCCGCTCGACCGTGACCCCGGGATGCAGCGAGGCCAGCCGCATCGTCCGGTCCGGCGTGGCGAAGTCGAACACCCCGAGGTCGGACACGACACGCGGGAGGTGGTGGAAGCTGGCGGCGGCGGGATGCTCGGCCACCCGGTCGTGGCCGACCCCGCACACCATGTCGACCTTCTCGACGAAGACCCGCCGGGAGTGCTTCGGAACCCAGTAACTGGTCGGATTGTTCAGGGTGTTGACCGGCGCGCCCCGTACCCCCAGCAGCTGCCGCCTCGGCCTCGCCCAGTCGCCGACGCACGAGATGTTCTGGTTGCCGTACCGGTCGAGCTGGCTCGCGCCCATCATCACGTGCCGCCGGCCGCCGGTGACCAGCTCCAGGTGCCGGCGGTAGGGCAGCCACCCCTCCACGGCGCCGTCGACGTCGACGAGCAGGGCCTCGCCGTCGGTCAGCAACAGGTCCGGTGCGAAGGTCCGCCGGGCGAGGCGGGCGCCCAGTGCCGGGACCAGCCCCATCGGACTGGCGAGGATCTCCCCGGCGCCGCGCCAGGCCTCGGCGCACGCGATCACGCAGTACTCGGCGCGGGTCGCACCGTTCGTCATCGGCCCCTCGTTCACGCGCCCTCCCCCTGCCACTCCCGCACGGCCGACCGGTAGGCGGCCTCGTCACCCGCCAGGAACCGCCCGGCGAACTCCTCCCACGGCGTGCCCGCGTACAGCTTCTGGAAGGCCTCGTCCCGGCCGTAGTCGGGGGCGCAGGAGGTGAAGTGCGCGCCGTTCGGGGCCTCGATCACTCCCGTCACCACATGGCGGCCGACCAGCAGCGACTGGGGCGGGCCCTCCTTCGCCAGCTCGGCCGTCTCCACGAGCCGTTCGCACGACACGTACGCCGTGTCGGCCGCCTCGCAGAAGAGGTCGTCGAAGTACGGGTCCGGGCCCAGATACTGGCCGTTGCCCTGCCGGTCGGCCCGGTTGACGTGCACGAACGCGGCGTCCAGGCGCAGGGCGGGCGCGGCGACGAAGGTCTCCCCGTCGTCGTAGGGCGACGTGACCGTCCGCAGACCGGGGTTGACCCGCATCACGTCCGAGCCGATGCCCGCCCGCACCGGCAGGAAGGGCAGCCGGTGCGCGGCGGCCCGCAGACCCCACATGAACATCGCCTCGTCGATCTCCATCAGCTCGAACGCGCCCCGCTCGCGCGCCGCGCGGTAGTGCGGTTCCAGGGGGATGGAGTCGAGGGTGGCGAAGGCGGCGACCAGCTTCCGGACGCGACCGGCGGCGGCCAGCATGCCGACGTCCGGACCGCCGTACGAGACCACCGTGAGATCGGTGACCCCGGACCGGAGCAGCGCCCTCACCAGCGCCATCGGCTTGCGGCGCGAGCCCCAGCCGCCGATGCCGAGCGTCATCCCGCTCTCCAGCCGCGCGACGGCCTCCTCGGCGGTCATGGTCTTGTCACTCACCCGAGCGCTCCTTCCCGGACTCCATCGCCTTCCCGGACCCCATCGCCTTCCCGGCCGTCCCGAACGTGTCGCGGACCTCGTCGGCCACCCCGCTGAGGTTCGCCTCGAAGGTGAAGCCCTGCTCGAAGCGGTAGCTGCGGCGGACGTCCACGGGGTCGATACCGTTGAGCGCGGCCTTGGCCAGCCGCAGCAGCCGGCCGTCCTTCGCGGCGATCTCCCGCGCCAACTCCAGTGCTGCGGAAGGCAGTTCGGCACGCGGTACGACCCGCCACACCGAACCGTGCGCAAACAGCTCGGCGGCGGTCGCCGTACGCGAGGTGTAGAACAGCGCGCGCATCAGATGCTGGGGCACCAGCCGTGACAGATGCGTCGCCGCGCCCAGCGCGCCCCGGTCCAGCTCCGGCAGCCCGAACGTCGCGTCCTCGCTGGCCACGATCACGTCCGCGTTGCCCACCAGCCCGATCCCGCCGCCCAGACAGAACCCCTGCACGGCGGCGACCACCGGAACCTCGCACTCGTACACGGCGGCGAAGGCCTCCGCGCAGCCGTGGTTGGCGCCGAGCAGCGCACCCTGCCCCGCCGCCCGGATCTCCTTGATGTCCACCCCGGCGTTGAACCCGCGCCCCTCCGCACCCAGCACCACACACCGCGTCCCGGGATCGCGGCCCGCCGCGCGCACGGCGTCGGCCAGCTCGAACCACCCGCGCACCGGCAGCGCGTTCACCGGTGGGAAGTCGACGGTGACGACGGAAATCCCCTTTTCCGGGGACGAGGTGGAGACACTCATCGGAGCATCAGCTACCTTCCACCTAACGTTTGTTTGGTGCGTCCTTGTGCGGAAGGTAGCAGCGGATGCCGCTCAACGGGAAGCTCGCCGTCGTCACCGGCGGCACACGCGGCATCGGCGCCGGCATCGCCCGCGCCCTCGCCGAAGCCGGCGCCGAGGTCGTGACCTGCGCCCGCCGCCCGCCCGAAGTACCGCTCGAAGGAACCGAGTTCAGACCACTGGACGTCCGGGACCCCGACGCCGCGCACCGCTTCTTCGCCGAACTGCCCCGCGTGGACGTCCTCGTGAACAACGCCGGCGGCACCCCCTACCGCCCCCTCACCGATGCCGACGCCCGCCGCCACGCGCGCGTGATCGAACTCAACCTCACCGCCCCGCTGACCGTCTCCCTCGCCGCCCACGCCCAGCTCCGGCGGGCCCGGGGCACGATCGTGATGATCGGCAGTGTCAGCGGCAGCCGCCCCTCACCCGGCTCGGCGGCGTACGGCGCGGCCAAGGCAGGCCTCGACCACCTCGCGCGCTCCATGGCCGTGGAATGGGCCCCGGAGATCCGGGTCAACACCCTCGTCCTCGGCCTGGTCCACACCGAACTCGCCCACCTCCACTACGGCGACGAGGAGGGCGTGGCCGCCGTCGCCCGGACCGTCCCGCTGGGCCGCCTCGCCACCCCCGCCGACGTCGGCGGGGCGGCCGTCTTCCTCGCCTCCGACGCGGCGTCCTACATCACCG
Source organism: Streptomyces griseiscabiei (assembly GCF_020010925.1). Classification (NCBI taxonomy): domain Bacteria; kingdom Bacillati; phylum Actinomycetota; class Actinomycetes; order Kitasatosporales; family Streptomycetaceae; genus Streptomyces; species Streptomyces griseiscabiei. The sequence continues at coordinate 3,597,648 of NZ_JAGJBZ010000001.1, read as the reverse complement.
GAGCCTCCCTCCTCGTCCACGGCGGCGGCGAACGCCCGGCCTTCCTGGACGCGGCGAACGCCCCCACCGACGAAGGAGAACGACGATGAGCGGCACCCACCCGTACCGCACCGAGCGGCTCTGCGAGGGGCGCGTGGTCATCGTGACCGGCGCGGGCCGCGGCCTCGGACGGGCGCACGCGCTCGCGTACGCCGCCGAGGGCGCCCGTGTCGTCGTCAACGACCTCGGCGTGGGACTCGACGGCACCCCGGCCCCCGACAGCCCGGCCGCCCGCGTCGTCGAGGAGATCCGCGCCCGGGGAGGCGAGGCGGTCGCGCACGGCGGGGACGTCGCCACGACCACCGGCGCCGCCTCCCTCGTCCACACCGCCCTGGACACCTACGGACGCCTCGACACCCTCGTCAACAACGCCGGGTTCCTGCGCGACCGCATGCTCGTCAACCTCGACGAGGACGACTGGGACGCCGTCCTCCGCGTCCACCTCAAGGGCCACTTCCTCCCCCTGAGACACGCCGCCGCCCACTGGCGCGCCGAGACCAAGGCGGGCCGCGTCCCGGCCGCGCGCGTCGTCAACACCAGCAGCGGCGCGGGCCTGCTCGGCTCACTCGGCCAGGGCAACTACAGCGCCGCCAAGGCGGGCATCGTCGGCCTCACCCTCGTCGCCGCCGCCGAACTCACCCGCTACGGCGTCCAGGTCAACGCCATCGCCCCCGCCGCCCGCACCCGTATGACCGAGACGGCCTTCGCCGCGACCATGGCGGCCCCGGGCACCGGCTTCGACGCGATGGCCCCCGAGAACGTCTCCCCCCTGGTCGTCTGGCTGGGCTCCCCCGCGAGCGAGGGCGTCACCGGCCGGGTCTTCGAGACGGAGGGCGGCCGCATCACCGTCATGGAGGGCTGGCGCCCGGGCCCGACCGAGGACAAGGGCGCCCGCCGCACCCCGGAGGAGGCGGGAGAGACCGTACGAAATCTCCTGGCCGAGGCGAAGACACCCCACCCGGTCTACGGCGCCTCATGACCGGACCGGGGCATCGAAGGGGCGCGGGGAACCGCACGACAAGCCCCCACTCACCCGCACCGCCGACGCACCGCACCAACCCACCCCTCCCGCGCCCCGCGCCCCCCAAAAAAACCTACGTGTCGCACTCCAACACCGTCCGGCACAACCCACACCGAGCCCGCACCCGCCCCCGCACCGGCACCCGAATCCGCTGATGACACGTAGGACAGGGAAATGACACCCGCAACGCCCCCCGCCCCTCCGGCGAGAACACATACGGCACCCCCACCCCCGGCGAGGCCGACCGCAGGTCGTCCCGCGCATGGCGGCGATCCCGCGCGTACCGACGCCGCCCCGCCCACCCCGCCGCCGTCAGCGGCGGCTGCCGCTCGTCCCGCAGCGCCCGCACCCGGCCCTCCGCGAACGCGGAGTACGCCTGCGCGCTGGTGAACCACACCGACGGATCCTCCCCGAACACCTGCGCCCGCTTGGCCAGCACGTACCCGAACTCCTCCGGCGTCAGATACCCCAGCTTCTGCGACGACGCGCCGTCCTCCCGGAACGCGTCCAGCAGCAGCCACCCCGCCCCCAGATAGGTCGCCGCCGTGTCCGTGAGGATCTCGTTGTCACGGGTGCCGGGGAACGACAGCCCGAGCCGGTGCAGATAGACGTGCATGACCTCGTGCGCGAGAGCCGCCCCGATGTCCCGGCGATGGTTGCGGAACCGGTCGTTCAGTTCGACGAAGTACTCCGGCCCCGCCGTCAGCTCCACACTCGCCGCCTGCGTCATCTCCCGGAACCCGACGATCATCCGGGCGTCCGGCAGCCGGTAGTGCCGCACCAGCTCCCGCGCCACCCGCTGCGCGCCGAGATGCAGGTCGTCGGTGTCGCAGAACGCCACGTCGACCGGGGCCACACTGGTGGCGAAGGTCTGCACCGTGTCGTAGGAGAGCCGCTTGTACAGCGCGGTGATCGACGCCCGCACGGTCTCCAGATGCGGGTAGCCGTGCTCGACAGGACCGCCGTTCGCCACGTCCGCACCCCCAGAAGACGCCTCGATACGTTCCACTCTAAGCCGGTGCGGGCCGCGAACCGCGGCGTCGTAGGGTGACGACCATGACCACCAGCAACACCGACGAGGCGAACACCGGCCGGACGAACACCGGCACCACGCCGGCCGGCGAGGTCGACGCGGACGTCCGCGCGGAACTGACCCGGCTGCGCGACAGCATCGACAACATCGACGCCGCCGTCGTCCACATGCTCGCCGAACGCTTCAAATGCACCCAGCGGGTCGGCCACCTGAAAGCCGCGCACCAACTGCCCGCCGCCGACCCGGGCCGCGAGGCCCAGCAGATCGACCGGCTGCGCGGACTCGCCGAAAGCGCCAAGCTCGACCCGGCGTTCGCCGAGAAACTGCTCAACTTCATCATCGCCGAGGTCATCCGCCACCATGAACGCATCGCGGACGACGCCCTGAACAGCGCGGCGGGCACGGCCGCCACGGCACCGCACGCGGGGGAGTGACATCGCGGCCCGCAGCGGGCATCCTGCGTGAGCACTCCTCGTCGGGAACCGACCACTCACGGTGAGAGGCCATGCCGTCGGAAGCCAAGATCCTCATCGTCGACGACCATGAGGACACGCTGTACGCCCTGGAGAGCGCCCTGGCCCCGCTGGGCTACCGCCTGACCCGCGCCACCAGCGGCGACGCGGCACTCAAGGAAGTCCTCCGCGGCCAGGTCGGCCTGCTCCTCCTCGACGTCCGCATGCCCGGCGTCAGCGGCCTCGACGTCGTCCGCTGCCTGCGCGGCCTCGAACAGACCCAGCACATCCCCGTCATCCTCCTCACCGGCTTCGGCCCCGACGCCGAACTCACCGCCACCGCCTTCCGCCTCGGCGTCGCCGACCTCGTCATGAAACCGGTCGACCCCTGGGCCCTGCGCACCAAGGTCCGCTACCTCTACGACGCCCACGAACGCGCCCACGCCCTGGAACGCGAGGTCCGCGACCTGCGCGCCCGCCTCAAGGACCACGAACACCTCACCGGCGACCCCGACGACGGCCACCACCAAGGGCGCGTCCCGGCGCGGCGCGACGGCGCGAAGGGCAGGACGGCGGACCGGGCATAGGCCGCATACGGCCGGACGCGCGGCGCGCGCGACCGGACAAAGGTCGCGTACCAGGCCCGCCCCTGTCCTGCGCCAGAGGCATCAGGCAGCATGTCCCTCATGTCCGTACTGACGCGCGACGAAGCGCATGCCCGTGCTCGGCTCCTCGACGTCCACCGCTACGAGATCACCCTCGACCTCACGCGCGGCGACGAGACCTTCGACTCCCGTACCGCCATCCACTTCACCGTACGGGGGAAGAAGAAGGCCGCGGACACCTTCGTCGAGCTGAAGCCCGCGGAACTGCGCTCCGTCACCCTCGACGGAGAGCCCCTCGACCCCGGCACCCTGGACGGCAACCGCCTCACCCTCAAGGGCCTCACCCCGGGCGACCACGAACTGCGCGTCGACGCCGCCATGCGCTACTCCCGCACCGGCGAGGGCATGCACCGCTTCACCGACCCCACCGACGGCGAGACGTACGTCTACACCCAGCTCTTCATGGACGACGTCCAGCGCGTCTTCGCCGCCTTCGACCAGCCCGACCTCAAGGCCGTCTTCGACCTCACGGTCACCGCCCCCGAGGGCTGGACCGTCCTCGCCAACGGCGTCACGGAACACCAGGGCGACGGCACCTGGCGGGCCGCCACCACCCCGCTGATCTCCACCTACCTCGTCGCCGTCGCCGCCGGCCCCTGGCACTCGGTGCGCACCGAGCACCGCGGCCTGCCCTTCGGCATCCACTGCCGCCGCTCGCTCGCCCCCCACCTCGACACCGACGCCGACGAGATCCTCGACATCACCCGCGCCCTCTACGACCGCTACCACGACAAGTTCGAGGAGCCCTACCCCTTCGACTCCTACGACCAGGCCTTCGTCCCCGAGTTCAACGCCGGCGCCATGGAGAACCCCGGCCTCGTCACCTTCCGCGACGAGTTCGTCTACCGCTCCGCCGTCACCGACACCGAACGCCAGACCCGCGCCATGGTCATCGCCCACGAGATGGCGCACATGTGGTTCGGCGACCTCGTCACCCTCAGGTGGTGGGACGACATCTGGCTGAACGAGTCCTTCGCCGAGTACATGGGCTACCAGACCCTCACCGAGGCCACCCGCTTCACCGACACCTGGGTCGACTTCGGCATCGCCCGCAAGGCCTGGGGCTACGACGCCGACCAGCGCCCCTCCACCCACCCCGTCGCCCCCGAGAACGTCGACGACACCGCCGCCGCCCTCCTCAACTTCGACGGCATCTCCTACGCCAAGGGCGCCTCCGCGCTGCGCCAACTCGTCGCCTGGCTCGGCGAGAAGGACTTCCTCGCCGGCATCAACGCCCACTTCACCCGGCACCGCTTCGGCAACGCCACGCTCGCCGACTTCATCGACAACCTCGCCGGCGCCACCGAACGCGACGTCCACGCCTGGGCCGACGCCTGGCTGCGCACCACCGGCGTCGACACCCTCACCCCCAGGATCGCCCGCGCCGCCGACGGCACCCACACCCTCACCGTCGACCACACCGGCAGCCGCCCCCACCGCATCGCCGTCGGCGTCTACGACCGTGACCCCGGCGACGACCAGGGCCACCTCACCCTCCGCGGCCGCGTCGAACTCGACCTCCCGCAGAGCGCCGACCAGCCCATCGGCAAACGGCCCGCGCTGCTCCTCCTCAACGACGGCGACCTCACCTACGCCAAGGTCCGCTTCGACCCCGAGTCCTTCGCCGCCGTCACCGCCCACCTCAGCGGCCTCCCCGACCCGCTCACCCGCGCGGTCGTCTGGAACGCCCTGCGCGACGCCGTGCGCGACGCCGAACTCCCGCCCACCGCCTACCTGGAGGCGGCCCGCACCCACCTCCCGCGCGAGACCGACCTCGCCGTCGTGCAGGGCGTCCTCGCCTTCGCCACCACCCAGGTCGCCGACCGTTTCCTCGCCCCCGAGCAGCGCGCCGCCGGCCTCGCCACGCTCGGCTCCCTGTGCCGCGACCTCATCCGCCGCACCGAGGACGGCGACAACCCCGGCCTGCGGCTGACCGCCGTACGCCACTTCATCGACGTCGCCGCCCACCCCGAGACGATCGCCGCCTGGCTCGCCGACGGCACGGTCCCGGGCGGCCCGGAGCTGGACCCCGAACTGCGCTGGCGCGTCCTCGGCCGGCTCGCCGTGCTCGGTGCGGTGGACGCCGCCACGATCGACGCGGAACTGGAACGCGACCCCAGCGCCAGCGGCCGGGAGGGCGCCGCCCGCTGCCGGGCCGCACTGCCCGACGCCGAGGCCAAGCGGGCCGCCTGGGAGGCGATGTTCACCACCGACGACCTCTCCAACTACGTGTTCACCGCGACGGCCCAGGGGTTCTGGCAGCCGGAGCAGGCGGAACTCCTCACGGAGTACGTCGAGCGGTACTGGGGCGACGCGGTGGCGCTGGCCGCTCGGCGCGGGCCGGCGATCGCCGAGGCGGCGGGCCGCTGGGCGTTCCCGGTGTACGCGGTGGACGCGGGGACGCTCGCGCTGGGGGAGCGGTGCCTGGAGGGCGGGGAGGCGATTCCGGCGCTGCGGCGGAAGCTCGTGGATCAACTGGATGATCTCGCGAGGGCGTTGCGGGTGCGGGAGGGATAACCGGGGCTCGACGTAGGGGTTCGGGTGTACTGCGGGCTTGCGGCCGTATGGGGCCGGTCGCGCAGTTCCCCGCGCCCCTTTGGGGCCCGCTGCTGTCGAGGGTGATCTCCCGTACCCTCTTTCGGCTGTAATCAACGGCCTTTCCGGGACCTGCACCCGATCGGCGTACAAGATGGGATTCCCCGTGCTCGGAGGAACCCATGACCACCCCGCCCCTCGCCTCGGGACCCCAAGGTCCCGACGCGCTCCGGCCGTTGCTCGACACCGTGCTCGACGCGCTTCGGGAGGGGACCGAGGCGCGCGGCGGGCCCCTCCCGGCCGGCGGCCCGGAGGCGGTCGCCGCGGCGGTGCGGGACGCGCTCGGGGAGCCGCTCCCCGCCGAGGGTGAGCCGGACGCCCTCCACCGGCTGGTCCGGGTCCTCGCGGCGGGCACCGCCGACCCCGCCGACCCCCTGTGCGCGGCCCACCTCCACACCCCGCCCCTGGCCGTGGCAGCCGCCGCCGACCTCGCCGTCTCCGTACTGAACCCCTCCCTCGACTCCTGGGACCAGGCCCCGGCCGCCTCCGCGCTCGAAGCGCTGGTCACCCGGGCCCTCGCCGAGGCGGCCGGCGCCGCCGACGCGCTGGTCACCACCGGAGGCACCGAGGCCAACCACCTCGCCGTCCTGCTGGCCCGCGAGGCACACCCCGGCGTACGGCTCGTCCACGGCGCCGCCGCCCATCACTCCCTGCCCCGCGCCGCCTGGCTCCTCGGCCTCCCCGAACCCGTCGCCGTCCCCACCCCGGCCGGCACCCTGGACCCCGCCGCCCTCGACGACGCCCTCACCCACCTCCAGGGGCCCCTGCTGGTCGCCGCCACCGCCGGCACCACCGACGCCGGGCTCATCGACCCGCTGCCCGAGATCGCCGACCTGTGCGCGGCCCACGGCGCCCGCCTCCACGTCGACGCGGCCTACGGCGGAGGCCTCCTCTTCAGCGACCGGCACCGGGCCCGCCTGGACGGCCTCGCCCGCGCCCACACCATCACCCTGGACCTGCACAAACTCGGCTGGCAGCCGGTCGCCGCCGGCCTCCTCGCCGTACGGGACGCGCACGACCTCGCCGTCCTCGGGCACCGGGCCGACTACCTCAACGCGGACGACGACACCGAGGCCGGACTGCCCGATCTGCTCGGCCGGTCCCTGCGCACCACCCGGCGGCCCGACATCCTCAAGATCGCCGTCACCCTCAAGACCGTCGGGCGCACCGGACTCGGCCGTCTCGTCGACCAGGTCTGCGCACTCGCCCAGGAGTTCGCCACCGCCGTCGAGGCACACCCCGGCTTCGACCTGCACGACCGGCCCACCCTCAGCACGGTCCTCTTCCGGCCCGCCGGAGCCACCGACGACACCGTGGCCGCCGTACGCCGCCGGCTCCTCCACGACGGCCGGGCCGTCATAGGCCGCGCCGCGCTGGACGGCCGCCTGTGGCTCAAGGCCACCCTGCTCAACCCGCACACCCGGCCGGCCGACCTCACCGCCCTGCTGAAGCTCGTGGAAGCCGCCGCACTCACCGAACCTCCCGAAGGACACACCCCCAGATGAGCACGCCCCCCGCGCACGACCGGCGCGAACCCGAAGCCCCCCGCGACCTCGTCGGCGTCGGCATCGGACCCGCCAACCTCTCCCTCGCCGCCCTCGCCCACCCCCTCACCGAACTCGACGCCGTCTTCTACGAACAGCGCCCCGGCTTCGACTGGCACCCGGGCCTGCTCATCGAGGGCGCCACCGTCCAAGTGCCCTTCCTGGCCGACCTGGTGACCCTCGCCGACCCGAAGAGCCCCTGGTCGTTCCTGAACTACCTCAGGACCCGCGACCGGCTCTTCCCGTTCTACTTCGCCGAGCGGTTCCACATCCAGCGCGCCGAGTACGACGCCTACTGCCGCTGGGTCGCCGAGAACCTCCCCGGACTGCGCTTCGGACACCAGGTCGACTCGGTCCGCTGGAACCCCGAACGGGACCTCTTCGAGGTCGACCACACCCACCTCGACGACGACGGCGAGACCGAGATCCTCGGCCGTACGTACGCCCGGAACATCGTGCTCGGCGTCGGCACCGAACCCCATGTCCCCGAACCCCTGAAGCCGCTCGTCGAGGCCGCCGGCGTGCCCGTGATCCACGCCGCGGACTACCTCGGCGCGCGCGACCGCCTGCTGTCCGCCGGACACGTCACCGTCATCGGCGCCGGACAGTCGGGGGCCGAGATCTTCCTCGACCTGCTGCGCCACCGGCCCGCGGGCCGCGAGCGGCTGCACTGGCTCGGCCGCACCGAGGCGTTCGCGCCCATGGAGTACTCCAAGCTCGGCCTCGAACACTTCACCCCGGACTACACCCGCTACTTCCACGCCCTCACCGAAGCCACCCGGGACCGGCTCGTCGCCGCCCAGTGGCAGCTCCACAAGGGCATCGGCGCCGACACCATCGCCGCCATCCACGACGAGCTGTACCGCCGCACCCTCGACGGCGGCTGGCCCGACGCCGTCCTCACCCCCGGCGTCCACGTCCGCACGGCCGGCCGGCTCGCCACCACCAAGGTCGAACTCCACCTCGAACACAGCGAACAGGGCACCCGCTCCCGCCTCACCACCGACGCCGTCGTCCTCGCCACCGGCTACCGCGAGCGGCCCCTCGACCGGGTCCTCGCCGGCCTCGACCCGTACATGCGGCGCGACAGCCGGGAACGGCCCCGCGTCGACGACCGGTTCCGGATGATCCTCGACCCGTCCGTCACCGCCGCCGGCTGCCATGTCTACGTCCAGAACGCCGAACTGCACACCCACGGCGTTGGCGCCCCCGACCTCGGCCTCGCCGCCTGGCGCAGCGCCCGCATCCTCAACACCCTCACCGACAAGGAGCCCTACCCCCTGCCGGGCCGCACCGCGTTCACCACCTTCGGCCTCGAACCCGGGCCGCGGATCCCGCCCGCGCGCGGCGAGAAGTCCGCACCCCGGCTGACGCCCCTCGCCGACGTCAGGTAATCGAAGAGTAAAGAAGTAGGGCAGAAGTGGTGACGGCTGCAGGGAAACTGCCTACCTTTCGGCCATGACCCGCACCCGCGCAGGCAAGACCTGGATCGCCGCCCACCGCTCCGCCGTCATCGACCCCCACGAAGCCTTCAAGCTCTTCGAGGTCCGAGGCTTCACCGACCAGACCGTCCGCCAGACCCTGCGCCCGGCGGGCGGCGGCGACGCCCTGCGCGTCCGCCTCAGCAACCGCTACGGCCGCACCCCACTGGAGATCGGCGGCGCCCACCTCGCCCACCGCGTCGAATGCAGCGCCATCGACCCCGCCACCGATGTCACCCTCCGCTTCGCCGGCGCCGAGACCGCCACCGTCCCGCCCGGCGAAGAGATCGTCAGCGACCCCGTCGAAGGCCCCGTCACCGCCGGCCGGGAACTCGCCCTCAGCCTCTACCTCCCCGGCGACACCGGCCTCACCACCCACACCGCCATCCCCTACGACGTCGGCCACGCCGTCCCCGGCGACCAGCTCACCGCCGCATCCCTCGACGAGTCCGACGAACTCATCACCGGGCACTTCCTCACCGGCCTCGACGTCCTCGCCCCCGACACCACCCGTATCGCCGTCGCCTTCGGGGACTCCTGGATCGAGGGCATGGCCACCACCCCCGGCACCTCGAACAGCTTCCCCGCCCAACTCGACCGCCGCCTCACCACCGGCTGGATCGTCGCCACCGGCATCTCCGGCAACCGCCTCCTCACCGACGAGATCGGCGCCCACCTGCTGTCCCGAGTCGAACGGGACGTCCTCGACATCCCCGGCGTCAGCCACGTCATCATCCACACCGGCCTCAACGACCTCGGCCTGCCCGGCGCCATCGCCTTCCCCGAACCCGCCAAACTCCCCACCGCCGCCGACCTGATCACCGGCCTGACCACCCTCGCCGACCGCCTCCACGACGCCGGACTCACCGTCATCGCCGCCACCGTCGGCCCCTACGCCGGCACCGTCTACCCCGGCTACGACACCGACGAGGGCCAGACCGTACGCGCCCAGGTCAACACCTGGCTCCTCGGCGACACCCACCCCTTCGACGCCGTCGTCGACACCGCCGCCGCCGTCGCGGACCCGGACCACCCCACCCGCATCCACGCCCCCTACAACAGCGGCGACGGCCTCCATGTCAACGACGCCGGCGCGAAAGCCCTCGCCGACGCCGTCGACCTGTCCCTCCTGGACCTCTAGAACAACAGGGGCTCTAGAAGACCGGCGTACCGTTCCGCGTCAGCTTCCAGTCCACCGACGCGAACGCCGCCGGGTCGATCGACCCCTTCGCCTTCACCCACGCGATCATCGTGTTACGGATCTCGTCCGAGTTCGACCACACCATCTGGGCCGCGGCGACATGCGGGAAGTTGCCACCGCCGTTGGCCCGGTAGTTGTTCACCGCGAACACGAACTTCCGGTCGTCCGCGAGAGGCGCACCCTCGAACCGCACGTTCGTGACCCGCGACCCGGCCGGCTTCGCGATGTCGATCTCGTACGACAGACCGCTCACCGCGTCGTAGTTGTAGTCCGGCGTACCGTTCGCGTTCGTCAGCAGCGCCGGATCGACCACCGCGTCCGCCGCCGTCTGCACGAAGTAGTTCGCCGAGAACTCCAGATACGCCTTCATCTGCGCACCCGTCATCAGACGCGCCTCCAGCGTGTTCTCGAAGACATACAGACCGGCCACATCACGGATGGTGACGTTCCCCGCCGGGATCACCGCGCTCCGCGAGAACGCCGCCGCCTGCGACAGCACCGGCAGCGACGCGTACTCGGTCGCGGAGAGCGCCTGCTTCACCGTGTCGGCCTGGATGTGGTTGATCAGATCGATGATCGGGACGTCCTTGTACGGCGCCTCCACCGACGTCATCTCGGCCGCGTTCGTACCGATGATCTGGTTGACGTACGCCACGACCTTCTCGTGCTCGTCCACGAGCATCGACACGATCTTCGGGTCCTCCTCCACCGTGTTGGAGTTCAGGACCTGCGCGCCGACCTTCTCCAGCTTCCAGGAGCCCTTGCTCCACACCATCTCGAAGTCGAACAACGTCAGCCGCTGCCCCCACTTCAGCGGCTCCGACAGCACGACCCGCTTGCCGGTCTCCTTGTTGGTGACGAAGTACTCCGGGATCTCCGTGTGCGCGTGCCCCACCAGGATCGCGTCGATCCCCGGCACCTGCTCGGCCACCAGCCCCGCCGCGTTCTCGATGTACGGCAACTGGTCACCGTACGACGACGTCCCCGACGACCCACTGTGCGCCGACACGATGACCACGTCCGCACCCATCGACCGCAGCTTCGGCACCCACTTCGCCGCCTGCTCCTCCAGCCCCGGGAACGTCATCTTCCCCTGCACATTGGCCTTGTCCCAGATCGCGATACCCGGGTTCGTCAGCCCCAGCACCGCCACCCGCACATCCGGCCCGTGCGGCGTACGCATCCGGTGCATGCTGTACGGCGGGAACGCCGGCAGCAGCGTCTTGGCGTCCAGCGCGTTCGCCCCCAGCAGCGGGAAACGACACTGCTTCTGGAACTTCCGCAGCACCGGGATGCCGTAGTTGAACTCGTGGTTCCCCAGCGCCGCCGCGTCGTAGTCCATCGCGTTCATCGCCTGCGCCATCGGGTGCACCGGACCGCCCTTGGCGGTGATCGGGTCCACCTTCGCGTAGTAGTACGACAACTGCGTGCCCTGGATGGTGTCACCCGCGTCGATCAGCAGCGTGTTCCGACGCCCCTTCTCCTTACGGATCCGGTTCACCAGCGTCGAGATCTTCGCCAGACCGACGTCGTTGTGCGCCTTGTCGTCGAACTCCTTGTCCGTGAAGTAGTCCCAGTTGAAGACGTTGCCGTGCAGGTCGGTCGTCCCCATCACGGTGAAGCTGTACCGGTCCGTGTCCTTCTTCCGGCCGGTGGCCTTCGCCTCCGCCGCCTGCGCGCTCGGAGCCATGGCCGAACCGGCGATGGCCACGCCCGCACCGGTCACGGCCGACTTCTTCAGAAACTTCCGGCGGTTCAAGGGCATCTCGGGTACTCCTCGGAGAACGGACGATCTCAACGCGCGTAGACCATGGACGACAAAACACCCGACCAAAGGTGACGACGCGCGTAGATTCTGACCCGAACCACCCCCGACGCAACAGACCCCACAGGTTGCGATCTGGTGACCCGCACACCCCTGCCACCAGGCCATCGGTGACAGAGTGGGGCGTATGACCACCAGCGCAGAGGAAGCCCCGCCCGCCGTCCCCTACGGCACCCCGGACGCCCCCCGCATCGCCGTCCGCGGCGAAGCCCACCTCGAAGTCGACCCCGAGACAGCCCGCATCGGAGTCACCGTCCTCGCCCGCGGCAAGGACCGCCGCGCCGCCCTCGACGACCTCACCCACCGCAACACCACCGTCCTCGACCTCGTCAAAAGCTACGGCGAAGCCGTCGAACGACTGGAGACCGGCACCTTCTCCCTCACCCCCGAACTCAAGGAAAAGGGCAGAGGCGAACGCATCCACGCCTACCACGGCCGCGTCCACATCACCGCCGAACTCACCGACTTCACCGCCCTCGGCGAACTCACCACCCGCCTCGCCGACCTCGACCTCACCCACGTCGACGGCCCCTGGTGGGCCCTGCGCCCCGACTCACCCGCCCACAAACGCGCCAGGCAGCAGGCCGTCAAAGAAGCCGTACAACGCGCCCGCGAATACGCCGAAGCCCTCGGCACCACCCTCGCCGCCCTCGTCGAACTCGCCGACATCGGAGCCGAGACCCCCCAGCCCACCGGCCCCGCACCCCACGGCGCCCGCATGCGCTCCATGGCCGCCCAAGCCGACAGCACCGCCGCGCCCCTCGACCTCGAACCCCAGCGTCAACACGTCCACGCACAGGTCGACGCACGCTTCACGATGCTGCCCCCACGCCTGTGACCCGATCCCTTCACTGCTTGGCGGCCATCGGGCCCATTGTGGTGACCACTTGTCAATTACCCTTCACCTGACGGCCGTTGAGTAGTCACGCTCCACCAAATCACTACCGACGGGTAAGCCCTAGGCTCGAACCATGCGCCGAGCAAAGATCGTCTGCACCCTCGGGCCCGCCACCGACTCGTACGACCAGATCAAGGCCCTGGTCGAGGCCGGCATGGACATCGCCCGCTTCAACCTCAGCCACGGCGGCCACGCCGAACACGACGAGCGCTACCACCACGTCCGCAAGGCCGCCGACGAGACCGGCCGCAGCGTCGGCACCCTCGCCGACCTTCAGGGCCCGAAGATCCGCCTCGGCCGCTTCACCGAAGGCCCCGTACTCCTCGAACGCGGCGACACCTTCACCATCAGCGTGGAGCAGGGGGCAGAAGGCGACAGCGACGGCTGCGGCACGACGTACGACGGCCTGGCGGCCGACGTCAGCCCCGGCGAACAGATCCTCGTCGACGACGGCAAGGTGACGCTGGAGGTCACGGCGGTCGACGGGCCCCGCGTCCGCACAAGGGTCGTCGAAGGGGGGATGGTCTCCGACCACAAGGGACTCAACCTCCCGGGCGTCGCGGTGTCCGTCCCCGCCATGTCGGAGAAGGACGAGGAAGACCTCCGCTGGGCCCTGCGCACCGGCTTCGACATCATCGCCCTCTCCTTCGTCCGCTCCGCCCGCGACATCGAACACGTCCACCGGATCATGGACGAGGAGGGCCGCCGCCTCCCCGTCATCGCCAAGATCGAGAAGCCGCAGGCGGTGGCGAACATCGACGAGATCGTCGCCGCCTTCGACGGCATCATGGTCGCGCGCGGTGACCTGGGCGTCGAAATGCCCCTGGAACAGGTCCCCCTGGTCCAGAAGCGCACGGTCAAACTCGCCAAGCGCAACGCCAAACCGGTCATCGTCGCCACCCAGATGCTCGACTCGATGATCCACAACTCCCGGCCCACCCGCGCCGAGGTCAGCGACGTCGCCAACGCCGTCCTCGACGGCACGGACGCGGTCATGCTCTCCGGCGAGACCAGCGTCGGCAAGTACGCCGCGGAGACGGTCCGCACGATGAGCCGCATCGTCGCGGCGGCGGAATCCGAGTTGCTGGCCAAGGGCCTCCCACCCCTCACCGAACACAACAAACCCCGCACCCAGGGCGGCGCCATGGCCCGCGCGGCGGCCGAGATCGGCGACTTCCTCGACGCCAAGTTCCTCGTCGCCCTCAGCCAGTCCGGCGACACGGCCCGCCGCCTCTCCCGCTACCGCTCCCCGATCCCCCTGCTCGCCTTCACCCCCACCCCGGCCACCCGCTCCCAACTGAGCCTGACCTGGGGCGTGGAGACCTTCCTCGGCCCCGAGGTCGACTCCACGGACGCGATGGTCGACCAGGTGGACGAGCTGCTGCTGAAGTACGGCCGTTGCGGGAAGGGTGACGTGGTCGTCATCACCGCCGGGTCACCCCCGGGGGTGGCGGGGACGACGAACATGGTCCGAGTGCATCGGATCGGGGAGGGCGCGAGGCCCAAGTAGGGGGTGGGGGTCAGTACTTGGGGCCTACGTGGGCGTCCATGAGGGCTACGGAGGCTTTGCGGGCGACAGAGATGTTGCGCGCGTTGGCCGGCTTCCATTCGACGCCCACCCGGTCCAGCGTGTCCGTGAAGAGCCGGATGATGTCGGCCGACAGGTTGGTGAAGAAGTAGCGGGGGTACTCGTAGCGCTTGCGCTCACCGCCGACGAGGCGGGTCGTCCAGTTGGTGATGCGGCACCCGTCGGAGTGGATGAGGCCGCGGATGAACTGCCACGGGTGGGCGTCGACGATGTCCTGCTGCCAGGGTTCGAGAACGATCCGCCGCTCGTGCTTCTTGCCGGGGCCGTGTTGTGGAAAGAGGCTGGGCCAGAGGCGAAAGTAGCTCGTCACCATCGAGTAGCCCTGTTGCTGAAGCGCGTAGACACCGACGCCGGGACGCACCTTCGTCATGGCCTCACGGCATTGCTGGATGAGTCCGGGCCACGCGTCGGCGCACGCGATACGGAGGTAGTAGCCGGTGCCGCGTGGATGGGCACTGATGCAGCCGTCGCCGAGATAGAGGCCGAGCAGGTAGGCGTACGCGTGCTCATCGGCAGGTGGCCCCGGGTCGGGGACCGTCATACGGGGCAGAGGCTCAAGGCGTTCCTGCCAAGAGCGGATCGCGGCGCGGGAGATGCCGGTCTCCCGGCTCACGGAGTTCAGGCTGCGTCCCTGGGCGACCAGCGCCAGTGCCCGCTTGCGTGTGCTGATGTCGTACATGCGGCCACTCTGTGTTACTTATGGCGGCCAGGCGCAGTAAAAAGCGGATGTTCACGAGAAGGTGAACATCCGCTTCTGAAGTGCCCGGTGTGGGATTCGAACCCACATGCCCTAAGGCACGGTGGTTTGAGCACCGCGAGTCTGACCAGTTCCTCCAACCGGGCAACCTGTGTAGCTGCCGGAAGTGTACCGGTTCACCGGAGCCACCCGCAGCTAGGTACCCTCATGTCAGCAGTAACCTGCCTGCAGCAAGGAGCCCCCGTGACCTCCCCCGAGTCGCCCCAGCCCGTCGCCGACGACGATGACAAGTCGCACGTGCCTCCGCTGACGACCCGTGTCGTCATCGCCGAGGACGAGGCGCTGATCCGTCTCGATCTGAAGGAGATGCTGGAGGAGGAGGGCTACTCGGTCGTGGGTGAGGCCGGGGACGGGGAGCAGGCTGTCGAGCTGGCCCGGGAGCACCGGCCGGACCTCGTGATCCTCGATGTGAAGATGCCGAAGATGGACGGTATCTCGGCGGCGGAGAAGATCGCCGAGGAGCGTATCGCCCCCGTGCTGATGCTGACCGCGTTCTCGCAGCGCGACCTGGTGGAGCGGGCCCGGGACGCCGGGGCGATGGCGTATCTGGTGAAGCCGTTCAGCAAGAGTGATGTCGTGCCGGCGATCGAGATGGCCGTGTCGCGGTTCACGGAGCTGAAGGAGCTGGAGAAGGAGGTCGCCGACCTCACGCTCCGCCTGGAGACCCGCAAGCTCGTGGACCGGGCGAAGTCGATTCTGCAGACGGAGTACGGGCTGTCGGAGCCGGCCGCGTTCCGGTGGATCCAGAAGACGTCGATGGATCGTCGGATGTCGATGCAGCAGGTGGCGGAGGCGGTCATCCAGGACGCCGACGAGAAGAAGGCCGCGAAGGGCTGAGTCCGCGCCCCCCCCGGTATACAGCGAGGCCCGCACCCCCACTTGAAGGGGGGTGCGGGCCTCGTCGTCGTGAGGGGGCCGGGGGCTAGTCCTCGCCGAGGTACGCCTTGCGGACGGACTCGTCGTGCAGCAGATCGCCGCCCGTGCCCGAGAGGACGATCTTGCCGATCTCCATGACGTGACCCTGGTCGGCGAGGGAGAGCGCGGCCTGCGCGTTCTGTTCGACGAGCAGGATCGTGGTGCCCTGGGACTTCAGTTCGGCGATGGTGGCCATGATCTTCTGCATCATGATGGGGGACAGGCCCATGGAGGGCTCGTCCAGCATGAGCAGCTTGGGCTGGGACATGAGCGCGCGGCCCATGGCGAGCATCTGCTGCTCGCCGCCGGAGAGGGTGCCGGCGGCCTGGTTACGGCGTTCTCCCAGGATGGGGAAGAGGTCGTAGGCGCGCTGGATGTCCTTCTCGATGCCGGCCTTGTCGTCGCGGAGGAACGCGCCGAGGCGCAGGTTGTCCACGATGGTCATGCGCGGGAAGATGTGCCGCCCCTCGGGGGAGTGGGCGAGTCCGAGCGCGACGATGTCGTGCGCGGGGATCTTCTTGAGCGACTTGCCGTTGAACTTGATCTGGCCGCCGACGGGCTTGAGCAGCCCGGAGAGGGTGCGCAGGGTCGTGGTCTTGCCGGCGCCGTTGGTGCCGATGAGGGTGACGACCTCGCCGGCGTTGACCTTGAAGGAGATGCCCTTGACGGCTTCGATCTTGCCGTAGGCGACCCGGAGGTCTTCGACTTCGAGGAGTGCGGTCATCGGTCGTTCTCCTTGCCGGGCGCGCCGGGCGCGGTGTCCTTCGGGGGCTCGGCGTTGGCTTCGGCGGCTTCGACTTCGGCGACCTCGTCCTGGCCGGGTGCGTCCTCGAAGGGTTCGCCGAGGTAGGCGGCGACGACGCGTTCGTCGCCCTGGACGGTGGCGCTGTCGCCCTCGACGAGTTTTTCGCCCTGGACGAGGACGGCGACGCGGTCGCAGAGGTTGAAGATGAACCGCATGTCGTGCTCGATGACGAGGACGGCGATGCCCTTGTCGCGGATGGCGAAGACCAGTTCTTCGGTCGTCCGCGTCTCCTGGGGGTTCATGCCTGCGGTGGGCTCGTCGAGGAGGAGCAGGCCGGGTTCGCTCGCGAGTGCCCGGGCGATCTCCAGCTTGCGCTGTTCGCCGTAGGGGAGGTTGCGGGCGAGGTGTTCGGCCTTGGCGTCGAGGCCGACGAACTCCAGGAGTTCCATGGCGCGTTCGCGGGAGGCCTTCTCGGCCTTGTGGAAGCCGGGGCCGCGCAGGAGGGCGGACCAGAGGCCTTCCTTGGTGCGGGTGTGGCGTCCGACGAGCACGTTTTCCAGGACCGTCATGTTGGCGAAGAGACGGATGTTCTGGAAGGTGCGGGCGATGCCTGCGGCGGTGACCTTGAAGGACTTGGGCGGCAGGACCTGGCCCTTGTAGCGGACTTCTCCCTCGGTGGGGATGTAGAGGCCGGTGAGGCAGTTGAAGAAGGTCGTCTTGCCGGCGCCGTTGGGGCCGATGAGTCCGACGATCTCGCCGCTGTTGACGGTGAGGTTGACGTTGCGTACGGCGGTGAGGCCGCCGAAGCGCATGGTCACGCCGCGGGCGTCGAGGACGGTCTCGGCGGGGGTGGCGCCGGGTGTGGCGTCCTTGGTGGTGGTGTCGGTGGTCATGGGTCAGGCCCCTGCCTTGCTGAGGACTGTGGGTGCTTCGGCTTCTTCGTGGAATTCGAGCTGGCGGCGCCGGTTGGGGATGAGTCCTTCCGGGCGGAAGCGCATGAGGAGCACGAGGGCCATGCCGAAGGCGAAGAGCTGGAGGTCGCCGAGGAACTGGAGCTTGGCGGGGATGAGGTAGAGCAGTGCGGCGCCGACGAGGGGTCCGCTGATGGTGCCCATGCCGCCGAGGACGACGGCGGCGAGGAGGAACGCCGAGTTGGGCGGGACCACGTGGGCGAACTGGTACTGCTCGGGTGTCACGGTGTAGGTGACGTGGGCCTGGACGGTGCCGGCGAGGCCGGCGAGCGCGGCGCCGAGGGCGAAGGCGATGAGCTTGACCCGGAAGCCGTTGATGCCCATGGCCAGTGCGGCGGTCTCGTCCTCGCGGATGGCGATCCAGGCGCGGCCGATGCGGGAGTCGCTGCTGCGTCGGAAGACGATCACCACGACGAGGGTGATGAGCAGCATGAGGAAGAAGTAGTTGGCGAAGCGGGCGATGGTGAATCCGGCGATGGTGTGTTCGGCGCCGAAGTCGAAGCCCAGGATGTTGAGGTTGGGGATGGAGGCGATGCCGTTGGAGCCGTTGGTGATGTCGGGTCCGGAGGTGCCGTCCATGTTGAGGACGGCGATGCGGAAGATCTCACCGAAGCCGAGGGTGACGATGGCGAGGTAGTCGCCGCGCAGTCGCAGGGTGGGGGCGCCGATGATGACGCCGAAGATCATGGCGACGGCGGCGCCGAGGATGGCGCTGGCCCAGAAGGGCAGGTGGATGTCGAAGGGGGAGGAGGGGGAGCCGGAGACCATGGCCGCGGTGTAGGCGCCGACGCCGAGGAAGGCGACGTATCCGAGGTCGAGGAGGCCGGCGAGGCCGACGACGATGTTGAGGCCGAGGGCGACGGTGGCGAAGATCAGGATGTAGACGCCGATGGTCGCGTAGCGGTCGTCGGACTGGGTGAAGGGGAAGGCCGCCGCTGCCGCGAACGCGCCGATCATGGTGACGGTGCGGTGTTTGGCGGTGAGTGCGGAGACGCGGGCGACGAGGCCGGCCTTGGAGAGGGCGGCGAAGCCGAAGCCGGCGGTGATGAGGAAGCCGATGAAGAGCTCGTCGTACTCGGTGCCGATGCCGTAGGTGAAGACGGTCAGGCCGAGGGCGAGTGCCGCGACGATGACCAGGATCTCGGCGTAGGCGGGGAGTTGGCGGGCCGGGGTGGCGGTGCCGCCGGTGAAGCAGGCCTTGACGACGGACCAGGCGTTGCGCAGGCCGAGCTGGAAGTGCTCCCAGGAGCTGTCCTCGGGGTCGGCTGTCTCGGGCTGCGGCCGTGTGAAGGGCAGGGCGAGGGCGCCGAGGAGGGCGACGAGGCTGGCGACGGCGGCGACGTAGCCGCCGGGTTCCAGGTTGACGATGCCGCCGAGCTGGATGCTGATGGCGAGGACCGTGTACCAGGCGGTGGCGAAGGTGCCGAGGGCGGCGAGCTTGATGGCGCTGTCGGCGCCCGAGGGGGTGAGCCAGCGCAGGCCCTTGACGCCGTAGGAGGCGAGGCCGAAGAGCGCGGTGAGGGCGCCGCCGATGAGGACGAGGACCTGGAGGCCGCCGGGGTAGCCGTAGACGGTGAGGTTGCCGGGGAAGGCGGAGGTCCAGGTCCAGGAGAGGAAGGCGGAGACGACGGCGAGGGCGCCGCCGCCGGTGGCGAGTGCGCGGCCGGTGTTCTCCGGGAGGCCCACGAGACCCCTCGAAGTGTCGTCGTGCTTGGCGGCGGGCGCCGGGGATGCGGTGGTCTGTGTGGTCATCGGTGTCACGCCCTGTCCGCCACGCGCTCCCCGAGCAGGCCCTGGGGCCTGAAGAGGAGGACGAGGATGAGGAGTGCGAACGCCCAGACGTTGGCCCAGGACTGGCTGCCGAACTGGTCCATGCCGGGGATGTCCGAGATGTATGCGGTGGAAAGGGCTTCGGCGAGGCCGAGGGCGACGCCGCCGAGCATGGCGCCGTAGATGTTGCCGATGCCGCCGAGGACGGCGGCGGTGAACGCCTTGAGGCCGAGGATGAAGCCCATGCGGAACTGGACCTGGCCGTACTTGAGGCCGTAGGCGACGGCTCCGACGGCGGCGAACGCGGCGCCGAGGGCGAAGGCGACCACGATGATGCGGTCGGTGTTGATGCCCATGAGCTTGGCGGTGTCGGGGTCCTGCGCGGTGGCCTGCATGCCGCGGCCGGTGCGGGTCTTCATGACGAAGTAGGCGAGGACCGCCATGCTGATCGGGGCGGCGATGAGCAGGAAGATGTCACCGGTCTGGATGGTGACACCGGCGATCTCGAAGGGGCCGCCCTTGATCTGCGGGAAGTTGACGGATTCCTTGGCGTCCGGGTACCAGGCCCAGACGGCCTGCTGGAGCGCGAGGGAGAGGCCGATGGCGGTGATGAGGGGCGCCAGGCGTGGGGCGGTGCGCAGGGGGCGGTAGGCGAGGCGTTCCGCTCCTACGGCCGCGAGTACGGCGACGATGATGCCGCCGACGAGCATGAGGGGGAGCGCCACCCACAGGTTGGTGCCGTCGGGCAGCACGTACAGGTAGACCGTGATGGCACCGAAGCCGCCCAGCATGAATATCTCACCGTGGGCGAAGTTGATGAGCTGGACAATGCCATAGACCATCGTGTAGCCGATGGCGACCAGCCCGTACATGGATCCCAGTAGCAGGCCGTTGACCAGCTGCTGCGGCAGTTCGTTCACCGCATGTCCTCCGAGATTCGGATGTTCGACGAATGTGACCGGATGCGAGTCCGCGCGGGGCGCTGTGGTGCAGCGCCCCGCGCGGCTCATGTGTGTGCGGGTGGGGTCAGCCGGTGTAGGTACCGGAGTCGACCGCCTTCCACTCCCCGCCTTCGACCTTGTAGACGGTCAGCTGCTTGTTGGTCGTGTCGCCGTACTCGTCGAAGGAGACCTTGCCGGTGACACCCTCGAAGGAGATGTTCTGCATGGCTTCGGTGATCTTCGCGCGGGCGTCGTCGGGGAGCTTGCCGTCGTTGTCCTCGACGACCTTCTTCACGGCTTCGATGATCGCCCAGGCGCTGTCGTAGGAGTAGCCGCCGTAGGCCGCGTAGGGCTCCTTGTAGCCCGCTTCGGTGTAGTTGGCGACGAACTCCTTGGCGGAGTCGAGCGTCTCGACCGGGGCGCCGACGGAGGTGGAGAAGTCGCCGGTGGCGGCGTCGCCGCCGAGGTCCATGTACGCGGGGTTGTTGATGCCGTCGCCGCCGGCGACGGGGATCTTGGCGCCCGCGGCCTTGATCTGCTTGGTGAGGGGGCCGGCCTGCGGGTACTCGCCGCCGTAGTAGACGACGTCGGCGCCGGAGGACTTGACCTCGGTGGCGACCGCGGAGAAGTCCTTGGTCTCGGGGTCGATGTGCTCGGTGCCGACGACCTTGCCGCCGAGCTTCTCGAACTCCTTGGTGAAGGTGCCCGCGAGGCCGGCGCCGTAGGTCTTCTTGTCGTCGATGACGAAGACCTTGGTCTTCTTGGCCTTGTTGTACAGGTACTGCGCGGCGAACGGGCCCTGGACGGCGTCCGTGGTCGCGGTGCGGAAGTACGACTTGTACGGGCGGACCTTCTCGGTCTCCCACTTGGGGCCCTGGGTGAGGGTCGGGCCGGTGTTGGCGGGGGAGACCTCGACGAGCTTGGCGTCGTCGAAGACCTTCTGCATGGACTCGGCGACGCCGGAGTTCAGCGGGCCGACGACACCGAGGACGTCCTTGTTGGCGACGAAGGTGGCGGCGTTCTGCTGGCCGGAGGAGGGCTGCGCCTGGTCGTCGAGGGCTTCGATCTCGAAGGTGACGCCCTCGACGTACTTCTCCTTGTTGGCCGTCTTGGCCGCGAGGTCGGCGGAGTTCTTGATGCCGAGGCCCATGGCGGAGAGGTCACCGGTCAGCGGGGCGTCGACGCCGATGACGATCTTGGTGCCACCGCCGGTGTCCGAGCCGCCGTCGCCCTCGTCGCGCGAACCGCAGGCGGTGAGAGTGAGTGCTCCCGCCGCCAGCGCGGCGGTGATGGCTATGAGCGAACGTTGACGCACGATCAGTCCTTTCCCTGGCACGGCCCTCCCTGTTGGAAGTGGCCGAGTCGAGCGCTGGGCCGAAGACGTGACTTCGATTCCGTCGGCGCGGTGACTGGGCGTGACTCTAAGCGTGTGTGGGGAACGTGGAGGAGAGTCTGACCAAGGCTGTGACTCTCTTGTTATGACACGAGGTAATGCAGAGCGGTACTCAGTGGGTGGATGCGCGGAATTCAGGCCGATTCGCCCTGTCCGCATGCTGAGAACGTGCAGGGTCGACGCGGGTAGGTTCAGCAGTGTTCAGGCTTTTGGTGATGACATGGAATCGTTGCTACAGGCGACCTGAAGGGCGTCGGAGAGGTCCTGCGCATAGCGTTCGCCCAAGATGAAACTGTGCGCTTCTATTGCGCGTGTATTACGTAGAGTTACATCCAGGAAAGGAAGCCCGGCGTTCTTCGGCACTTTTCCGCATTCGGTGACGCGCATGGTGATGACGATCTTCTGGGGCCCTTTCGTCCCGATCCGGAACGGAGTGCGCGGGTCCGTCCGCAGAGTGAGACCCCTATAGGGCTGGGTCATCCGTTCCACCGTGATCGCGGAGCCGTACCGCACGCGCAGCTCCAGCTCGAAACCGAAACTCCCGAGCGACGCCCCGGCGGACCGGGGCACCGGGCCGAGATAGCTCACGCCGACCGCCTGGGAGGGGTAGGGCGCCTCGCGCGGTGTCGGCTCCGGCGTCGTCGGTGCCGGGTGCGGGCGGGTGGCGTACAGGGCGCCGCCGCCCGCGAGCACGACCACGGCCGCGGCCATGGCGAGCACGGCACGGCGGTGCCGGGCGTACACCGGCGCGAACGGCCCGCGAGGGGGCTTCGGCGCGGGTGCGGAATCCGCCTCCGGCGCGTCCCACGCGCGCGTGCCCTCGCCGGGCTCGACGGGGCCGACCCCGCTCATCCCCGGTGCCCCTCGCCCGGACCGCCCGAGCGGTACGGTTCCCGGCGGTCCGCGCGGGTCCGCCGGGCGATCGGCTGTGCCACGGCCGCCGCAGCCGTACACCGCTGCCCCGCCCGTGCCACGGCCGCCGTGTCCACCTCTGCCGTGTCCACCTCTGCCGTGTCCGCGATCTTCCGTGGCCGGTGGGCCACGGTCCGCGCGCACGGCACGCCGGGCGGGGCGGCCGAGGGGGGCGGTGAGGTGCCGTCGCGCGCGTCAGCCGGTCTCCCCGTGGCGCGTCCGACGACCAGGACGTGGGCCCGCGGTACCGCCGGTACCGGCCCGGGCCCCCGGAACCCGCCCGCCCCCGGCCAGGGGGCTCCTCCCGTTGCCATGCCCCGACGCTAGGGCCTGCTCGACCGGGCGGCCAGAGGTGAGGCGATCTTCGCCGCGGGCCGCCCGGCCGCCGCGGCCGTCAGTCCGCCGCCCGCGCCGGCGCACCCGAGGGCGCAGGGGCGTCCCGCAGCAGACACGTCAGCCGGGCCGTGCACACCCGCTTGCCCGCCTCGTCGCTGACGACGATCTCGTACGTCGCCGTCGAGCGCCCCCGGTGCAGCGGTGTGGCGACACCGGTCACCAGCCCGGACCGTACGCCCCGGTGGTGGGTGCAGTTCAGGTCCACACCGACGGCGATCTTGGAGCTGCCGGCGTGCAGCATGGAGCCGACCGACCCCAGCGTCTCCGCGAGCACGGCGGAGGCGCCGCCGTGCAGCAGGCCGTACGGCTGGGTGTTGCCCTCCACCGGCATCGTCCCGACGACACGGTCCGCCGACGCCTCCACGATCCGCACGCCCATCCGGGTGCCCAGATGTCCGGCGGAGAACATCGCGACCAGGTCGATGCCGAGGGCCGCGTACTCGTCGATGACCTCTTGCGGGAACTTCGCGTGGTGCTGCTCGCCCATGGGGCTCCGTTCGTCGTCGATCGCGCGCCCCGGACGGGCGGGCCCGCCGGGGGTGTCGCCGGCCGGGTGCGCCGGCCCTCCTGAGCAAACGCTCAGTCGGTCGACGATTGTTCCAGACGGACCACGACGGACTTGCTGGCCGGGGTGTTGCTGGTGTCGGCGGTGGAGTCCAGCGGCACCAGCACGTTGGTCTCCGGGTAGTAGGCGGCGGCGCAGCCGCGGGCGGTCGGGTAGTGCACCACCCGGAAGCCGGGCGCGCGTCGCTCGACGCCGTCCTTCCACTCGCCCACCAGGTCCACGTACGACCCGTTGGCGAGCTTCAGCGCCCGCGCGTCCTCGGGGTTGACCAGCACGACCCGGCGGCCGTTCCTGATGCCCCGGTAGCGGTCGTCGAGGCCGTAGATCGTGGTGTTGTACTGGTCGTGCGAGCGCAGCGTCTGCAGCAGCAGGCGGCCCTCAGGAAGCTCCGGGTACTCGATCGGGGCGGCGGTGAAGTTGGCCTTGCCGGTGGCCGTGGGGAAGCGGCGCTCGTCGCGCGGGGCGTGCGGCAGGGCGAAGCCGCCCGGGTCGGCCACGCGCGCGTTGAAGTCCTGGAAACCGGGGACCACGCGCGCGATGCGGTCGCGGATCGTCGCGTAGTCCTTCTCGAACTCCTCCCACGGGGTGCGGCTGTCCTCGCCGAGGACCCGGCGGGCGAGCCGGCACACGATGGCCGGCTCGGACAGCAGCTGCCCGCTCGCGGGCTCCAGCCGGCCGCGTGAGGCGTGCACCATGCCCATCGAGTCCTCGACGGTCACGAACTGCTCGCCGCCGCCCTGCAGATCGCGCTCGGTGCGGCCCAGGGTCGGCAGGATCAGCGCCCGCGCGCCCGTGACGGCGTGCGAGCGGTTCAGCTTGGTCGACACGTGCACGGTGAGCCGGGCCCGGCGCATCGCCGCCTCGGTGACCTCCGTGTCGGGGGAGGCGGAGACGAAGTTGCCGCCCATGGCGAAGAAGACCTTCGCCTTGTCGTCGCGCATGGCCTTGATGGCGCGTACGACGTCATAGCCGTGCTCCCGGGGCGGGGCGAAGCCGAACTCCCTCTCCAGGGCGTCCAGGAAGGCCGGGGCGGGCCGCTCGAAGATGCCCATGGTGCGGTCGCCCTGCACGTTCGAGTGCCCGCGCACCGGGCAGACGCCGGCGCCGGGGCGGCCGATGTTGCCACGCAGCAGCAGGAAGTTGACCACCTCGCGGATGGTGGGCACCGAGTGCTTGTGCTGGGTGAGGCCCATGGCCCAGCAGACGATGGTCCGCTTCGAGGCGAGGACCATGCGCAGCGCCTCGTCGATCTCCTCGCGGGTGAGGCCGGTCGCGGTGAGGGTCTCGTCCCAGTCGGCGGCGCGGGCGGCCTCGGCGAACTCCTCGAAGCCGTGGGTGTGTTCGGCGACGAAGGTCTCGTCGACCGCGCCCTCGGTCTCCAGGACCAGCTTGTTGAGGAGGCGGAACAGGGCCTGGTCGCCGCCGATGCGGATCTGCAGGAACAGGTCGGTGAGGGCGGCGCCCTTGAGCATGCCCTGCGGGGTCTGCGGGTTCTTGAACCGCTCCAGGCCGGCCTCGGGCAGCGGGTTGACGGTGATGATCCTCGCGCCGTTCGCCTTCGCCTTCTCCAGCGCGGAGAGCATCCGGGGGTGGTTGGTCCCCGGGTTCTGGCCGGCGACGACGATCAGATCGGCTCGGTAGAGGTCCTCCAGCAGGACGCTGCCCTTGCCTATGCCGATCGTCTCGGAGAGCGCCGAGCCCGATGACTCGTGACACATGTTGGAGCAGTCCGGCAGGTTGTTCGTGCCGAACTCACGGGCGAACAGCTGGTAGAGGAACGCGGCCTCGTTGCTGGTGCGGCCGGAGGTGTAGAAGAGGGCCTCGTCGGGGGAGGCGAGGGCCTTCAGCTCCTCGGCGACGATGTCGAAGGCGCGCTCCCAGGACACCGGCTCGTACCGGTCGCCCCCCTCGGGCAGGTACATGGGGTGTGTGAGCCGCCCCTGCTGTCCCAGCCAGTAGCCGCTGCGCGTGGCGAGGTCGGCGACGGGGTGGGCGGCGAAGAACTCGGGGGTGACCCGCCGCAGCGTGGCCTCCTCGGCGACCGCCTTCGCCCCGTTCTCGCAGAACTCCGCGGCGTGCCGGTGGTCCGGCTCCGGCCAGGCGCAGCCGGGGCAGTCGAAGCCGTCCTTCTGGTTGACCCGCAGCAGCGTCAGCGCGGTCCGCTTCACGCCCATCTGCTGCTGGGCGATCCGCAGGGTGTGCCCGATCGCCGGCAGTCCCGCCGCCGCGTGCTTGGGCTCCGCGACCCGCGGCGCGTCCTGAACAGGATCATTCTTCGGCGCCTTGCCGGCCATGGCTGCTCCCCTTCGCTTACGCGTGCTGATGTCGGGCGTGAGGCTATGCCTTCGATCCTCGCACGCACGCCCGACAGGAAACGAGCGCGCTCGACGCGCGGGACGGCGGCGGTGCCGCGCGGCGCCGGGTGCTGCCCGGCGGCGCCGCACCGGGTGTCACTCCGGCTCCGGTGGCCCCGCGTACGTCCGTGGTGGCCCCGCGTACGTCCGTGGGTCCGGCTGTCAGTGGTACGTGGCAGGATCGGGGGCGTGGCAGAGACTGGAACGAAGAAGACCGACAGCACCCCCGGCGGCAGCCGTCCCCGGCTGATGCTCATGGACGGGCACTCGCTGGCCTACCGCGCGTTCTTCGCGCTGCCCGCGGAGAACTTCACGACGGCGACGGGCCAGCCGACCAACGCGATCTACGGCTTCGCGTCGATGCTGGCGAACACGCTGCGCGACGAGGCCCCCACCCACTTCGCGGTCGCCTTCGACGTCTCCCGCAAGACCTGGCGCTCGGAGGAGTTCACCGAGTACAAGGCGAACCGCTCGAAGACCCCGGACGAGTTCAAGGGTCAGGTCGAGCTGATCGGCGAGCTGCTCGACGCGATGCACGCCGTCCGCTTCGCCGTCGACGGCTTCGAGGCCGACGACATCATCGCCACCCTCGCCACCCAGGCCGAGGCCGCCGGCTTCGAGGTCCTCGTCGTCACCGGCGACCGCGACTCCTTCCAGCTCGTCAGCGAGCACACCACCGTGCTCTACCCGACGAAGGGCGTCTCGGAGCTGACCCGGTTCACCCCGGAGAAGGTGTTCGAGAAGTACGGCCTCACCCCGGCCCAGTACCCGGACTTCGCGGCCCTGCGCGGAGACCCGTCCGACAACCTCCCGGGCATCCCCGGCGTCGGCGAGAAGACCGCCGCGAAGTGGATCAACCAGTTCGGTTCGTTCGCGGACCTCGTCGAGCGCGTCGAGGAGGTCAAGGGCAAGGCCGGGCAGAACCTCCGCGACCACCTGGAGGCCGTCAAGCTCAACCGCCGCCTCACCGAGATGGTCCGCACGGTCGAGCTGCCCAAGGGCGTCGCCGAGCTGGAGCGGGAGGCGTACGACCGCAAGGCCGTCGCGATGGTCCTGGACACCCTGGAGATCCGCAACCCCTCGCTGCGAGAGCGCCTGCTGGCCGTCGACCCGGGCGCCGAGGAGGCCGGCACCGCCGAGCCGGCCGCCCCGGGCGTCGAGGTGGACGGCACGGTCCTCGGCTCCGGCGAGCTGGCCCCCTGGCTCACCGAGCACGGCACGGAGATCCTCGGCGTCGCCACCGTCGACACCTGGGCCCTCGGCACCGGCTCGGTCGCCGAGATCGCGCTCGCCGCGGCCCAGGGCGCCGCCGCCTGGTTCGACCCGACGCAGCTGGACGAGACCGACGAGACCGCGTGGGCGGCCTGGCTCGCCGACAGCGCCCGGCCGAAGGTCTTCCACAACGCCAAGGCCGCGATGCGGGTCTTCGCCGAGCACGGCTGGACCGTCGAAGGCGTCGGCATGGACACCGCGCTCGCCGCGTACCTGGTCAAGCCGGGCCGCCGCTCCTTCGACCTGGACGCGCTCTCCCTGGAGTACCTGGGCCGCGAGCTGGCCCCCGCCGCCACGGCCGACGGTCAGCTGGCCTTCGGCGCGGACGAGGGCGCCGAGGCCGACGCGCTGATGGTGCAGGCCCGCGCGATCCTCGACCTCGGCGAGGCCTTCGGGGAGCGCCTGGACGAGGTCGGCGCCGCGGAGCTGCTGCGGGACGTGGAGCTGCCGACCTCCGCGCTGCTGGCCCGCATGGAGCGCCACGGCATCGCGGCGGACCGGGCTCATCTGGAGGCCATGGAGCAGATGTTCGCGGGCGCCGTGCAGCAGGCGGTGAAGGAGGCGCACGCGGCGGCGGGCCACGAGTTCAACCTGGGCTCGCCCAAGCAGCTCCAGGAAGTGCTCTTCGGCGAGCTGGGCCTGCCCAAGACCAAGCGCACGAAGACCGGTTACACCACGGACGCGGACGCCCTCGCCTGGCTGGCGGGCCAGACGGGCAACGAACTGCCGGTCATCATGCTCCGCCACCGTGAGCAGGCGAAGCTCCGGGTCACCGTCGAGGGCCTGATCAAGACGATCGCGGCGGACGGCCGCATCCACACCACGTTCAACCAGACGGTCGCCGCCACGGGCCGCCTGTCCTCGGTCGACCCGAACCTGCAGAACATCCCGGTCCGCACGGACGAGGGCCGTGCCATCCGCCGGGGCTTCGTCGTCGGCGAGGGCTTCGAGTCCCTGATGACGGCCGACTACAGCCAGATCGAACTGCGGGTGATGGCCCACCTCTCCGAGGACGCGGGCCTGATCGAGGCGTTCACCTCCGGCGAGGACCTGCACACGACCGCCGCCGCGCAGGTCTTCGGCGTCGAGCAGTCCGCCGTCGACGCCGAGATGCGCCGCAAGATCAAGGCGATGTCGTACGGCCTGGCCTACGGGCTGTCCGCGTTCGGCCTCTCCCAGCAGCTGAACATCGACGCGGGCGAGGCGCGGGCCCTGATGGACGCGTACTTCGAGCGGTTCGGCGGCGTACGGGACTATCTGCGCCGGGTCGTGGACGAGGCACGGGCGACGGGGTACACGGCGACGCTCCTCGGCCGCCGGCGCTACCTCCCCGACCTCAACAGCGACAACCGCCAGCGTCGCGAGGCCGCGGAGCGGATGGCCCTCAACGCGCCCATCCAGGGCACCGCCGCGGACATCGTCAAGATCGCCATGCTGAACGTCGGCCGTGCCATGGACGAGGCGGGGCTCGCCTCCCGCATGCTCCTCCAGGTCCACGACGAAATCGTCCTGGAGATCGCCCCCGGGGAGCGCGACGCGACGGAGCGGATCCTCCGCCGCGAGATGGCCGGAGCGGTGCGGTTGAGGGCGCCGCTGGATGTCTCCGTGGGGTACGGCTCCGACTGGGAGTCGGCGGCGCACTAGCGGATGGGTGGTGGGTGCGGGGTCCGTGCGGCGGGTGCGGCCCGGTGGGGCTTCTCGCGCAGTTCCCCGCGCCCCTGAAAGACCAGGCTCTCGCGAGCCTGAATGCCCGCGGGCTCGCGGGCCTGACGGACGACGTTCGGGCGCGCGTGAAAGGTGGCGGTCGGGTGGGGGAAAAGCAAGGGGCGCAGCCCCTGCTTTTCAGGGGCGCGGGGAACTGCGCGAGAAGCCCCACCGGACCCGCACCCACCCACGAACCCCGCCCCACCGACCCCCGCGCACTCACCCGACCGGCCCACACCAGGGCGCCCCCGCCCGAGCCCAGCCGTAAGGATGCCCGCATGGGCATACGCACGCTCCGCCGCCGTACAGCGACAGCTGCCACCCGCCTGTCAGGGGTGCGGACCCGTCTCATCCGGGCCCCCTGGGCCGGCCCACGCGTCCGGCGGCCGCACAGCCTCTACCCGTGGCCGCTGACCCACCCCCTCGCGGCCCTCCTCGGCCACGTCCCCCCGTACGCCGCCCGCGCCGCCCGCCCCCGCATCCCCAGCGGGGTCCCCCTGCGGCGCCCGGCCCTCAGCGGCGGACCGAGCTGTCCGCCTCCGCGTCGGCGGCGGGCAGCGGAGCGGCGGGAGCCGGGCGCCGCACCCTGACGCCGACGCCGTACAGGACCACGCCGACCACCAGCCCGGCGCCGGCCCCGAAGCACACGGTCGGGATCACCTCGTACGGCTTGGCGACCGCCCCCCAGTGCGCCCACCAGCGGGCCACCCGCTGCACGGCCGCGACCAGCGCGCAGCCCCCGATGACGGCCCCCGCCACCCACCGGTCCGCCGACGAGAGCGCCGGCACCCCGACGGGTTCGGCCGGAGGCTGCAGGCGCAGGGCCCGCACGAGGTAGACGGCGATCACGACCGCCGCGACCGCGGAGCCGCCGTACTGGAGGTACCAGTAGAGCGGCGAGCCCGCGATCTCCTCGCCGAGGACGGGGAAGAGCCGCATCCCCCACCGGTCGAGATGCGTGAACGCGTCCCACACGACATGGGTGAGCGAGCCGAGGGCGGCGGACACGTACCACCACAGGGCCAGCGAGGGACTGAACCGCCGCGCCCCCGTCCCGCAGCGCACCAGCGCGGCCACCCTGCCCCGGCGCCCCCTCGGCAGCAGCGCGACCAGCGGCTCGCGGAGCAGCAGCCACAGCCCCACCAGCGCCCAGGCGACGAGGACGTCCACGGTGAAGACCCCGGCGAACGAGTGGGTGACATCGCCGAACTCCATGGCCTCCGGCAGGACGCTCGCCACGTAGTAGGTCATGTCGGGCGCGAACGAACCGGCGACGAGGACCGACGCCACCAAGGGGCCGCGCGCGGTCCCGTTCCCCCGCAGGGCGGGCAGTACGGCGGCCGCGTGGCTGAGCGTGAAGGGCAAGTCGTCCCCCTGTGACGGACTTTGGCCGGACAGGTCGGCCCGGCGATGACCGTCCGCCAGTATGCGCGACCCGGGCCCGCCGCTCCGAGACGCGCCCGCACGGCAGTCGAACCGCGCCCGCACGGCAGCCGAGGCGTGCCCGCATGACAGCAAACCGATATGGCCAATAGGTGAATATCGGGCACGAACGGGTGTCCGGGCGACGGAAGTTGTCGTAGGGTCGCCTGGGTCGTCGCGCCGGTCGGCGCGGTGGCCGACGGATTTCTCGAAAGGGAATGCCGGAACAGCGCAACCAAGACCGGAACTCCGGAGTCGGTGTACCTGGGCAGGGAAGCCGGTCCGGTGAGAACCGGAAGAATGCCTGAGACATCAATAAGCGGAAGCGGGAAGAACGCAGCGGCGTTCGGCCACCGGGAGGGGTTCACTCAATGGCGGCGCAGTTCGGTTTGAGGCTCCGCAAGGGGGCGGCCACGACCGCCCTGGCCGCGGCCACGGTGGCGGCACTGGCCGCTTCCCAGGCCCCGGGAGTGACCACCGACAGTGCGGGCAGACAGTCCGCGGGCTCGCCCTTCCCGGAGATGAGCACCCAGGCCGACGACACCGCCTCGGGCAACTCGCAGTACTTCACGGACCTTCCGCCCCTCGACAGTCCCAACCCGACGACGGGCACGGGCGACACCTCGGGCACCACCGGCGGCTCCGAGCGCGGCATACCCGCGACCGTCCTCGACGCCTACAAGAAGGCGGAGGCGTCCCTGCGCGACTCCAAGCCCGGCTGCAACCTGCCCTGGCAACTCCTCGCCGCCATCGGCAAGGTCGAGTCCGGCCAGGCCCGCGGCGGCCGGGTCGACGCCGAGGGCACGACGATCGGCAAGATCCTCGGCCCCCAGCTCAACGGCAACGGCTTCGCGAACATCAGCGACACCGACAACGGCGCCTACGACGGCGACAGTACGCACGACCGGGCCGTGGGCCCCATGCAGTTCATCCCCTCCACCTGGGAGTGGGCGGGCCGCGACGGCAACGACGACGGCGCCAAGGACCCCAACAACGTCTACGACGCCGCCCTCGCCGCGGGCCACTACCTGTGCCGCTTCGACTGGGATCTGTCGAACGACGGCAACCTGCGCAGCGCGATCCTCAGCTACAACAACTCGACGGAGTACTACAACACCGTCATGACGTGGCTGGAGTACTACCGCAAGGGCTCCCACGAGATCCCGGACGGCACCGGCTCCCTGCCCGAGACCCCGAGCACCGGCAACGGCAACAACACCGGCAACAGCGGGAACACCGGCAACACCGGCAACACCGGGAACGGCAACGGCAACGGCGGCTCCACGCCCAGCCCCAGCCCCACCCCGCCGAAGCCGGAGAAGCCGGACCCGGAGAAGCCGGGCGGCGGCACCACCACCCCGCCCCCGCCGACCACCAACCCGCCGTCCGCTCCGAGCACCCCCACCGACACGGTGGACCACCTGGAGAACGCGGGCGCGGCGAACCTCACGGCCATGGCCGGCGACACCTTCACCGGCAGGCTCGTCACCCGCACGGAGACCAAGGCGGGCAAGGCCGTGGCGAAGGTCCGGGTCCGCTTCACCGTCCTCGGCGACTCGGGCACCGCCTTCACCAATGGCGAGAAGGTCGCGACCGTCCTCACCGACAGCGCGGGCAAGGCCACCGCTCCCGCGCTCGTGGCCGGTGAGAAGACCGGCGCGGTCACGGTCCGCGCCACTCTCGTCGGCCGGGCCGTGCCCGCCCTCGACCACAAGGTCACCGTCACCGCCCGCCAGGCCGACGCCCTCGCCCGCACCACCACGACCGCGCTGACCTGTGTCGCGAACGGGGAGTTCGCGGAGCGGATCGGCCTCAAGGCCACCTACCGGGGCGCCGTCGCCGACAACGTCGCGGTCAAGGCGACCCTCATCAAGTCGCTCGTGGACGTCACCGAGAACGACAAGGGCCCCTACTTCGGCAAGGACGCGGACGGCAAGCCCGTACGCACCGTGGAGCTGGAGACCGACGCGGGCGGCCTTCTCACCCTCCCGAAGCTGTTCGCGGACGACACCGTCGGCACGTACCTGCTCCGCGTCGAGACCGAGGGCGGCGCGACCCTCACCCTCGAACTGACGGTGGAGGCACCCGCCGAGACCACGGAGCCCACGGAGACGACGGACTCGACCCCGCCCGCCGAATCGCAGACGCCGGGCGCCGGTCAGTCCTAGCCGGCACACACGGCCGTACGG